>JBDHRG010000326.1:0-2692 GCA_039807445.1 Candidatus Competibacteraceae bacterium
GGCGTGCGGAACTGCATGCCGGCATTGCTGACGAGGATTTCGATCGGCCCGATCTCCGTCTCGATCCGGTCGACGCCGGCGGCGACCGCGTCGCGGTCCGTCACGTCGAAGGCGGCGATCTCGGCGGCATGGCCTTCCGCCGCCAGCTCCGCCGCCGCACGGCCGAGCTTGTCGGCGTCGCGCCCGTTCAGCACGATGCGGGCGCCGTAGGGATCCGCGGGCGTCTTGGCGGACAGTTCCGCCCGCGGCTTGCGGCCGAGCAGGTAGGCGATGCGCTCGCCGTTCTCCGGCGAAGGATGCACCAGCCCGGCGAGCACGCGCGATTCGTCGAGCACGCCGTGGGCGACCAGTGCGTTGAGGCCTTCCTCGACCCGCCGCCCAAGCGGGACGAAACAGGCTTCCGGCAGCGCCGCCACTTCCCGCGCGAACCAGGCGTCGAACTGCTGCCGTGGCAGCGGCGCGCGCAGTGCGCTGCCGTTGTAGTTGCTGCCGCCTTCGAACACCGGGTACCGCAGCAGCGAAGTGAAGTGCACCAGGTGCGAGGCCGGACCGAACAGCTGCGCGCAGCTGGCGATGCCGAGCCAGTCGTGGACACGGAAGCGGTCGAGCAGCGCCACCAGGTTGGCGCGCAGCGGGCCGCTGAAGCTGCCGGCGAGCTTGGCGGCGCGCAGCGCGGTGTCGGCGTCCTGGCCGGTGGCGAGCAGCCGTCGCGCGGCGTCGAGGGCATTGGCCGCCTGTTGGTAGCCGGGCGTGATGCCGACGATCACCAGCTTCGCGTCCGTGTTGATGTAGTCGAACGGCGCGTAGAACACCTCGAGCTCACCGTCGCGAGCCAGACGCAGCGACTGCGGCAGGCGGCCGGTGTGTCTGTCGAGCGCAGGCAGGGTGTGGAGGGTGTCGAGGTACTGCGGGAAGAGATTGGGCGTGTCCATCTTGATCGTGTTCGTTCCTGGGGTCGATGTTCGAGACGGGGGCGGGCGGCGTGCTCAGCGTCGCCGGATGCGCCGGTAGCGGTGGCCAACCGTGACCACGGCGCCGTCGGCGCTGACCACGGCATAGGCGTCGAGCAAATCGCCGAGTCGGCCGAGCGCGGCGTCGCCGGCCACCTGGCCCAGCCGGCGGCGGGCTGCGCGGTCGAAGAAGTGCACCTCGGCGCCGTGGCCGTCGTGCTCGCGATTGCCGTAGCGGACCAGCCAGTCGAGGATCAGCGGCGGGATGCCGCGCTGCCGGCTGCGGACTTCGGCGTGGCGGCTCGTGCGCGGTGTGCGGGTGTCGAGGGGCATGTCGTGGGCGGTGGCGGTGCTCATCGTGGGTCTCTCTCCCTCAGGCGTCGGCCTGGTCGGCGCTGGTGTAGAAGCGGGTTTCCTTGAAGCCGCGGCGGCCGCGCAGCCAGCGCAGCGCCTCCTCGGGCTTGACGTAGAACAGCTCGCGATCGCGCTCGACCCGCAGACCCTTGCCGCCCTGCTCGAAGGTGGCGTTGCGCACGCTCTTCTCGCTCATGTTGGCGAGCAGGGCAATGTCGCGGAGCGTGAGGATGTTGTCGCGCTGCTCCGACCGACTCAGGAAATGGGTGAAGCTGCCGTGGTGCTGCTCCATGCGACCGAGGCCGATGTCCAGGTTGGAGCGGGCGATCGCGCGCTCCAGGACCTGACGGCAGATGCTTGGGCCGTCGACGGCGATCATCTCGCTGGCGATGTCGCTGAAGGCACAGAGGAGGGTGGCGTGACACAAGAAGAAGTCGATCGAGTCGCTCCGCTCTGGCCAGCGCGCCTGGGTGACGTAGTCGTAGAGGGCGCGCATCACGAATACCGCGTGCGTCCGCTTCAGGTGCTCCGGTGACACCAGTGGCTCGCCGGCGATGTCCCATTCGAACGCCCGCCCGTACACGTCGCACATCAGCTCCGGCACCGACATCATGGTCAGGTCGGGCAGTTCGGTGGGGGCGGTGTCGACGAGGCGTCTAACGCGCGCCTGTTCGGTGTAGCGGCCACCAAATACCGGGATACCGAGGACCGCCGCCTGGAAGGCACGGTCGAGACCCTCGACGACGCCGATGACCTCGGCGATCAGCTCGGCTTCGCTGGCGGATAGGCGGGTGGACGATCTGTAGTTTTTGTTCATTTTATGTATGCTCCAAGTGCATGTTTAAAGGGTGCAACGATAGTTCTGCGCTCGGAGCACGTCAAGCATTTTATGTATGCCTTGAGTGAATGTTTTGTGGGGCTAAGCGTAATACCGTTCAGTTAAGGTACTTTCGCGGGGTTACCCGGATGCCTCGCTCACGAGAGATTCCCAGGCAGCTCGGCCAATCAGAGCCAATTAAGTCAATCACTTAGTACGCAAAGTGAACAGTATTGCGTCTGAGCAAGTGGCAGCTACGGCAGTGCCGGCGCTGGGTCGAGTCATTCGCCTCCCTGAGCCTCCGCGGCGTTAGTCGGCAGGGCTACTCGAAACCCCTAGCAAGCCACAGCTCCCAGGCAGCGACGGTCCCCACCGGCACGGTCCGCGTCGGCGCGACGTTGTAGTGTGGTCGCAGCTCGAGTTCGCGCTGCGGCGGCAGACCGAAGTGCTCGATCAGCGCCGGCGGCGGGCTGTAGAGAGCGAAGCGACTGCGCCGCTCAAGCTGAACGGGTTGCGTGGGAGTAAGTCCCATTGTCAGTACCTGCATGCGGCAGTACATTGGCAGTACTTC
>JBDHRG010000071.1:0-17259 GCA_039807445.1 Candidatus Competibacteraceae bacterium
GTACATCCGTGTACGCCTCCGAGGTACGGCGCCGCTCCGCGCTGTCCTGCGCCCGCGGCGCGCGTAATCCGCTCCGCGACATCCCCCTCGCCCCGCTGACAGCGAATGATTCGACCGGAGCCGAGCGATGCTGAACGTCACCAAGGCCGTGCTGATCGAGTACGCGCTGGCGATCCCGCCGCTGGTGCTGGTGTTCGAGTTCAACCCGCGCACGCTGTCGCGCACGCGCACCGTCACGGTGCGCACCGGCCAGGCACCGGGCACGCGCAACGGTTACGACTTCTTCCTGCCGACCGAGACCCCGCGTGCCTCGCAGGGGGTCACGGTGCAGCCCGAGAGCTTCAGCATCACCGCGCTGTTCGACGTCACCGACCGCCTCAACGACGGCGAGCCGATCGCCACCGAGTTCGGCATCGAGCCCGAGCTGGCGACGCTGCGCTCGATGGTCGAGCCCAAGGCGCAGGGGCCCGGGGGGCTGCAGATGCTCGCCAGCCTGGGGCTGGGGCAGCCGCGCGCCTTCCAGCGCAACGAATCGGCCTCGGTGCTGCTGTTCGTCTGGGGAACCCACATCCTGCCGGTGTTCCTGAGCTCGGTTCAGGTCGACGAGCAGGCGCACCTGCCGAACCTGGTGCCCTACCGCGCCGAGGTCACGCTGACGATGCAGGTGATCGAGGGCAACAACCCGTTCTGGAGCGTCGAGCAGGTGCGCCAGGTGCTGATGTCGGCACTGAACACCGGCCGCACCGCGGCCAGCGCCATCGGAGGACTGTTCTGATGTTCTTCAAGGGATCGCGCTACGACAAGGCCCGCGCCTTCGGCCTGCGCGCCGACGAGACCGAGCCCTTCGCCGGCGTGCGCGCGCGCGAGATCGGCGCCGCCACCGGCGTGGTCGAGCACACGCTGAGCGCCGGCGACCGCCTCGACCTGCTCGCGCGCCACTACTACAACGACGACCGGCTGTGGTGGCGCATCGTCGACGCCAACCCCGAGTTCCTGAACGGCGCCGACCTGCTGGCGTCCGAGCTCGAGGGCACGGTGATCGTGATCCCCCGGGCGCGGGAGTAGGCGACGATGGCGCTGCTGGGAGGACTCCTGGGCGGGCCCGAGCGCGAACCGGCCGAATGCCTCGTCAAGGTCGGCCGCGGCGAGACCGAGATCGTCGAGCTCTACCCCTTCCTGACCGAGCTGACGGTGCAGACCTCGCGCACCGCCGCGGCGACGGCGACGCTGGTGTTCGAGAGCCGCCGCGACGAGCACGGCCGCTGGAGCGTTCAGGACGCCGGGCTGTTCGCGCCGTGGGAGCCGATCGTGATCATCGCCGCCTTCGGCAGCCGCGAGGAAACCATCCTGCGCGGCTACATCCGCCAGATCGAGGCCGAATACCCCGAGGACCCCTCGGCCGCGCTGGTGCGCGTGCACGCACAGGACGCCTCGCTCGCGCTCGACCGCACCCACCAGCGCCGCGCCTGGGGCACGCCCGAGCTGCCGCTCGACGACGGCACCATCGTGCCGATGATCCTGACCGAGCACGGCCTGGCACCCGACCCCGACAACGCCGGCGGGCTGTCGGGGCTCGAGCTGAACCAGGACGGCACCGACATCCGCTTGCTGCAGGCGCGCGCCGAAGCCAACGGCTACGAGCTGATCTTCTACCCCGACACGGTGTACTTCGGCCCGATGCGCCTCGAGGCGCCGGCGCAGCCGACGGTCATGGTCTACGCCGGCTCGGCCAGCAACGCCTACCGGTTCAGCGTCAACAGCGACGGCCACCAGCCCGACGCCGTCGCCTACGACCGCGCCGAGGACACCGGCAGCGGCACGCAGAGCGAGACGGTCAAGCCCGACCTGCCGTCGCTCGGCACCACGCCGGCCGACAGCAGCGCATCGGGGCTGCCCGAGTTCACCTGGCGCCTGAGCCGCATGGGCGGCGTCGCCGAGGCCGAGCTGCGCGCGCGCGCGCAGCAGCGCGTCAACGAACTGAGCCTGCGCGTGCACGCGAGCGGTGAGCTCGACGGCAGCCTGTACGGCCACGTGCTGGTCCCGGGGCTGCCGGTCGGGGTCGACGGCATCGGCGAATGGCTGGGCGGGATCTACTACGTCGACAGCGTCGACCACCGCTTCTCGCTCGACGGCTACCGCCAGAGCTTCGGGCTGTTGCGCAACGCCTACGGCGACAACCTGCCGGCGGGCGGCGGCGACCCGCTGGGCGCGCTGTTCGGCGGCTCGGTCTCGGTGTCGTTCGGCTAGGAGGAGGCCCATGGACGAGGAACTGCTCCGCCAGCTCGTGCGCCAGGTGCAGGGCAAGTACTACGGCAAGTACCGCGGCTTCGTCACCGACAACGACGACCCCGACAAGCGCGCCCGGCTGCGGCTGCAGGTGCCTTCGCTGCTCGGCCAGACCGAGACCGGCTGGGCGCTGCCCTGCCTGCCCTTCGGCGGACTCGCCGACCAGGGGCTGTTCCTGGTGCCCGAGGTCGGCGCGCAAGTCTGGGTCGAGTTCGAAGAGGGCGAGCTGTCGCGCCCGATCTGGACCGGGACCTTCTGGCAGGCGAGCGGCGATCCGCCGACCGAGGCTGCGGTCTCGCCGCCGACGACGCGCCTGCTGAAGACCCCGGGTGGCCACCGTCTGCAGTTCGACGACGAATCCGGCGAAGAGCAGATCGTGCTCGCGCACAGCGGCGGCGCCCAGCTGACGCTCGACGCCAAGGGCAACGCCCAACTCGTCGATCAGGCCGGCAACAGCGCCAAACTCGACACCGAGAACGGCCAGATCGTCGTCGAGGACGCCAACGGCAACACGCTGACGCTGAGCGCGCAGGGCGTCACGCTCGAGGACGCCAACGGCAACAAGATCGCCACCAGCGCCGCGGGGATCACGGTCGAGGGCACGCAGGTCGTGGTCAAGGGGCAGATGGTCGCGCTCGGCGGCGAGGGCGGCGAGCCGCTGATCAAGGGCACCAGCTTCCTGACGCTGTTCGCGACCCACGTCCACCCGACCGGCGTCGGCCCCTCGGGTCCGCCGATCCCGCAGGGCGAGACCAGCAGCCTGTCGACCAAGGTGATGAGCGCATGAGGAGGCGGCGATGGCCCGACTGACCGAAACCCCGTATCTCGCCTTCCCGTTGCGCATCACCGAAGCCGGCGCCGTCGCCTGCGGGCGCGCCGAGCACGTGCGCCAGCAGATCGAGCAGATCCTGTTCACGCAGCCCGGCGAGCGCGTGTTCCGGCCCGAGTTCGGCGCCGGCGTGCGCGGGCTGGTGTTCGAGCCGAACAGCTCGCCGCTGTGGGAGCTGACGCGCAAGCGCCTGCAGGCCGCGGTCGCCGAGGCCCTCGCCGGCGAAGCCGACCCGAAGAGCATCGAGATCGCGGTCGAGGGCGAAGGCGAGCAGCTCCTGATCACGATCCGCTACGCGCTGACCCGGCTCGGCATCGCCCAGACGCTGAACGTGCGGCTCGGAGGCTGAGCCATGGCCGACAACCCGTCCGTCAGCGTCGTCTTCACCCCGCCCGGCGAGCCGAGCTGCCCCGACTGCGGCCGCCGCAAGGTCGTACTGCCGCAAGCCCTGCCCGCGGTCGGCGACGACTTCGACTGGCGCGTGCGCGATTACGACGGCATCCGCCGCTTCGTGCTCGAAGAGCTGGCCGCGCGTTTCCCCGAGCGCAGCCGCTGGACCGCCGCCGACCTCGAGGTGGTGCTGGTCGAGGCCTTGGCCGCGGTGCTCGACCAGCTCTCCGACATGCTCGACCGCGTGTCGGCCGAGGCGGTGCTCGAGACCGCGCGCCAGCCGGCCTCGGTGCGCCGGCTGCTCGCCTTCATCGGTTTCGATGCCGTGCGCGCCGAGGGCCTCGCCGATGCCGCCGAGCTCGAGCGGCTGTGGAACCGCGAACCCCGGCGCATGGACGAGGCGCGCCTGGCCGGACCGCGCGCGATCCACACCCAGCGGCGCATCGTCACCGCCGAGGACGCCGCCGCGCGGCTCGCCGAGCACCCGCTGGTGCTGCGCGCCTCGGCCTGGCCCGAGTGGAGCGGCGCCTGGCCGCGGCTGCGCGTAGCCACGGTGCTCGCCGGCGACGCGATGCTCGACGAGCGCTTCGACACCAGCGCTGCAGGCCGGGACCTGCTCGCCGAGACGCTGGCCTGGTCGGCGGCGAACGGCTGGCCGGCGCCGGTGCAGGGACTGGCCACCCCGACCTACCGCGCCGCGCTCGCGCCCTACGTCGAGGCGCTGCGCATGGCCGGCACCGAAGTGGTGCTCGCCGACGCCGTGTTCGTCGGGCTGTTCCTGTCGGTCTCGGTGCGCGTGAAGCCCGAGTACTTCCGCTCCGAGGTGCGCGATGCGGTCGAGGCCGCGCTCGGCACCGGCGCCGGGGGCTTCTTCGAACCGGGCCGGCTCGCCTTCGGCGAAGACGTCTACGCCAGCGACCTGTACCAGGCGCTGATGGCGCTCGACGGCGTCGAGGACGTGTGCCTGAACGCCTTGCGGCGCATCGGCGCGCACCAGCCCGACCAGCTCGCCGCAGGCCGGGTCGCGCTCGAGGGCATCGAGATCGCCGCCTGCGACAACGACCCGGCTCGCCCCGAGCGCGGCCGCTACGCGCTGTTCCTGCACGGCGGCCGCGCCGGCTGAGGAGGCAACGATGGCCGACCTGACCCGCTGGAACCGCGCCGGGCTCGCCCGCATCCGCTACGTCGACGGCAATGTCGCGACCTGGCGTAAGCGGCTGCGCGAATCGCTGGCGGCGCGCTTCCCGACCTGGCCGCTGCCGGCGGCCGACATCGATGCCCGCGCCGACTGGGGCTGGGAGATCGCGCGCGCGTTCGCCCGCAGCGTCCACGTGCTGACCGAGCACCTCGACCGCTACGCCAACGAGGGCTACCTCGGCACCGCCGGCGAATGGGACAGCGTACGCCGGCTGGTGGCGATGCTCGACTACGCCCCGGCCCCGCCGGCGTCGGCCTCGACCTCGCTCGCGCTCGACGCCAGTTCGGCCGGCACGATCGCCGCGGGGTTCGCACTGAAGCACATCCCGCCCGACGGCGGGCTGCCGGTGGTGTTCGAGACGCTCGAAGACCTCGATCTCGACCCGGCGCTGAACGCGCTGCGCCCGCGCGACCACGACCGCAACCCGCAGCCGCTGGCGGGCAGCGTGCTCGCGCTCGAGGCGCGCGTCGAGGACTTGGCCGCCGGCCAGCCGCTGGTGCTCGAAGACGAGCGCGACGGCGCGCTTCGCGCCTACCTGATCGACGAGGTGCGCCAGTTCGCCGACCACACCGAGCTCGCCGTGAGCCCGCCGCTCGCCGCGAGCCTGGTGCGCGGTCACACGTTGGTGCACCTGCTGCCGAAGGAGCGCCTGGCACCGCTCGGCCCGACGCCCGCCGGCCCGGTCGCGATCGATCGCGTGCTGCACCTCGCCGCGCCGCCCGCGGGGCTGCTGCAAAACGAGGTCGTCTACGTCAGCGACGGTGCCAACGCCTATCACCGCCGCGTCGCCCACGTGCGCGGCACGCGGCTGGTGCTCGACCGCACGCTGGGGCCCCTGGACACGCGCCAGGCCAGCGTCGCGCGGCCGGTGCAGGTCTCGGTCAGCCGCATCGGCGAGCGTCTGGCCGGCGCCATCGTCGCGCTCGAGCTCGCCGGCGACTGGTCGCGGCTCGCCGGTGCCATCGTCGCGCACCGCGACGCCGGGCTGGTCGCCAATTACGCGGTGATGGCCGCCGACTACCGCGCGCCGGTGCCCGACGACCCCGGCAGCGGCTACACCACGCTGCGGCTGTCGCGCCCGGCCGGCGAACCGGCGCTCGCCAACCCGCAGCACCTGCTGGTGCCGCCGCTGGGCGCAGGCCCCTGGGCCACCGACAGCTACATCGCCAAGGACAACGGCCACCTGCCGCGCGAGCTGGTCACACCTTTGCCCAAGCACGCCGCGGTCGGCGCGCCGGCGGTGCTGGTGATGGGCGCGCAGCTCGCCTGGGGCCGGCTCGAAGCGATCGCGCTCGACCGCGACGCCGGCGAGGCGCGGCTCGCCGCCGCCTGGGCGGACCGCGGCGGCGGCGACTGGTACCTGGCGGCGAGCCGCGTCCATACCGGCTTCAAGCTCCAGGCCCGGCTCGCCGGCTGGCAGATCAACGCCACGCCGCTCGCCGGCCGCCTGGTGCCGCTCGCGGGAAGCGCGCCGGCGCTCCTGACGGCCGGGCGCAAGTTGATCGTCGAAGGCGGCGGCCAGGCGCTGCTGACCAGCCTGGTCGAGGTGCAGCCCTCGGCGCAGGGCGATGCGCTGCTGCTCGCCGACGATCTGCCGGCCGGGACCACCTACGCCGATCTGCTGCTGTCGGCCAACGTGGTCCGCGCCGGCCACGGCGAGAGCCGCCCGGCAAAGATCCTCGGTAACGGCGACGCCACGCGCAGCCGCCAGCGCTTCGTGCTCGCCGAGCAGGACGTCGCCTTCGTCGCCGACCGGACCCAGCGCGCCGGCGTCGCCGCGGCGATCACGCTGACGGTCGACGGCCAGGCCTGGGACCAGGTTTCGACGCTGAACGAGGTCGCGCCCGAGGCGCGCGCCTACACCGTGCGCCTGGACGAGGACGGGCTGCTCGAGCTCGGCTTCGGCGACGGCGTGCACGGCCGGCGGCTGCCGACCGGCAGCGGCAACGTCCGCGCCGAATTCCGCGTCGGCACCGGACTCGCCGGCAACCTCGCCCCTGCAAGCTTCACCAAGCCCGCCAAGCCGCACCCGCGGATCGCGGCGGTGCGCCAGCCGCTACCCGCCACCGGCGGCAACGACCGCGAGCCGGTCGAGTCGCTGCGCCGCGCGGCGCCGGCGACGGTGCTGACGCTCGAGCGCGCGGTGGCGCTGGCCGACTTCGAGCACTTGGCCGCGAGCCACGCCTCGGTGTGGCAGGCGCGCGCCTTCCGCCGCCCGGCGCCGGGGGCGCGCGGCGCGCGGGTCGAGGTGGTCGTGGTTCCGGCCGGCGGTGGCGAGCTCGCCCCCGAGCTCGCCGAAGAGCTTCACGCCTACCTGGCGGCGCGCGCGCTGCCCGAGGTGACGATCCGCGTGTCGCGCTACACGCCGCGCGAGCTCGAGCTCGCCGCGACGCTCGGCGTCGACCCGAGCTTCGGTGAAGCCGAAGCGATCGTCGCCGCGGCGCGCGGTGCGCTGCTCGCCGCGTTCGCGCTCGAGACGCGGCACATCGGCGACGACGCCTTCCTCAGCGCCGCCTACGCGGCGATCGAGAACGTCGCCGGCGTGGTGAACTCGCGCATCGGCGTATTCGCGACCGACGCCACGCCGGGGCTGCAGCGGCGCATCGCCGCCGGCCCCGCCGAGCTCTTGTACCTGCCGGCGACGCGGCTCGCCCTGAGCGCCGAGGAGGCCCTGCCATGAGCACCCCCGCCTCGCGGATCGGCCGCCAGCTCTACGCGCTGCTGCCCGAGCTCTACCGCAGCCGCGACCAGGACGGCGATCTGGCCGGCTACCTCGACGCCTTCGGCGAGCTGCTCGACGCGCTGCGCGGCACGCTCGACCAGCGTCTGGCCGACGCCTTTCCCGACGCCGAGCCGACCGCGCAGGGGCGCGTGTGCCAGGAGTGGGTGATCCCCTACCTGGCGCAGCTGGTCGACGCGCGCCCGGCATCGCCGCTCGCCGACGGCCGCCGCGAAGAGGTCGCGCGCGCGATCCGCTGGCGCCAGGGCAAGGGCACCTTGGCGACGATCGAAGACGTGGTGCAGGTGGTGTCCGGGCTCGAGACCGAGCTGCAGGAAGGCTGGAAGCGCGTCGCGGTGACGCCGCGCGTCGACCTGGCGCTGGTGCCGCAACCGGGGCTGGACCTGCGCGACCCGCTCGAAGCCGCGCGCCACCCCGAGCTTCCGGCGGTGACGGTGGACCTGCGCCGGTACTCGCGCGCGGTCGCCGCCGCAGCCGACGAACCGGGGGCGCGCCAGCGCCGCCTGCCCGACGGCACCGTGGTCACGTGGCGACCGTCGAACCCGCGCGGTGCACCGTGCTTCCCCGGCAGCCACCAGGACTGGAGCCGGCGCACCGCCGACCTGCGCGACCCCGACTGGAGCCGCGGCCACGCCCACCCGCGCCGGCTGGTTCTGTACCTGCCGCCGCCGGCCGGTTTCTTTGCCGAAGACCTCGCCGGCCCGCCCGAGGACCTGACGCTCGTCGGCGACCAGACGCTCGAGGACCGCATCGTCAGCGGCACGCTGCGCGTCAGCGGCGGATGGCTGGAGCTGCGCCGCTGCGCAGTCGGCCGCGTCGAGGTCGACCCGCCGCCGGGGCCGGAACCGGGGTCGATCGCCGAGGGGTTGATCGCCGAGGACTGCCTGCTCGGCGAAGTCGAGGTGCTGGGCTCGGCGCGGCTGCTCGCGACGACGGTGCTCGGCGCGCTCGAGGCGCTGCGGCTCGAGGCCAGCGACAGTCTCTTCGCCGGCACGGTCGACACGCCGGCGGATGCCGGCGACTGCCTGCGCTTCTCGCGCGTGCCGCCGGTGCTGCTCGCGCGTGCCGGCCTCGGCTGCACCGCCGAAGCGCCGGTGTTGTTCGCCGCCGGCTTCGGCCGGCGCGGCTGCGGCGTGCTGCACCCGGCCTGCCCGACGGCGATCCGCGCCGGCGCCGAAGATGGCGGCGAGCTCGGCGCCTACCACCACCGTGCGTACGCGCTGAAAGACCGGGCGGTGCTCGACAAGCTCGCCGAATACCTGCCGCTCGGCCTCGCGCCGGCGCTGGTCTACGACGACCAGCTGGTCTGCGCGCCGCCGATCCTGATCACGGACTGAGGGACGAGGCCATGAAGACCCAGATCTCGCGCGACAGCTTCGATCCCGCGCAGCGCTACTCGGGCGTCTACCAGCAGCAGGGGCGGATGGTCACCGACGCCGACTGGAACGAGCTCGCCGAGCTGATCCGCACGCGGCTCGAGGGCGCGCTCGACGATGCCGTGGCTTCGGGCGCGCCGGCCGCAGGCGGCGCCGGAATCGAGGCCGACGGCACGATCCGCCCGGGGCGGCTGTACGTAGCCGGAATCCCGGCGCGCATCCCCGGCACCGCGCCCTTCGCCTACACCGCGCAGCCCGACCTGCCGCAGGCGCCGCCGCTGCCAGCGGGCCAGCCCTGCGTGCTGTACGCCGACGTCTGGCAGCGTGTCGTAACCTTCCTCGAAGACCCGGCGCTGCTCGATGCCGGGCTCGCCGGCGCCGACACCTGCACGCGGATGCGTACGATGTGCCAGGTCAAGTGGGCCCCCGACCAGGCCACCCTCGATGCGCTGCCGGCGATCGGTGCGGCCCGGCTCGAGGTGCGGCTGCGCGAAGAGCAGACCGCGACCGATCCCTGCGACCCCTGCGCCGAGCAGGTCGACCTGCGCCAGGACATCGGCAACCACCTGTTCCGCGTCGAGGTGCACGACGTGCGCCGCGGCGCCGCCGGCCCGATCGTGACGCTGAAGTGGTCGCGCGAGAACGGCGCCGAGCACCACGCGGCGCAGCCCTTCGACGACATGCCGTCCGGCTTCGTCGCCTCAGGCTACGCCTACGAGTTCTACGATCTGGCCGCCGAATGCCACCTCGGCGTGCTGCCCGAGTCGGGCGGCTTCGCGCCGGCGCGCGGGCTGATCGTCGACGCCTGGCCCGACCCGCTGCCCGCCGCCCGCCCCTGGGTGCGGCGCTGGGACGGCTACGCCGAGCTCGAGCACGACGGCGCGATCTGGGTCTGCAACCGCGTGCGCGAACGCGGCCGCGACATCGCCGTCGACCTGGTGCTCGCCGCCGACCGCGTGACGCTTCCGCTGACGCAGCACGTGCTCGACTGGCGCGCCGCCGCCGCGACCGCGGTGCTGGCCGGCGACTTCTGGCAGGCGGTGGTACGCAGCGAAACCGTCAACCAGTACCTGCTGGCGCGCGCCGAAGACCCCGCCTTCGTGATCCCGCCGCTGCTGGCGCTGAGCGAACCTGCGGGGATCCGCCACCACTACCTGCGCCTGGCGGCACTCGATGCCGCAGGCCAGGCCGTGGCGGTCGAGGACGGCTCCCCCGAGTGGCGGCGCCTGCGCTTTCCGCCGCTGTCGGCGCTGAACGCCCCCGACATCGGCTACAGCGCGGTCTGCCCGAGCGGCTTGTTCACGGCGGCCGACAACACGGTGCAGAAGGCGCTCGACCGCGTCTGCAGCATCCAGGCCGAGCACATCGGCTTCACCCAGCCGTGCAACACCTCGGTGTTCCAGGGCGCGGCGGTCGACACCGTCGCCGAGGCGCTGGCGCTGTTGTGCGACGTGCGCGCCGAACAGATCGGCTTCACCCAGCCCTGTGCCACTTCGCTGTACCAGGGCGCGGCGGTCGGCAACGTCGCCGAGGCGCTCCAGCTCCTGTGCGACATCCGCGCCGAGCACGTCGGCTATGCGCCGAGCGCCGCCTGCGCCGCGCTGAACCCGGCGATGCGCACCGTCGCCGAGGCGCTCGACGCGCTGTGCGCGCGCCCCGCCGGCGGCGGCTGCCGCGTCACCGTCGGCCAGGGCGGGCAGTTCCCCGACCTGCAGACGGCGATCGCCGCGCTGCTCGGCCAGGGGCTGCGCGCGCTGTGCCTGTGCCTGCTGCCCGGCGAGCACGTGGTGCCCAACGGGCTGCTGCTCGCGCAGCCCGGCGTGGTGCTCGATCTGCACGGCTGCGGCGCCGCGACCCGCGTGCGCGTCGTCGAGCCGCTGGTCTTCAATGGCCTGGCCGCGCTCGCGCTGGCCGAGCTCGAGCTGTTCAATCCGCAGGGCTCGCTGCAGCTGCGGTGTCAGGGCTGCAGCGCGGTGCGGTTCAGCGGCGTCGACGCCTGGACGACCGACAGCGGCGACAGGCCGCTGCTCGCGATCGCCGGTGCCTGGGACGTGCACCTCGAACGCTGCGGGCTCGAGGCGCACGTGCCGACCAGCTTCGACCCGCCACGCCAGGTCTTCGCCGGCCTCGCGCCGTTCGACGGCCTGTTCGACGCCGCCTTCGACCGCCGCGCCTTCCTGCCCGGCGCCGAAGCCGCGGGTTTGGCCGCCGCCGCGCTTCCCGTGGAACAGCGGCAAGCGCTGGTGCAGGCGCTGGTCCAGCGCCTGGGTCCGCTGAACCAGGCCGATCCCTTTTCCCAGCGCGAGATCACCGCCTGGGTGCGCCTGCTGGTGTCGCTGCAGTCCCCCGCGCCGACCGGCGCGCTGCTGGCCGGATACCTGGTCGAGCTGCGCGACACGACCGCCGAAGCCCACGCCGGCACCGCGCTGGCGCTGGTCGATGGCGCAGCCGAAACCGTGCTCGCGCACAACCGCCTGCGCGGTGCGCTCGAGCTCTATGGCCTGCCCGCCGTCGCCCCGCTGGACGCCGACGAGCGCGGCAGCTTCGAGGGCCAACTGCGCCAAGGTTTCACCACGCTGATGCCGGGCAGCGGGCGGCTCGAAGCCCATCACAATCACCTGACGCGGCTGCGACTCGGCGCACAGATGCTCGCGCAGATCCGCCAGCGGCTGGCGGCCGACCAGGCCGGCCCGCTCGAGGGGCTGCACGCGACGCAGTTGTGGAACGACAACGTGCTGGCGCTCGGCAACGCCGAGTGGCTGGCCGGACACGTCGGCCTGGCCGGCACGCTGTTCGAGGACCCGGACACCAACAGCAACGGCGTCAACGCCGGCTGGGTCTACGCCGACACCGCGATCTACACCGCCAACCGCGCCGTGCAGAGCGGCGACCAGTTCGTGCTGTTCAACGTCAGCCGACAGCCGGCGCAGGCAGCGGCCAACCTGGTGTTCATCAGCGGGCTGTAGGCCCCGCGGAGGCGGATCATGCAGACCTTCGCGACCGCCGAGCGGCGCAGCGCCCGCCGCCCGCTCGCCCATCCGGCGCCGCGCGCGGCGATCCGGCAGATCCTGCACGGGCTCGAGGCCGGCCGCCCCGTCGAGCGCATCGCCGAGCACGTCGCGACCGGACGGGTGCAGCGCTCGCCCGCCGTCGGCGTCGTGGTGCACGGCATCGACCGCCATGAAGGCATGCTCGATGATCCCAGCGACGACGGTGCCGGCAACGTCGACTGGCCGCTGTCCTTCGCGGTGACTTCGCCGCTCGAGGCGAAGGCCGACGTCGAAGTCACCGGCGCCCCCGGCGACCCGTGCACCGACCACGACATCGGCTGGCTGCAGACCGTGCACATCCACTGGCTGAAGCTCAACTATTGGGGCCAGGCCCAAGGCGACGGCTCGATCACGGTCCCCTTCGGCGTGCAGCTGCCGATCGGCGACGGCGACGACCCGGCGAGCATCTGGTACCACGATACCGCGCACGCGAGGCCGGCAGGCTGCAACGCCCGCGTCGCGCCACACATCGACGATTATCCGACCCTGTTCCAGATCCCCAAGGTGCGCCTCAACACCCGCACCAACCGGCGGAACTACCTGAGGGGCGTGTCCCGCGGCATCCACTTCGTCACCACGCTGGTCGACAGCAATCCGGCCGGGGTGGAGCCGCTGCGCTTCTTCTACTGGAATTACCAGATGGAGATCGAGTTCACGCCCAACCCGGCGCAGCCCGCCACCGCATGGCCGTTCGCATGGAAGCAGAACAAGGCCAATCTGGAGCGGGCGGTGCACGTCGGCCAGGACGACACCGTGCCGCTGTTCACCGCCCCCTCGCCGCGGTTCAACGCCTCGATCATCCCGAACGCCCCCACCGAGAGGGCCTAAGCTGATGCTCCAGGAGCGTCGTTCGCGGCAAGCGGCTGCAGCCCGGGGGAGGATGTCGACATGCAGACCCTCGCACACGCCGATCGGCCCGCCCGTCCAGCCGCGGCCGCGCCCGTGCGTCTGGCGCCGCGCGCGGCGATCCGGCGCCTGCTCGCCGACGCGCCGGCGCCCGTCGTGCAGCAGCGGCTGGCACGGCCGCAGCTCCAGCGCCTGACGATCACGCCGCTGTCGTGCGTCAAGCGCGCGTGCGGCGAGTACAACGCCAGCTGGCGCTTCGCGCTCGACCGCCCGGCCCCGGAAAAAGGCTACCTGGTGCAGCAGATCGACCGGTCCGAGCTGATCGGGACCTGTTCCGACGCAGGGCCGGTGGCGGGCCCGCCGGCACCGGTCCAGACCTACTGGGAAGCCTGGCCCGTCGGACGGCGCAAGCGGATGGACCGCCTCACGCGCGAAGATGGGTACACCGACGAGAGCACCTGGCCCGCGACCCCCGCCACCAGCGGCACTCAGATCGCCGCGGGAACGGTCAAGTTCTTCACCTTCTCGACCACCGGCGATCTCGGCAACTTCGACCAGGCCCCCGCTGACCCCACCAGCCCGTGGGACGTCGGCACGGTGCCCGGATCCGGATCATTGCTGCCCGCGACCGCGAGCAAGCCGCCGTGGTGGGACGATCCCCCGGTCGAGGGCCCGGCCACGCGCGAGGCCGCATCCCGCTGGGACTGCTGCAACTACATCCCGGCGCTGCAGACCAGCGAAACCACGATCAAACCCGACACCCCGCACGTCCCGTGCGAGGAATGAAGCGCTCGAACACCCGAGGACGACACCATGCAGACCTTCGCCCGCACCGATCGGCCAGGCGCCCGCAGCCCGATCCCCGCGCTCCGCCCGGCCCCCCGCCTCGCGATCCGGCAGATCCTGCACGGCCCGCAGCTGCAGCGGCTCGAACTGAGCCGCCCCGACGACCCGGCCGAGCAGGAGGCCGAGCGCATCGCCGAGCGCGTGAGCCACGAGCCGGTGCAGCGCCTGTGCGCCGAATGCGAAGACGAACTCGAAGGCGAGGTGCGCCGGCAAGCGGCCCCGGGACCGCCGGTCGCGGCGCCACCCGGCACGCTGCCCGATCCCGGCCCCAGCCGACCACTGTCCGAGGCGGCACGCACCGACATGGAGGCGCACTTGCAGGCCGACTTTTCGGGAGTGCGCCTGCACACCGGCGCGGCTGCCGCCGAGGCCGCGCGCGCGCTGCACGCGCACGCCTACACCGTCGGTGGCGATCTGGTGTTCGGCGCCGGCGAGTACGCGCCGAATACCGCCGCCGGGCGCAAGCTGCTGGCGCACGAACTGGTGCACGTGATCCAGCAGGGCGGAGCGCAGCGCGAGCGAACCGCCACCGTGCAGCGCGCGGTCGACTTCCGGGCCGACTTCTCCAACATCAACCTGGCCTCGCGCACGGCGGCCGCGATCGCCGGCGATCGCTTCAGCTACGAAGACGCCGACTTCTCGGCCGATGCCGACATCGTCGCGATCGGCGACTCGGCCGCCGAGCTGGCCGAATGGGACGTCGGCGTGCTGCAGGACATGGTGGTCAACTGGGAGCGCGAATACTGGCGGCGCGACAACGCCGACAGGCGCGGGCGCTTCGTCGAGCAGAAGTTCCGGCCGATCCACACCCGCTTGCGCGACCAGGCCGACGGCGCCGCCACCGTGTGGTCCGACGACTCCGAGCACCAGGACCTTTCCGCGCTGGCGCCCACGCCCGACGGGGCGCGCTTTCGGGTCGCGACGACCGTGGCCACCGCCGACCAGCCGGGCGGCGACGACACGGTCGACGGCGAAGACGTCACCGGCATGGACGCGACCGACGGCACGCGCAACATCGACATCCAGCGCATCGGCACGCGCTTCGACACCTGGATCTCGGCGCACAACACCGTCAGCGGCGCCTTTCGCCACCTGCGCCGGCTGAACTGGAACTACCAGCGTTCGCTCGACTTCACCGGCAGCGGCGCCACGCTGGCGGTGGGCACCGAGACCGGCCAGGTCGGCCGGCACGGCCCCTACGGCGCCGGCAAGGACGCGCCGCTGACCGCGGGCACGACCGCCAACGACGCGATGGGCGACGACGCCAACTGGCTGCGCCGTCGCGTCGACGGCTGGACCTGAAGCGCGAGGACGCCGCCATGCGGACCTTCGCCTCGCCCGGCCGCAGCGCCGCCGCCCCGGTGGCGCTGGTGCGGACAGCGCCGCGGGCGGCGATCCGGGCGGTCCTGCACGCCGCCACGCCCACGGTCGCGCACGGCACGCTGCAGCGCGACATCCTGAAACGGGTCTTCAACGGCACCGTGGTCAACCACTCGGCTGAGGCGGTGACGGTATGGAGCAGCGACGACGGCCTGTACACGATCGCGCCCGGCGAAACCTCGGGCTTCTTCGAAGACGTCGACCACATCCGCGACCGCCGGGGGATCTGGTACAAGATCGGCTGGAACACCGTGACGGTCGACGCCGACGGCACCGTCAGCGGCTTCGAGTGCGTCGTCGGCGGTCCCGGCGAAGACTGCCCTCCCGAGCCGGGATTAGGCGACTTTCCGCCGCCCTCGGAGTCCGACCGCTTCGCGTGAGGGCAGTGCTCCGCACCGGCGCCGAGCCTGCGGCGTCCTATCCTGGGGGTGACGCCCGGGCCGCCGGCCCCGCGCGCGAACAGGCCGAGGCATCCGCCGCTTCGGTCGCGCCGGCAGACGGGGAACCCGGCGAGGAGGCAGACGATGCAGACCTTCGCATACGCCCATCGCAACGCCACCCGGCGTCTGCCGTTCCCGGTACCAGCGGCGCCACGGGCGGCGATCCGGCAACTGCTGCACGGCCCGCGCGTGCAGGCGAAGCTCGCGCCGAGCCGCCCCGGCGACCCGGCCGAGCAAGAAGCCGAGCGTATCGCCGGGCGCATCGGCGCCGGGCCGGTGCAGCGGATGTGCGCCGAGTGCGCGCACGAGCTCGATGTCGGGGTGCAGGCGAAAGCCTCCCCCGGGCCTCCCGCGACCGCGCTGCCCGCGTCCTTGCCCGACCCCGGCCCCGGTCAAGCGCTGCCGGGAGCGTTGCGCGCCGATATGGAAGCGCGCTTGCAGGCCGACTTTTCGGGGGTGCGTTTGCACACCGGCGCGGCTGCCGCCGAGGCCGCACGCGCGCTGCACGCGCACGCCTACACCGTCGGCCGCGACCTGGTGTTCGGCGCCGGCGAGTACGCGCCGGATGCGGCCGCCGGGCAGCGACTGCTGGCGCACGAGCTGGTGCACGTGGTGCAGCAGGAAGCATTGCCGTCGCTCGCCGCCACCGTACAGCGAGAGACCGATCCGATGCAGCAGCACATGGACGACATGGACATGGAGATGGAGCGTAAGTACGCGAACAGTGGCGCGCCCAAAGCCCAGACCTGCGGTCGCCCCTCATGGTGTCCGGCTGGATTCTGCTCACCTTACACAAGCGAGAAATTGGCTGAATACTATCGAAGCAAGCGGGCGTGGTGGCTGTTGGGGGGCATTTCCGCAGTCGTCGACAGCCGTGTGGTACCGTTCTGGAAGGAGTACCTGTGGGGCGGATCGGCTCCGAAAAACCTGACTGCCGACTTCGGCAAGGACTTCACGAACTCGCCCACCACAAAGAAGGCCACGACATTCCTCACCAATGAATTGAAGAAGAGCCTTGCCGCCAAACCGCCGGCCGTGACCACCACGGCATCCATCGACATCGCCACCCTCATCTCGACGGCAATCGCGGCACTCAACGATCCGACGAGTCCAGACCGCATGAACTTCAGCGTCCCCAGAGACATTCCGGGCAACCTCGCCGGCGACATCGGCACGAACCAGACCGCGTGCCCAGCGGGTGCCCAGCCTTCGCCCTTCAATGACGAGCGCCGTGCGAGCGGCACGGTGGAGGTGGCGCGAAAGTCAGGTCCGGATATCGTGGTGACGCCCTTGATCGCTTACACCGTCAAGGACACCGTAGATCTGTGCCCAGGCGATTGTGGGTCACCGGCTGAGCGGATCGCCACCGTGCCGCTGTCGCAGTTCGAGGCAACCGGCATTTCGGGTGATGTGCCGTTTACGGTGGACTTCCCGGCACCGTCGCTCGGATCATTCACCATCGCTGCTCCGGCGCCGGCTCCCAAGAAGCCATCAAAGTAATACCGAGTTTCCATAAACGCTTGGTCTACACACTCCCGGCAAGAACGAGGATGAATGCTTCAAGGCGCTGGTCGCCAGGCTCGGCTTCGATCCGCTCGAGTGCACCAAGGAGTTCATCGCGCTGAGCGGCAAGACTGGTGATCGGGACAGCAATGGTTTCCACGACTTCGATCCGGTGCTGATCTCGAAGACGTACGACAAGATCGTGATCGACTACCGGAAATCGGCGACCAACAAGATCGGCGACCCCGCTGTCGCGCCGAGCAAACTCATCCCCGCCGCAAGCAAATGCGGCAGCGCGCCGCCGCCATCGACGCCGAGCACGCCCGCGCCGTCCCCGCCGCCGCCGTCAGGCAAGGGAACGAGCGAGCAGGGGGC
>JBDHRG010000072.1:0-17182 GCA_039807445.1 Candidatus Competibacteraceae bacterium
GCCTGCCACTGTGTGTCGTCCAGTACGAACTGGCGACGATCGGCCAGCGTCTGCGCGGCCGCCGTCACGCCCGCGTCAAGCAGGAACTCGCTGACGTTCTTGTGGCAGGCGCGCGCGGCTTCCTGCAGCAGTTGCTTGACTGGCGTGCTGGCGCGAACGTCAATGCGTTCGGTCTTGGAAAGATTCAGGGTGCTCATGGTGCCACTCCGGACTGATCTTGGATGCCCTTATTATAGTCGTCCGGACATTGTCCTGACAAGGCGTTTCTTATCTTGGCCACCATCCAAGCACGTACTTCCGCGTTGCAATGTGTCGGTAGTGCTCGATAACTACCGACATATTGCAACCGCAGCGTTTCCTTCGCCACCCGATGCTGCAATCCAACCGCTTGATTCGTCCGCGCGTAACTCTTTGATCTGTATGGCGCTGATTTGTGGCATTTGCGGACTTCGGGCCAGTTCCGGGGAGCGAGGTCGGAGCGAGGAATGGCCAGGAGAGAGTGGAATGTGGCCCGGAACGGGCTGAGAGGCTGACCGGCGTAGTCCGCAGGCTTCCGCAGGAACCCCCAAGAACACGCGGGAACCGACGCGATCGGGCAAGAAAAAACCCCAACCGAGAACGGTTGGGGTTTCGTTATTGGTGGAGGTGGGGGGAATCGAACCCCCGTCCGTAAATCCTCCGCCGTTGGCACTACATGCTTAGCCTCGTCTTTGCTTTAACCGGCCTCGACCCGACGGGCAGGGTGTCGGTCGGCTGTCTTGGTGGGTTTTAGCGGTTGGGCCCCAAGCGTGCCTGCCCCGCGATCTCGTTCTGATCGACCCCTGAAGTGTCCCGAGGGACTCCGGACTTTACGAGCACGTTCCGGTCAGAGGCTGGCCGGGTTTAGGCGGCCAGAGCGTAGTTGTCGTCGTTGGCAACTATGTTGATTGCCGCATGTTTTACGAGGTAAGCGACATCCTCGGCATGCGCCTTGGGTTTTGCAATCCACGTCGAAACCATGTCACCCCCGGGCTGACGACAGAGTGTACCGCAGGTATCCCGCCGTTGGCCAGCCGCCACCCTCTGGTTGGATAGGGTCGAGGCAGCGGAGTTCAAGCCCGCTCAATGGCGCATCAGGCGCTGCTTCTCGCGCTCCCAGTCGCGTTCCTTCTCGGTGGCGCGCTTGTCGTAGTCCTTCTTGCCCTTGGCCAGGCCGATCTCGAGCTTGGCGCGGCCTCGCTTCCAGTAGAGCTGCAGCGGGATCAGGGCGTAGCCCTTGCGCTCGACCGAGCCGATCAGCTGGCTCAGCTCTTCGCGGTGTAGCAGCAGCTTGCGCGTACGCGTGGCGTCGGGGCGGACGTGGGTCGAGGCCGACAGCAGCGGCGTGATGTGGCAGCCGAACAGGTAGGCCTCGCCGTCCTTGAGCAGCACGTAGGCTTCCTTGAGCTGGCTGCGGCCTTCGCGCAAGCTCTTGACTTCCCAGCCCTGCAGCGACAGGCCGGCTTCGAAGCGCTCCTCGATGAAATAATCGTGGAAGGCTTTCTTGTTCTGCGCGATGTTCGCGGGCTTCGGGGCGGGTTTCTTGCTCATGACGGCCGATTGTATGCGCCGGCGCCGGAGCGGCCAAGGTTGAGCGGGGCCGCGAATTGCCCGAGAATCCCGCCCCTGCCGGCGGGGCCGGCAGTCAAGGTCGGGCGGACCGCCCGCGGGGCGCGGGGAGAGAGTCGTGGCGACGATACGCAAGAGTGCCCTGGTGCCGCATTCGGCGGCCCGCATGTTCGCGCTGGTCGACGACGTCGAGTCGTACCCGCGCTTCCTGCCGTGGTGCCGCTCGACCCGGGTGATCTCGCGCACGGACGACGAGGTGCGCGCCAGCATCGAGATGGCCAAGGGGCCGCTGGACAAGTCGTTCACGACCTGCAACCGCCTGCAGCACGGCAAGATGATCGAGATGCGCCTGATCGACGGACCGTTCGAACGGCTCGAGGGCTTCTGGCGTTTCGAGGCACTCGGCGACGAGGCGTGCAAGGTCTCGCTCGACCTCGACTTCGAGTTCTCGAATCTGCTGGTCAAGCTCGCGATCGGCCCGGTGTTCAGCCAGATCGCCAACACGATGGTCGACGCCTTCTGCAAGCGCGCCAGGGAGCTGTATGGCTGAAGCCGTGGCCGGGGCGCGCGGGACGATCCGCGTCGAGGTCGCCTACGCGCGCCCCGACGTGCAGGTGATCATCCCGGTCGAGCTGGCCGAGGGGGCGACACTGGCCGATGCGCTGCTGGCCTCGGGCTTGCATCAGCGCTTTGTCGAGATCGACCCGGAGACGGCCACCGTCGGCGTGTTCGGCAAGCTCGCACCGCGCAGCACGCCGCTGCACGAAGGCGACCGCGTCGAGGTGTACCGGCCGCTGATCGCCGATCCCAAGGCGGTGCGTAGGCAGCGTGCGGCCGAGGGCAAGCGGACAGGGAAAGGCGGCGGGAACGTCGAGCCGGGCGGGGCTTGAAGCCCGGCGGAGTCTACTGCGGCCCGACGATGCTGGCGAGCGTGTCGCCGCGGAAGTACAGCGTCAGGCGCTTGCGTTCGGGCTCGCCGGCGTCGTAGGTGCCCGGCTTGTAGCTGTAGTAGTAGTCCCAGCGGTCCGGGTGGAACGGATCTTCGACCAGCGGCGTGCCGAGCACCGTCTGTACCTCACGCTTGCTCATGCCGATCCGCAGCGCCGACAGCTGCGACGCGTCGATGTGGTTCCCCTGGCGGACCTTGATCTTGTAGATGCTCGGCGTGTACGGGGAACAACCGCCCGCGAGCGCGAGGCCACCCGCCAGCAGGACGCAGACGAAAGTTCTGTGCATTTGAAAGCGAGATCGGGGTTATTTAGACTGGCCGGCATCATACTCCAATCGCGGCCGTGCACGCATGGCCGTCCACCGAGGTGTAGCGTGGGTTCCAAAGAGCTGAAGCAGGTGGGCCTGAAGGTCACCTTGCCGCGCATGAAGATCCTCGGGATCCTGCAGGATCACAGTGATCAGCACCTGAGCGCCGAAGACATCTACAAGGCGCTGCTCGCCGGCGGCGAAGAGGTGGGACTGGCGACCGTCTACCGGGTGCTGACGCAGTTCGAGCAGGCCGGCCTGGTCAAGCGCCACCACTTCGAGGGTGGGCAGTCGGTGTTCGAGCTGAACCAGGGCGAGCACCACGACCACATCGTCTGCCTGCAGTGCGGCAAGATCGAGGAATTCGTCGACGAGGTGATCGAGCAGCGCCAGCGCGAGATCGCCACGCAGTTCGGCTTCACGCTCGCCGAGCATTCGCTGATCCTGTACGGCACCTGCAGCGACCCGGCCTGCATCGCCCGCAGTGGCCAGCGCCACGAGCACCGCCACGAACACCACTGACGGGCTTTCCCGCCACCGACCGGCCCCTCTGCGCGAGGGGCCGTGCCGTTTGCGGGCGGCGGATGGCTTCAATGCGCCTGCGCGCGCTCGACCATTTCGCGGGCGTGGGCGAGTGTGTGTTCGGTCAGCTCGACGCCGCCGAGCATGCGCGCCAGCTCGAGCACCCGGTCCTCGGGCGCCAGCGGCACCACCCGCGTGCGCGTGCTGATGCCGTCGGTTTCCTTGCGCACCTGGACGTGCTGGTGCGCCTGCGCAGCGACCTGCGGCAGGTGGGTCACGCACAGCACCTGGCGCGCGGCGCCGAGCTCGCGCAGCCGGCGGCCGACGATCTCGGCGATGCCGCCGCCGATGCCGGCGTCGACTTCGTCGAACACCAGCGTCGGCAGCTGTGCGGCGCGCGCGGCGATCACTTGCAGCGCCAGCGAGATGCGCGCCAGCTCGCCGCCCGAGGCGACCTTGGCCAGCGCCTTCAGCGGCTGGCCGGGGTTGGCCGATACCAGGAACTCGACCGCGTCGAGCCCGTGCGGCGCCGGGCGCTCGGCGGGCTCGACCGTGGCCGCGAAGCGCCCGCCCGGCATGCCGAGCTCATGCATCGCTTTTGATACTTTGTCCGACAGCTCGACCGCGGCCTGCCGGCGGCGCGCGCCGACCCGCCCGGCCAGCGCCTCGAACTCGGCCCACGCCTGTGCCTGCGCGCGGGCCAGCCCGTCGCGGTGCTCTTCGGCGTTCTCGAGCAACCCGCGCTCGGCCGCCAGCTGCGCCTGCCGCTCGGGCAGGTCTTCCGGGCGGCAGCGGTGCTTGCGCGCCAGCGCCTGGATCTCGGCCAGCCGCTGCTCGAGCTCGGCCAGCCGCACGGGGTCGAGGTCGAGCCGGCGCACATGGCGGCGCAGCGCGTCGGCGGCCTCCTGGACCTGGATCAGCGCCGAGTTCAACAGCTCGGCCAGGTCGTTCAGCTCGGGATCGACCGGCGCCAGCTCGCCGAGCGCGCGCACCGCATCGGCGAGCAGCGCTTGCGCCGAACCGTGCTCGCGCTCGTACAGCGCATGCAGCACCTGCTCGCAGGTGTCGAGCAGGCGGCCGGCATTGGCGAGCCGGGCGTGTTCATCCTCGAGCTGCGGCAGCTCGTCGGCAGCCAGTCCGAGCGCCTCGAGCTCGCGCACCTGGTAGCGCAGCAGCTCGAGCCGGCTGTCGCGCTCGGCGCCGGCGCGCTCGAGCGTCTCGCGTTCGCGCCCGAGCGCCTGCCAGCGCTTGTGCAGCGCCGCCAGCCGCGCCAGCTCGGCGTCGAGCCGGGCGTAGCCGTCGAGCAGCAGCCGCTGCGCGTCGCGCTTCATCAGCGACTGGTGTTCGTGCTGGCCGTGGATGTCGACCAGCCGCTCGCCGAATTCGGCCAGCGCCGACATCGGTTGCGGCGTGCCGTTGATGAAGGCGCGCGAGCGCCCGTCGCGGCCGATCACGCGGCGCAGTGCACACTCGGCGCCGTCGGCCTCGAGCTCGCGCTCGGCGAGCCAGGCGCGGGCGGCGGGGTAGCGGTCGATCGCGAACACGGCCGAGATCTCGGCCCTGTCGGCGCCTTCGCGCACCACGCCGGCTTCGGCGCGGTCGCCGAGCAGCAGCCCGAGCGCGTCGAGCATGATCGATTTGCCGGCGCCGGTCTCGCCGGTGACGGCGGTCATGCCGGCGTCAAACTCGAGCTCGACGCGATCGACGATGGCGAAATCGCGGATCTGCAGATGGGTCAGCATCGGCTTCAGCGGTTGAACGTCGAGCCTTCCGGCGGGACGCCCCAGCGCAGCTTGGCGCGCAGCAGTTCGAAGTAGTCGTGGCTGGTCGGGTGCAGCAGCCGCAGCCGGCGCGCCTTGCGCCGTACCAGGATGCGGTCGCCGGGCTCGATCGCCAGGCTGGTCTGACCGTCGCAGGTGACTTGCACGTGCGTCGCCGGCGTGCCGCGCACGATGATCTCGAGCTCGGCGTCGGCGTCGAGCACGATCGGGCGGTGCGTCAGCGTGTGCGGGCAGACCGGTACCACCACCACTGCGGCGAGCGCCGGGTGCAGGATCGGCCCGCCGCAGGAGAGCGCGTACGCGGTCGAGCCGGTCGGCGTCGAGACGATCAGCCCGTCGGCGCGGTAGGCGTTCAGCAGCTGGCCGTCGAGGAAGGTGTCGAGCTCGATCATGCGCGCGACGTCGCGCTTGTGCACGACCACGTCGTTGAGCGCATCGGCTTCCGACACGGTGCGCTCGCCGCGGCGGATTTCGGCGTGCAGCAGCGAGCGCTCTTCCTCGCGGTAGCGGCCGGCGAGGATTTCACCGAGCCCGGCCGGAATCTCGTCGGGCGAGACGTCGGTCAGGAAGCCGAGCCGGCCGAGGTTGACGCCGACGATCGGCACCTGGAAGTCGACCAGCGAGCGCGCGGCGTTGAGCAGCGTGCCGTCGCCGCCGACTACGATCGCCAGATCCGCCTGGCGGCCGAGCGCGCGGCGCGTCGCCACCTCCAGCCCGCGCGCGCTGACCAGCTCGGCCGTGGCTTCGTCGAGCATCACGCGCAAGCCGGCGCGCTTGAGGAAGTCGGCGATCTGGTCGAGCGTCGCGGCGACGCCGCTGTCGCCGTACTTGCCGATCAGGCCGATCGTGTTGAAGACGTGGGGCATCGTTGTCGGTCGTGCGTCGCGGGCAGGTGCCCATCATCGCACGCCCCCGCGCAGCCGTGCACCCTCGCTTGACACCCTCCGAGGCGCTGGCTAGTGTCCGTTCTGGCACTCCGAGGTGAAGAGTGCCAAGGTGCGGATCGCAGTGAGCCGGCAAAAGACCTTTCCCGTCAACCCGCTGTCGGAGCGGGCCCAGCAGCTGCTGAAGGCGCTGGTCGAGCGCTACATCTTCGAGGGACAGCCGGTCGGTTCGCGCACGCTCGCGCGCGGCACCGGCATGGACTTGAGCCCGGCGACGATCCGCAACGTGATGGCCGACCTCGAGGAGCTCGGCTTCCTGTGCGCGCCGCACACCTCGGCCGGACGCGTGCCGACGGTGCGCGGCTACCGCTTCTTCGTCGATGCGCTGATGCAGGTGCAGCCGCTCGAGGCGAAGGCGGTCGAGCAGCTCAGGCGCGAACTCGATCCGCAGGCTTCGACCGCGGACCTGGTGCAGACCGCCTCGGGGCTGCTATCGGACATCTCGCACCTGGCCGGCGTGGTGATGATGCCGCGGCGCGAGTCGGTGACGCTGCGCCAGGTCGAGTTCCTGCCGCTGTCGGACCGCCGCGTGCTCGCGATCGTGGTCGTCAACGAGCGCGAGGTGCAGAACCGTATCCTCCACAGCGCGCGCGACTACACCCCTGCCGAACTGGTCGAGGCGGCCAACTACCTGAACGCGCTGTTCGCCGGGCGCGACATCGTGCAGGCGCGCGCCGACCTGCTCGCCGAGATGCGCGAGGCGCGCGACTCGATGAACGAGCTCACGCGCCGCGCCGTCGAGATGGCCGAGCAAGCCTTCGAGCCCGGCGGCGAAGCCGACGACTTCGTGCTGGCCGGGCAGACCAAGCTGATGAGCTTCGCCGAGCTGGCCAACGTCGAGCGGCTGAAGCATCTGTTCGACGCCTTCACGCAGAAGCGCGACTTGCTGAGCCTGCTCGACCAGTGCATGCACGCCCAGGGCGTGCAGATCTTCATCGGCGACGAAGCCGGTTACGAAGTGCTCGACGAGTGCAGCGTGATCGCCGCGCCCTACGGCAGCGGCGGGCGCGTGCTCGGCGTGCTGGGCGTCATCGGTCCGACGCGCATGGCTTACGAGCGCGTGGTGCCGCTGGTCGACGTGACCGCGAAGCTGCTGTCCTCGGCCTTGAATTCGCGCGCCTGAATCCCCACTTCGCGCATGATGCGGCTGCCGTGCAGCCGTGCGCACCGCTTTTCGTTCGAATCGCTGGAGAGCACCGGATGAGCCAAGAAGATCCCAAGGCCGTCGAGGCCGGCGCCGCCGAGGCGCACGACCACGAGCTGCTGGCCACCCCCGAACAGGAGATCGCCAACCTGCGCGACGAGCTCGCCCAGGCGCAGGCCCGGGCCGAGGAGCACTGGGCGCAGTTCCTGGCCGCGCGCGCCGAGATCGACAATCTGCGTAAGCGCGCCGAGCGCGATCTCGCCAATGCGCACAAGTTCGCGCTGGAGAAGTTCTTCGGCGAGCTGCTGCCGGTGCGCGACAGCCTGGAGATGGGCATCGCCGCGGCGGTCGAGGGTGCCGACTTCGCCCAGCTGCGCGAAGGCGCCGAGCTGACGCTGAAGATGCTTGAGACCGCGATGGACAAGTTCGGGCTGTCGGTGGTCGACCCGCAGGGCGGGAAGTTCGACCCCGAGCGCCACGAGGCGCTGGCGATGGCGCCGGTGCCCGGCGCCGAACCCAACAGCGTCGTGCAGGTCGTGCAGAAGGGCTACGTGCTCAACGAGCGCCTGGTGCGCCCGGCCAAGGTCATCGTCGCGCGCGCGCCGTAGCGCGCCTTCTTGAAAGTCGGCGCCCGGCCCCCATAAAGCCAGGCAACCGCGCAGCGCGGACACCGAACCATTCTGAGCAGAGGACATCATGGGCAAGATTATCGGTATCGACCTCGGCACCACCAATTCCTGCGTCGCGATCATGGAGGGCGGCAAGCCGCGCGTGATCGAGAACAGCGAGGGCGATCGCACCACGCCGTCGATCGTCGCCTTCATGGAGGACGGCGAGATCACCGTCGGCGCGCCGGCCAAGCGCCAGGCGGTCACCAACCCGCAGAACACCTTGTTCGCGATCAAGCGCCTGATCGGGCGCCGCTTCAAGGAAAACGAGGTGCAGAAAGACATCGACCTGGTGCCGTACAAGATCGTCGAGAACTCGAACGGCGACGCCTGGGTCGACGTGCGCGGCAAGCGGATGGCGCCGCCCGAGGTGTCGGCGCGCGTGCTGATGAAGATGAAGAAGACCGCCGAAGACTACCTCGGCGAGACGGTCACCGAGGCGGTGATCACCGTGCCGGCGTACTTCAATGATTCGCAGCGCCAAGCGACCAAGGACGCCGGACGCATCGCCGGGCTCGAAGTCAAGCGCATCATCAACGAGCCGACCGCGGCGGCGCTGGCCTACGGCATGGACAAGGTCGAAGGCAGGGACCGCAAGATCGCGGTGTACGACCTCGGCGGCGGCACCTTCGACATCTCGATCATCGAGATCGCCGACGTCGACGGCGACAAGCAGTTCGAAGTGCTGTCGACCAACGGCGACACCTTCCTCGGCGGCGAAGACTTCGACAAGCGCGTCATCGACTACCTGGTCGAGCAGTTCCAGAGGGATACCGGCATCAACCTGGCCAACGATCCGCTGGCGCTGCAGCGTCTGAAGGAGTCGGCCGAGAAGGCCAAGATCGAGCTGTCGTCGAGCCAGCAGACCGAGATCAATCTGCCGTACATCACCGCCGACGCCTCGGGACCCAAGCACCTGAACCTGAAGCTGACGCGCGCCAAGCTCGAGTCGCTGGTCGAAGACCTGATCGAGAAGACCATCGCCCCGTGCCGCATCGCGCTGAAGGACGCCGGGCTGTCGGTGTCCGACATCCACGACGTGATCCTGGTCGGCGGCCAGACGCGCATGCCCAAGGTACAGGAGGCGGTCAAGGCCTTCTTCGGCCAGGAGCCGCGCAAGGATGTCAACCCCGACGAGGCGGTCGCGGTCGGCGCCGCGATCCAGGCCGGCGTGCTCGGCGGCCAGGTCAAGGACGTGCTGCTGCTCGACGTGACTCCGCTCAGCCTCGGCATCGAGACCCTCGGCGGGGTGATGACCAAGCTGATCGAAAAGAACACCACGATCCCGACCAAGGCGACACAGGTGTTCTCGACCGCCGACGACAACCAGACCGCGGTGACGGTGCACGTGCTGCAGGGCGAGCGCGAGCAGGCGATCGGCAACAAGTCGCTCGGCAAGTTCGACTTGCAGGACATCCCGCCGGCGCCGCGCGGCGTGCCGCAGATCGAGGTGACCTTCGACATCGACGCCAACGGCATCCTGAACGTGTCGGCGAAGGACAAGGCCACCGGCAAGGAGCAGTCGATCGTCATCAAGGCGAGCTCGGGACTGTCCGACGACGAGATCCAGCGCATGGTGCGCGATGCCGAGGTGCACGCCGAGGAAGACCGCAAGTTCCACGAGCTGGTCGATGCGCGCAACCATGCCGACACCCTGGTCCACGCGACCGAGAAGTCGCTGAAGGAGCTGGGCGACAAGGTCGAGGGCGCCGAGCGCGCCGCGATCGAGTCGGCGATCGCCGAGCTTCGCACCGCGATCAAGGGCGACGACAAGGCCGTGATCGTCAAGAAGACCGAGGCGCTGGCCGAGGCTTCTGGCAAGCTCGCCAGCCGCGTCTACGGCGCCGGCGGGCAGGCGCAGGCCGAGGCCGGTGCGCAGCCCGGCGGCGCGGGGGCATCGAAGAAGCACGACGAAGGCGTGGTCGACGCCGAGTTCGAAGAGGTCAAGGACAACAAGTAAGCCCGCCGGTGCAGGGCGCGGGCCGGGGGCGGGAGCGGTGGTGCTCCCGCCCCCGGCCTTGTCGTTTGCACCGCTGCCACCACGGACCCAGCCATGGCCAAGCGCGATTTCTATGAAGTGCTCGGCGTCGCCAAGAACGCCAGCGACGACGACATCAAGAAGGCGTACCGGCGCCTCGCGATGAAACACCACCCCGACCGCAATCCGAACGACGCGGAAGCCGAGGAGCGATTCAAGGAAACCAAGGAGGCCTACGAAGTCCTGTCCGACGCGCGCAAGCGCGCCGCCTACGACCAGTTCGGCCACGCCGGCGTCGAAGGGGGGCCGGGCGGGGCGGGTGCGGGCGGCTTCGGCGGCCCGGGCGGCTTCGGCGACATCTTCGGCGACATCTTCGGCGACATCTTCAGCGGCGGGGGGCGTGGCGGCGCTTCGGCGGCGTACCGCGGCGCCGACTTGCGCTACGTGCTCGACCTGACGCTCGAGGAGGTGGTGTTCGGCACCACGGCGAAGATCCGCGTGCCGACGCTGGTGTCGTGCGACGCCTGCCACGGCTCGGGCGCGAAGAAGGGTACCAAGCCGGTGGCCTGCCCGACCTGCAACGGCGTCGGCCAGGTGCGTATCCAGCAGGGCTTCTTCTCGATCCAGCAGACCTGTCCGCGCTGCCACGGCCGCGGCGTGATGATCGCCGACCCCTGCGACGAATGCCACGGCCACGGCCGCGTGCAGAGCCAGAAGACGCTGTCGGTCAAGGTGCCGCCCGGCGTCGACGAGGGCGACCGTATCCGCCTGGCCGGCGAAGGCGAGGCCGGCGAGAACGGCGGCCCGCCGGGCGACCTGTACGTGCAGATCCGCGTCAAGCCGCACCCGATCTTCACGCGCGAAGAGAACGACCTCTACTGCGAAGTGCCGATCAGCTTCCCGATGGCGGCGCTCGGCGGCGAGATCGAGGTGCCGACGCTCGACGGGCGCGTGGTGCTGAAGGTGCCGGTCGAGACGCAGACCGGGCGCGTGTTCCGGCTGCGCGGCAAAGGCGTCAAGCCGGTGCGCGGCGGCGCGCAGGGCGATCTGCTGTGCAAGGTCGTGATCGAGACCCCGGTCAACCTGACCGCCGAGCAGCGCGACCTGCTCAGCCGGTTCGCCGCCACGCTCGGCGACCATCCGGGTGAACACGCGCCGCAGGAGAGCAGCTGGCTCGACCGGGCGAAGAAGTTCTGGGACGAGATGACCGGGTCGAGCTGAGGCGCGCGATGCTGATCGGATTCCAGCCGATCGCCGCGCCCGGGGCGCGCGTCCTCGTCCTCGGCTCGATGCCGTCGGTCGCCTCGCTCGCGGCGCAGCAGTACTACGGCCACCCGCGCAATGCGTTCTGGCCGCTGATCGAGGCGCTGTTCGGCGTGCCGCGCGATGCGCCCTACGCCGAGCGCTGCGCGCGACTCGCCGCGCACCGAGTCGCGGTCTGGGACGTGCTCGCCGCGTGCCGCCGCGAGGGCAGCCTCGATGCAGCGATCGAACCGGGGTCGATCGAAGTCAACGACTTCCAGGGTTTCCTCGCCGGGCAGCCGGGCATCGCCCACGTGTTCTTCAACGGCGGCACCGCCGAGGCGGTATTCCGCCGCCGCGTGCTGCCCGGGCTCGGCGCGCGCGCCGCGGCGCTCGCGCTGGCGCGGCTGCCGTCGACCAGCCCGGCGCACGCCGGGCGCTCGCTCGAGCAGAAGCTCGCCGTGTGGCGCGCGCTGCTCGATGCGCTCGGTGGCCCGGCGTAGACTGGTACGTTTGCAGCGACCGATGCCGACGATGACCGCGCTCTCCGTGCACGCCGCCGCGCGGGCGGCGATCGCCGCCCACGATCCCGACGACAAGGTTCGTCTGGCCGAGGCGCTGCACGCCGCCTGGCAGGCCGGCCGGCGTCGACTCGACGAGCCGGTGCCGGCGGAAGCCATCGCCGTGCCGGGGCGGCCGCCGCGGCTGCGGCTGGTGCATCCGCGCGAGGTGCCGCGGCGCGCGCTGGGAACGGCGGAGGGGCGCGCGGCGCTGATCCACGCGGTCGCGCACATCGAGTTCAATGCGATCGACCTGGCGCTCGATGCCGTCTACCGCTTCCGCGGCCTGCCCGCCGACTATTACGGCGACTGGCTGCGCGTGGCCGCCGAAGAGGCATATCACTTCGGGTTGATGCGCGCGCGGCTGCGCGCGCACGGCATGGCCTACGGCGATCTGCCGGCGCATGAGGGGCTGTGGGACGCGGCGGTCAAGACCGCGCACGATCCGCTGGTGCGGATGGCGCTGGTGCCACGCGTGCTCGAGGCGCGCGGGCTCGACGTCACCCCCGGCATGATTTCGCGGCTGGCCGCGGCTGGCGACGCCGAAACCGTGGGCTGCCTCCAGATCATCCTGCGCGACGAAGTCGGCCACGTCGCCGTCGGCTCGCGCTGGTTCAGGCATCTGTGCGCCGAGCGCGGGCTGGCGCCCGAGCCGACCTTCGTGCGCCTGTTGCGCGAATACCGCATCGCGGTGCATCCGCCGTTCAACACCGACGCGCGGCGGCGCGGCGGCTTCAGCGCCGAGGAACTGGCGAGCCTCGAGCGGCTGAAGCCCGATCGGAGGTAGACTGCGAGCGGTTTCCGGACGGGAGCGCTCCGCATGTCGACCCCTTTCGAATTGCGCCAGCGCATGCGCGGCTGCGACCGCGCAGTGCTCGGCACCGTGGCGTGCGACGACGGCCGCGGGCTCGAAGGCTACCCGAGCGGCTCGCTGGCGCTGGCGAGCTTCGATCACGCCGGGCATCCGCTGCTGCTGCTGTCGAGGCTCGCGCACCATGCGCGCAACCTGGCCCTCGATCCGCGCGCCAGCCTGCACTTCGAGCTCGAGCGCGCACCGCTGGAGCCGCTCGCCGGCGCGCGGCTGGTGCTGTTCGGCCGCGCCGGGCGCGCCGCCGACGAGCGCCTGCTCGCGCGCGTGCTGCGCCGCCACCCCGAGGCGGCGCTGTACGCGGCGCTCGACTTCGAGCTGTACCGGCTGGTGGTCGAGCGCGTGCACGTCAACGGCGGCTACGGCGCCGCGCGCTGGTTTTCGGCGGGCGACTTCGCCGGTGCCGAACCCGAAGGCCTGGCGGCGGCCGAGGAGGGGGTCGTCGGCCACATCAACGACGAGCACCGGGAGGCGCTGGCGCTGCTCGCGCGCCACGCCGGCTTCGCCGAGGATGCGTGGCGGATGACGGGGATCGATCCCGACGGCTTCGATCTGCGCGGCGAGCGCAGCGGCCTCGCGCGCATCGCCTTCGACCGGCCGCTGCTGACGGCGGCCGAGGTGCGGCCGCGGCTGGTGGCGCTGACGCGCGCCGCGCGTGCGGCGCTGGGCGGCTAGCGGCCGTGCAGCCCCTCGAGTTGCAGTCCGTCGGGTTCGACCACCAGGACGCTGCCCTGCGCGTACCAGTCACCGAGCACGATGCGCCGGGCGGTTTCGCCATCGAGCTCGAGTGCGTGGATCGCCGGGCGATGCGTATGGCCGTGGATCATCTGCGTGACGCCGTGAGCGCGCAGCGCGGCGCGCACGGCGTCCTGGTTGACATCCATGATCGCCGCCACCTTGTTCCGCATCGCGCCGCGGCTGTCTTCGCGCAGCTGCGCGGCGAGCGCGCGGCGCTGCGCGAGCGGCAGCGCCAGCAGTTGCGCGACGCGCGCGGGGGCGCGGATCTGGGTGCGGAACGCCTGGTAAGCGGTATCGTCGGTGCACAGCTGGTCGCCATGCAGCAGCAGCGTCGGCGTGCCGTACAGCCCGATCACCGAGTATTCCGGCAGCAGCCGCAGTCCGGCCGTTGCCGCGTAGCGCTCGCCGAGCAGGAAGTCGCGGTTGCCGTGCACGAAGTGCAGCCGCGTGTGCCGGCTCGCCGCCTTCAAGGCGGCGGCGAGTTCGGCGGCGAGCTCGGCGTCGTCGTCGTCGCCGATCCACGCCTCGAACAGGTCGCCGAGGATGTACAGCGCCTCGGCGCGCGGCACGCGGTCCTCCAGGAACTCGAGGAACAGCGCCGTGGTGGCCGGCCGCGCCGCGTCGAGGTGCAGGTCGGAAATGAACAGCGTGGTCATGTCTTCGGTGAGGCGTGAGGCGTGAGGCGTGAGGCGGAAAGGCGCCTCTTCTCCTCACCCCTCACCCCTCGCTCCTCACTGTGCGATTTCGACCTTCTCGATCACGACGTCTTCGACCGGCACGTCGGCGTGGGGACCGCGACGCGTGGTCTGCACGGCGACGATCCGGTCGACCACGTCCATGCCGGCGCTGACCTTGCCGAACACGCAGTAGCCCCAGCCGTCCTGCCCTGGGTAGTCGAGGAAGGCGTTGTCGGCGACATTGATGAAGAATTGCGAGCTCGCCGAGTGCGGCGCCGAGGTGCGCGCCATCGCGATGCTGCCGCGCGTGTTCTTCAGGCCGTTGGCGGCTTCGTTGGCGATCGGCGCGCGCGTCTCCTTCTGCGCCAGCCCGGCGCCCATGCCGCCGCCCTGGATCATGAAGCCCGGGATCACGCGGTGGAACAGCGTGCCCTCGTAGAAGCCGTCCCGCGCGTACTGCACGAAGTTGGCGACGGTGGCCGGCGCCCGGTCGGCGTCGAGCTCGAGCGTGATGATGCCGAGCGAAGTGTGCAGGTGGATCATCGCGGTCTCCTGGTGCGAGTTCACTGGGGGGCACCGACCGTGACCTTCTCGATCACGACCGGGGTTTCGGGCACGTCGGCGTGCGGGCCTCGGCGGGTCGTCGGTACCTTGCGGATGCGGTCGACCACGTCCATGCCCTTGACCACCTGGCCGAACACGGCATAACCCCAGCCGTCGCGGCTCGGGTAGTCGAGCATGGGGTTGTCGACGACATTGATGAAGAACTGCGAGCTCGCCGAGTGCGGGTCGCTGGTGCGCGCCATCGCGATGCTGCCGCGCGTGTTCTTCAGCCCGTTCCTGGCCTCGTTGTCGACCGGCGCGCGCGTCGGTTTCTGCTCCATCGCGGCGGTGAAACCGCCGCCCTGGATCATGAAGCCCTGGATCACGCGGTGGAAGACCGTGCCGTCGTAGAAGCCGGCCCTGGCGTAGTCGACGAAGTTGGCGACGGTCTTCGGCGCCCGGGTTTCGTCGAGCTCGAGTTCGATCGTGCCGAGGCTGGTCTGCATCGTCACCGGGATCGCGGCCTCGGCGAGCGGGGCGGCGAGCCCCAGCGCGAGGGCCAGCGCGGCGAAGGGCGTGCGGATCATGGGGCACTCCTGGGTGCGGCGTCGGACGCGCGCATCATAGTGGCCACGCGGTCGGCGACGCCAGATTTTGCGCTACCATCGCTGCTTACGCCCATTCGGGCGCCTCACGATGTAACGCCTCCAAGCCGAGACCGCGCGATGCTGCAGATCTTCAACAGCCTGACCCGCCAGAAGGAAACCTTCGCCCCGATCGAGCCCGGCAAGGTGCGCATGTATGTCTGCGGCATGACGGTGTACGACTACTGCCACGTCGGTCACGCGCGCTCGGTGGTGGTGTTCGACGCCGTCGTGCGCTACCTGCGCTGGCGGGGTTACGACGTCACCTATGTACGCAACATCACCGACATCGACGACAAGATCATCCGGCGCGCCACCGAGAACGGCGAGGGCATCGACAGCCTCACTGCGCGCTTCGTCGCCGCGATGCACGAAGACTTCGCCGCCCTCGGCGTGGCGCCGCCGGACGCCGAGCCGCGTGCTACCGGCACCATCGCCGGCATCGTCGCGCTGGTCGAGCAACTGATCGCGCGCGGCTACGCCTACCGCGCGGCGAACGGCGACGTCTACTACGACGTCAGCCGGTTCGAGCGCTACGGCCGGCTGTCGAACAAGCGGCTCGAGGACTTGCGCGCCGGCGAGCGCGTGGCCGTCGACGAGGCCAAGGGCGACCCGCTCGATTTCGTGCTGTGGAAGACCGCCAAGCCCGGCGAGCCCGCCTGGGATTCGCCCTGGGGGCCGGGGCGGCCGGGCTGGCACATCGAGTGCTCGGCGATGTCCAGGGCCTGCCTGGGCGAGCACTTCGACATCCACGGCGGCGGCATGGACCTCAAGTTTCCGCACCACGAGAACGAGATCGCGCAGAGCGAGGGCGCGCACGGGCATACCTACGTCAACTACTGGATGCACAACGGCTTCGTCAACGTCGACGACGAAAAGATGTCGAAATCGCTTGGCAACTTCTTCACGATCCGCGAGGTGCTGAAACTTTACAGGGCCGAGGTCGTGCGCTTGTTCATCCTGAGCAGCCACTACCGCAGCCCGCTGAACTACTCCGACGAGAACCTCGAGCTGGCCACGGGCTCGCTGACGCGGCTCTACACCGCGCTGAAGGGAGTGCCGTCCACCACCGAGCCGCCGCTTGAGACCTGGCTCGAGCGCTTCGGTACGGCGATGGACGACGACTTCAACACGCCCGAGGCGATCGCGGTGCTGTTCGAGCTCGCGCGCGAGCTGAACCGCGCCCGCGCCGAGGGCTCGGCCGACGTCGAGCGGCTGGCGGCGACACTGCGCGCGCTCGGCGGGGTGCTCGGGCTGCTCGGCGACGATGCCGACGCCTTCCTGAAGGGGCGGCTCCGTGCGGTGTCCGCGGATCTGACGATTTCCTGGAACATTGAGGGCGCGCGCGCAGGGGGGCTGAGCGAGGAGCAGATCGAAGCGCTGATCGCCGAGCGTGCCGCGGCGCGCAAGGCGAAGAACTGGGCCGAATCGGACCGCATCCGCGATCTGTTGAAGGCGCAGGGCGTGGTGCTCGAGGACGGAGCCGCCGGCACCGGCTGGCGGCGTGCGTGAGCGGCGCCCGACAAAGGCGTTGACAGCCGCGGGTCACGTCCATAATATTTTCCGCTCTTGCACGAGCCCTGTGGCAAGCGATGGCTGGAGGCGGGGTATAGCGCAGCCTGGTAGCGCACCTGCTTTGGGAGCAGGGTGTCGGGGGTTCGAATCCCTCTACCCCGACCAACTCTGCCGTCTCGAGAGCAGGCCGTTGCGCCCGTAGCTCATGCGGATAGAGCATCGGCCTTCTAAGCCGAGGGTAGCAGGTTCGAATCCTGCCGGGCGCGCCAACTCCCGGTCGGGATGCGCAGCGGCAAGGTTTCAATGGTGGGCGTAGCTCAGTAGGTAGAGCCCCGGATTGTGATTCCGGTTGTCGTGGGTTCGAGTCCCATCGTCCACCCCATCTTCAGGCAAGCTTCAGGCAAGTCGTCGTTCCGGACGGCTGTCGCCCGGTCCCAGGGCCGTTAGCTCAATTGGTAGAGCAGTTGACTCTTAATCAATTGGTTGTAGGTTCGAGTCCTACACGGCCCACCAT
>JBDHRG010000073.1:0-17133 GCA_039807445.1 Candidatus Competibacteraceae bacterium
ATCGACGCACCGGCGCTCGCCGCCGAGCGCCGCGACGCCGAGGCGCGCCGCGACGCGCTGCTCGAGGCCGAGCGGGTGCAGCGCCAGTGGCTGCAGCTCGACGCGCGCCAGCGCGAGCTCGGCGGCGGCGTCGACGCGCAGCGCGCGCGGCTGCAAGCCGCCGAAGCGGCGCTCGCCGATCTCGAGGCCCAGCGACCGGCGCTCGAAGCCGCGAGCGCGCAAGCCGAGCGCATGCTGGACCTGGCCCGCGCGGCCTGCGCCGACACGGTCGAGCAGCTCCGCACCACGCTCCGGCCCGACGAACCCTGCCCGGTGTGCGGCGCCACCGCGCACCCTTACGCCGGGCGCGACCCCGGGCTGCGCGCGGCGTTCGCAGCCCAGCACGCCGAAGCCGGGCGCCTGCGCGCCGCGCTGACACAGCTCGCCGGCGCGGCAGGCGCCGAGCGCAGCCGTGTCGATGCCGCGCGCGCCGCGCTGGCGACGCTCGACGACGAACTCGCCCGACTGCACCCGGCGCTCGATGCGGCGCTGGACACCTGGCGCGCGCTGGCGCTCGCCACCGAGCTCGACGCCGCGCCGGCCGCCGCGCGCATCGCCGAGGCGCTCGGCGCAGCCACCGCCCGGCTGCAAGCGGTCGCCGCGCGCGAAACCGGCCTCGCCACGGCGCGCCAGACGCTCGATACCGCGCAAGCCGCACTCGATGCTGCACGCGCCGAGCACGAAGCGGCGCGCGGCGCCCGGGAAGCCGCCAGCGTCGCGCACGCGCAGGTCGGCCAGGCCGCCGCGACCGCGCAGCGCGCGCTGGCCGAGGCCGGCGAGCGGCTGGAGGCGGCGCTCGCCGGGCTGGCCGCCGCCTTCGACGACGCCGGCTGGCGCCAGCGCTGGGCCGCCGATCCGGTCGCCTTCCACGCCGCGCAGCGCGACGCCGTCGACCGCTGGCTGCAGAATCGCCACCGCGCCGCCGAGCTCGAGCACACGCTTGCGCGGCTCGCGCTCGAACTCGACACCGCCACCCGGGCACTGGCCGCCGCCGAGCAGCGGCGCGAGGCGGCACAGCGGCGCCGTGACGAGCTCGGGCGCGCGCTCGGCGTGCGCCGCGACGTGCGGCTGGCGCTGCTCGATGGCCGTCCGCTCGCCGACCTCGAAGCCGAGCTCGCCGCCGCGGTCGAGGCCGCGCGCGCCGCGCGTGCCGACCGCGCGCAGGCCGCGCGCCAGGCCGGCGAAGCGCACGCCGGCGCGCTCGAAGCCGAACGCCAGGCCAATGCGGCGCTCGCGCGCTGCGCACAGGCGCAGGCGCGAGCCGATGCCGCCCTGGGCGCGTGGCTCGCCGACTTCACCCTGCGCAGCGGCGAGCTCCTCGCGCCGACCGCGCTGCGCGCACTGCTCGCCGAGCCCGCCGAGGCGCAGGCGCGCGAGCGCCAGGCGCTGGCGGCGCTCGAGCGGGCGCTGACCGACGCCGAGGTGCTGCTCGACGAGCGCCGCGCGCAACGCGCGGCGCATGAGCACGCCCGGCCCACGGACACCGACCGCACCGCGGTCGAAACCCGGCGCGCCGAGACCGCGACGGCGCACGAAGCCGGGCGCCAGCGGCACGGCGAACTCGAATGGCGGCTGCGCGATGACGACGCCCGCCGCACCGCGGCGGCCGGGCTCGCCGCCGAGCTGGCGCGCCGGCGCGCCAGCGCCGAGCTGTGGGCCCGGCTCGACGAGCTGATCGGCTCGGCCAACGGCGCCAAGTTCCGCAACTACGCGCAGCAGCTGACGCTCGATGCGCTGCTCGGCTATGCCAACCGCCACCTCGCCGAGCTGTCGCGCCGTTACCGCCTCGAGCGCGTTCACGACACGCTGGCGCTGCAAGTCGTCGACCAGGACATGGGCGACGAGATCCGCTCGGTGCACTCGCTGTCGGGCGGTGAATCGTTCCTGGTGTCGCTGGCACTGGCGCTGGCGCTGGCTTCGCTGTCGTCGAACCGCGTGCGGGTGGAGTCGCTGTTCATCGACGAGGGCTTCGGCAGCCTCGACGCCGAGACGCTGCGCGTGGCGATGGAGGCGCTCGACAGCCTGCAGGCGCAGGGGCGCAAGGTCGGCGTGATTTCGCACGTCGCCGAGATGACCGAGCGCATCGCCGTCAGGATCCGCGTCCAGCGCGGCGCCGGCGGGCGCAGCAAGGTCGGCGTGGCGGGGCGCTGAGCGCATCGGCCCTCCTTCGCGCATCCGCCTGGACGCCGCGACCGACCGGCAGCGCTGCCGCTGCACGCCGGGATTCAATCCGTCATCGATCCCGGCGTAAAATCGTGCGGGCGCCGCCCTGGAAAGGCGCGAACCAAAACCAGCAGACAGTGATCCATCCGACAACGGTGTGCAGCAATCACAGGAGGCCGAGGATGCACGACGACGCCTGGCTCGAGTTCTATCTGGACGCCCAGCAGCAGATGCTGGAGCAGTGGCGGGCCTGGCAGCAGGGCGTCGGCGACGCGTTCGGCGCATACGGCCTGGGGACGGCCAACCCCTTCGAACTGCTCGACGAGCCGCTCGCGGCGCTGCTCGAAGCCCAGCGCGCGTGGCTGCGCGAATGGGCGGAGCAGGCCGGTGCGGCGCTGCCGGTGGAGACCTGGAGTCGCCATTTCGCCGAGCTCGAGGCCTTCCAGCTCGAAGTCCGCGGCAAGATCTTCGACACCTGGCTCGACGCCGCCCGCAGCCTCGACTGGGCGCACCAGGACGAAGCCGCGCAACAGTCGTTCGCCGGGCTGCAGAGCGCGTTCCGGCAAGCCGTCGCAGTGCAGGACGCCTTCGCCGCGCCACCACCGGCGAACGAGCCGTCGACCGCCAGGGCGGGCTAGCGGCGCGGCTCAGCGCCCAGGCCGGGTGATCGCCAGCACCCGTGCCGTGCCGGCCCGCAGTTTCTTCCAGCGCTTCGGCAAGCGCAGCTGGGCGACGGTGGCGGTGGGAAGCAGCTTGCCATCAGCCGGCGTCTCGAGGCGTCGGCCGCACAGATACGCGACCAGCTCCTCCAGGCCGGGGTTGTGCCCCACCAGCAGCACCGTCGCGGCCTTCCGCGGGCATTCGCCCAGGACCGCCAGCAGCGCCTCGAGATCGCCGCCGTAGATCCGCCGGTCCCAGTGGATCCGCCGCTTCTTCACGCTCAGCACCTCGCACACCGCGAGCGTGGTCTGCCGGGCGCGCGCTGCCGGCGAGCTGAAAACGTGATCGGGAATCAGGTCCCGTTTCCGCAGCCTGCGCCCCACGCGCCGCGCATCGCGTTTGCCGCGTCTGGCCAGCGGCCGCTCGAAGTCCGTGGCCGCCCCGGTATCCCAGGCGGACTTGGCATGGCGGAGGATCAGGAGCTGGCGCGGCATGGGTGCGATCCCGTCGATCCCGGCGCCACCGCCGGTGGCAGTCGCAAGCATAGACGCTCGGCCCTTGTGGCGGCCCTTGCCGGCCACGGCAGCGGGCGCGACCGCCGCGGGTCGACGAGCGGCTATCCTCGGTGCGTACACCGCTGCCACAGGAGCCATCCGTCCATGAGCTACAACCGCCGTTCGAACGCCATCACCCAGGGCATCGCCCGCTCGCCCAACCGCGCCATGCTGCGCGCGGTCGGTTTCGGCGACGACGATTTCGACAAGCCGATCGTCGGCGTCGCCAACGGCCACAGCACGATGAACCCCTGCAACGCCGGCATCCAGCCGCTGGTCGACCGCGCGATCGACGCGCTCAGGGCGGCCGGGGCGATGCCGCAGGTGTTCGGCGTACCAACGGTGACCGACGGCATCGGCATGGGCACCGAGGGGATGAAGTACTCGCTGGTGTCGCGCGAGGTGATCGCCGATGCGATCGAGACCTCGGTCAACGGCCAGTCGATGGACGGCGTGCTGATCGTCGGCGGCTGCGACAAGAACATGCCGGGCGGCATGATCGCGATGGCGCGGATGAACGTGCCGGGCATCTACGTCTACGCGGGAACGATCAAGCCGGGCTACTGGAAGGGCCAGGCGCTGACGATCGTGTCGCCGTTCGAAGCCGTGGGCGCCTACACCGCCGGCAAGCTGTCGAAGGAGGACTACGACGGCATCGAGCGCAACGCCTGCCCGAGCGTCGGCGCCTGCGGCGGGATGTACACGGCCAACACGATGTCCTCGTCGTTCGAGGCGCTGGGCATGAGTCTGCTCGGCAGCTCGCAGATGGCCTCGCCCGACCCCGACAAGGCCGACTCGGCCGCCGCCTCGGCGCGGGTGCTGGTCGAGGCGATCAGGCAGGACCTCAAGCCGCGCGACATCATCACCCGCGAGGCGATCGAGAACGCGGTGACGCTGGTGATGGCGACCGGGGGCTCGACCAACGCGGTGCTCCACTATCTGGCGATCGCCGCCGCCGCCGAGGTCGAGTGGACCATCGACGACTTCGAGCGGGTCCGCCAGCGCGTGCCGGTGCTGTGCGACCTGAAGCCCTCGGGGCGCTACGTCGCGGTCGATTTCCACCGCGCCGGCGGCGTGCCGCAGGTGCTGAAGATGCTGCTGGCCCACGGCCTGCTGCACGGCGACTGTCTGACGATCACCGGGCGCACGCTGGCTACGGAGCTCGCCGCGGTCCCGGCCGAACCGCGCGCCGACCAGGACGTGATCCGGCCGTGGTCGAAGCCGCTGTACGCGCAAGGCCATCTGGCGATCCTGAAAGGCAACCTCGCCCCCGAGGGCTGCGTCGCCAAGATCACCGGGCTGAAGAACCCGGCGATCACCGGACCCGCGCGCGTGTTCGATTCCGAGCCCGAGGTCATGGCCGCGATCATGGCGCAGCGGATCCAGCCCGGCGATGTCGTCGTGATCCGCTACGAAGGGCCCAAGGGCGGGCCCGGCATGCAGGAGATGCTCGCGCCGACCTCGGCCATCATCGGCCAGGGTCTGGGCGAATCGGTCGGGTTGATCACCGACGGGCGCTTCTCCGGCGGCACCTGGGGCATGGTCGTCGGCCACGTCGCCCCCGAAGCCTATGTCGGCGGAACGATCGCGCTGGTCGAGGAAGGCGACTCGATCACGATCGACGCCAACCGGCGCCTGATCCAACTCAACGTCGACGACGCCGAGCTCGCCCGCCGTCGCGCCCGCTGGGCGCCGCCGCCGCCGCGCTACACCCGCGGCCTGCTGGCGAAATACATGCGCCTCGTGTCGAGCGCGAGCCAGGGTGCGATCACCGACGGCGGCGGCTGAGGCGGGAGCTGCGCGCTCGCCACACCGGGGCCTGGGAGAAAAGCGGGCCCTCCGAGTAGACTGCGACATTGCAAAACCCCTGCCCTGTTCGCCGGACGACCGAGACCATGAAGCTGCACATCCTGTCGGACCTTCACCTGAGCGTCAGCCCGTTCGAGGCGCCCGAAACGGACGCGGACCTCGTGGTCCTCGCCGGCGACATCGCCCGCCCCCGGGACGCCATCGCCTGGGCGGGTGCGTTCGGCAAGCCCGTCATCTACGTGCCCGGCAATCACGAGTTCTACGGCGGCAGCATCGCTTCGACGGTCGGGGAGCTGAAGCGGCTGTGCGCCGGCAGCGACATCCACGTGCTCGACGATGACGAGCTGGTGATCGACGGGGTTCGCTTTCTCGGCACGACGCTGTGGACCGACTTCATGCTGTTCGGCGAGGGCGAGTGGCGCGAGCGGGCGATCGGCGAAGCGCTGGCCCTCGTGCGCGACTTCAGCCGAATCCGACTGGACGACGCATCCGACGCGCTGTTCACGCCGGCCGACTGCGCAGCGCAGTTCGAACGCCACGCGGGCTGGCTCGAGCGCAGGCTGGCCGAGCCCTTCCACGGCCGAACGGTCGTCGTCACGCACCACGCGCCGTCGCCGCGGAGCATCCACCCGCGGTTCGCGGACTCGCCGCTGACCGCCTGCTTCGTCTCCGATGCCGAACGCCTGATCGACGGCGGCCGCGTCGCCCTGTGGATCCACGGACATACCCACGACAGCTTCGACTACGTGCTCAACGGCACCCGCGTGGTCTGCAATCCGCGCGGTTATGCCAAGGGCGGCATGGACGAGAATCCGGGCTTCGATCCAGGCTTCGTCCTGCATCTAAGATGAACGCGCCGGTTCAGATATTGTTTGCGATGAACCGCTTGACCGTCTCGGCATCCGCCTCCATCACCTCGAAGCGCTGCGGCAGGGCTTCGATGTCCTCGTAACCGGTCGGGCGTTCGGGCTCGCGGCCCAGAGCCTCGACGATGGTCTCGGCGAACTTGGCTGGCAGCGCGGTCTCGAGCACGATCAGCGGCACGTTGGCCTCGCGGTTGGCAAGGCCCACCTTGAGGCCATCGGCGGTGTGCGGGTCGATCACGCGGCCGTGGTCTTCGGCGACGCGGCGGATCGTCGCCAGGCGGTCGGCGTGGGTGCTCTTGCCCGAGACGAAGCCGTACTCGCGCACGCGGCTGAAGTGGCGGGTGTTCGACAGGTCGAACACACCTTCCCTGTCGACCTGCTCCCACAGCTCGCGCACCACCGCGGCGTCGCGGCCGACCAGGTCGAAGACGAAGCGCTCGAAGTTCGAGGCCTTGGAGATGTCCATGCTCGGGCTCGAAGTATGGAAGGTATGCTCGGAGTCGCGCACGCGGTACACGCCGGTGCGGAAGAACTCGTCGAGCACGTCGTTCTCGTTGGTCGCCAGGATCAGGCGGCGGATCGGCAGCCCCATCTGCCGGGCGATGTGGCCGGCGCAGATGTTGCCGAAGTTGCCCGAGGGCACCGCGAAGGCGACCTCCTCGTCGTTGTCGCGGGTCGCGGCGAAGTAGCCGCTGAAGTAGTACACGACCTGCGCGACCACGCGTGCCCAGTTGATCGAGTTGACCGTGCCGATCCTGTACCGCGCCTTGAAGCCGTGGTCGTTGCTCGCGCTCTTCACGATGTCCTGGCAATCGTCGAACACGCCGCGGATCGCGAGGTTGAAGATGTTCGGGTCCTGCAGGCTGTACATCTGCGCCGTCTGGAAGGCGCTCATCTTGCCGTAGGGCGAGAGCATGAACACGCGTACGCCGCGCTTGCCGCGCATCGCGTACTCGGCCGAGGAGCCGGTGTCGCCCGAGGTCGCACCGAGGATGTTCAGCTCCTGGCCGGTACGCCCGAGCACGTACTCGAACAGGTTGCCGAGCAGCTGCATCGCCATGTCCTTGAAGGCCAGCGTCGGCCCCTCCGACAGGCCGAGGATGTGCACCTTGCCGGGCTCGAGCGTCTTCAGCGGCGTGATCGCGTCCGAGCCGAAGGCTTGCGCGATATAGGTCTCGTGCACCAGCGTGCGCAGATCGTCCGCGGGGATGTCGGTGGCGAACTTGCCGATCACCTCGAAGGCGAGCTCGGCATAGTCCAGCCCGCGCCAGGTGGCCAGCTCCTCGGCCGTGACCTGCGGGCAGCTCTGCGGCAGGTACAGCCCGCCGTCCGGTGCCAGTCCGTCGAGCAGGATTTCGGTGAAGGACTTGGGCTCGGCGTTGCCACGGGTGCTGATGTACTGCATGGAGGCTTCCTGGAGGCGCGGATCGAGGATCGCCGATTATAGCCACAGCCGCGCGTGCGCCGGCAGCGCGCCGTCGCCGGCGCGAAGACCCCTCACTCGGCCGCTTCGGGATGCACCGCGCGGTAGGCACCGCCCCAGTACAGCAGCGGCTCGCCCGGCGAACGCTCGAAGTGCTCGACTTCGCCGAGCAGCAGCAGGTGGTCGCCGCCCGGCAGGCGTGCGCTGATGCGGCACTCGAAGCGCGCCAGGCACGCCGGGAGCAGCGGCACGCCGCCGCGTCCGATCTCGAGCGCGAGCCCTCCGAAGCGGTCGGGGACCGGCGAGGCGAAGCGTCGCGACAGCTCGAGCTGTTCGCGCGACAGCACGTTGACGGCGTAGTGGCTGGCTTGCTCGAAGGCGCTCAGGCTCGGCGAGTGCAGGCCGATCGCCCACAGCACCAGCGGCGGATCGAGCGACAGCGAGGCGAAGGAGTTGATCGTCAGCCCGACCGGCTGGCCGGCGGCGTCGCGGGTGGTGGCGATGGCGACGCCGGTGGCGTACTGGCCGAGCGCGCGGCGCAGCGCCAGGCTGTCGAAGGTGGGCATCGTTCGGGATTCCGGGGCAGTGGACACTAATACGGATTCCAGGAATGTCGTGCGCATTGCGGCGGAGCGAGGGGGATGTCGCTGCGCTCATTCTCGGCGTACCTCCGTGTACGCCTCCGAGGTACGGCGCCGCTCCGCGCTGTCCCTGCGCCCGCGGCGCGCGTAATCCGCTCCGCGACATCCCCCTCGCTCCGCCGCATCGGAGCTGGCCAATCAGCGGAAATTTTCTGGAACCCGTATAAGTGTTCGTTATTGTTAGCCGCTGCGCGGCGGTCGGCGAAGCCGCCATCGTACCGCCGCGCCGGAACTCAGGCCACCACCGCGCCGTCGCCGGACGCCGCGGTACGCCGCAGCCGCAGGCGCTCGATGCGGTGGCCGGCGACCGCCGCCACTTCGAGCACCCAGCCATCGCCGAGCTCGATTCGGTCGCCCTCGCTCGGCAGGCGCTCGAGGATGCCGAGCACCAGCCCGGCGGCGGTGTGGTAATCGCCGTCCACCGCCAGCGCCAGCCCGAAGCGCGCACGCAACTGCTCGAGCGGCACGCGCCCGCCGATCAGCCAGCCCTCGGCGTCTTCGCGCACCCCGTCGGGGGCGGAGTCGAGCTCGTACTCGTCGGGCAGCGTGCCGGCGATGGCCTGGATCACGTCGGTCAGCGTCACCACACCTTCGAAGCCGCCGAACTCGTCGACGACGAAGGCGATGCGCGCGCCTGACTGGCGGAACTGTTCGAGCGCGCCGAGCACCGGCATCACCTCGGGCAGGAACAGCGGCGGACGCGCCGCAGCGGCCAGGTCCAGCGCCTCGCCGCGCGCCAGGCGCGCGAACAGATCCTTCTTCTCGATCACGCCGAGCGGCTCGTCGATCGTGCCCTCGCGCACCAGCACCAGCCGCGCGTGCGGCGTCGCGGTCAGCGCCGTGCGCTGCGCCGCCTCGTCGTCGGCGAGATCGACGCGCGCGACTTCGCACCGCGGCGTCATGATCGCGCGCAGCGGGCGTTCGGCCAGCCCCAGCACGCTGGCGATCATCGCACGCTCGGCGCCGGCGAACGCTGGGGTCTCGCGCGCGTCGGTGGTCGCGGCAGCGCGGCGGCGCGCGCGTGCGAGCTGCGCGCAGGCTTCGACCAGCGCCGGCACGCCGATCGCCGCATACAGGCAGCCCTTGGGGATGGGGAAACCGAAGCCCTCGGCCACCAGACTGAAGCCGATCATCAGCTGCAAGCCGCGGCAGAGGATCACCACCGTCGGGCGCGCGTCGACGAAGGCGGCCAGCGGCTTGCCCGCGAACAGCACCAGCATCAGCGCGAACGCCACCGCCGCCATCATCAGCGTCGGCTCGCCGCTGATGCCGACCGCGATGATCACGGCGTCGAGCGCGAATAGCGCATCAAACACCACGATCTGCGCGACCACCGTCTGCAAGCCGGCGCTCGCGCGCCGCCCCGCGCCGGCCGGGCCGCGCTCCTCCAGCCGCGCGTGCAAGCCGAGCGTCGCCCTGCACAGCAGCAGCACGCCGCCGAACAAGAGGATCAGCTCACGCTCCGAGAAGGCGCGAACCCGCGGCGCGATCACCCCTGCAAGCCACGCCAGGCTGGCGAGCAACCCCAGGCCCATCAGCAGCGCCAGCACCGGGCCGAGCACGCGCGCACGCGCGCGCTGCGCGGGCGGCAGCGGATCGACGAGGGTGGCGGTCGACGCCCGTTCGTCGATGCCGAGCGCGGTCCCGAGCCCCACCAGCATGACGAAACCGAGCCAGGCGGTCGGATCGAGGAGCCATTCCATGCGAACGTGGGTCTGCGGCGCTCAGCGGCACGCCGCGGCGCAAGTGACGCGCCAAAGCGCGCCGTGGAGCCGGAGAGCGGGGGGTCGCACGCGGTGGCGGCAGGGATCGTGATCGGCAGCCATGCGCATCGGCAGCAGCTCGAACGACCGTGAAGTATAGACGGGCCGCGGCGTCCGCGATGGGTTCAGCGGCGCCGGATCAGCACGAACAGCACCAGTCCCAACCCGATCAGCACCAGCAAGCCGGGCTCGGGCACCGCGATCGCGGACGCCTGCGCCACGGCCGTGCCCGGGAGCGCCGCCAGCGGCCAAGCGCAGAATCGTTTCGATGCGCGCATCGTCGTCACCCTCCCCGTTCGCCGCGCGGCGGACACCGAACCCGTGTTCCCGTGGCCCGAGATCCGGAACGGCGGCAACGTTCGACTGCACGTCACGTAGGGCCGCGCGCACGACGCTCCCCTCTTCGACTCGAGGATGCGCAGGACTTGCCGCTCCCTTCCGGACGATGAATCCCCGCCATCGATCTTTATCCAGGATGGATGCCGCACGCCACACCCGCAAGCCGGACACAGCGGCGAGCGCGGCGCGACGCCATCGCCGTCCATTCAGGCCGCCTCGAGGTGCTCGATCCGCAGCTGCAGGCGCCGCTGCTCGCGCCACTCGTTGACGTCGAGCCTGTACGCCAGCCGCAGCCGCGTGCCGGGCGCAGGCGCTTCGACGTGTTCGGCGAAACCGAAGGCGATGCCATCGATCGCGGCGTCGACGCCCGGCGCGCGCAGCACCAGCTTCAGATGCCTTTCCTTCAGCACGCGGCAGCCGAGCACCTCGAACACGCCGTCGAACAGCGGCTCGGGGAAAGCCTGGCCCCAGGGTCCGGCTTCGCGCAGGCGCTCGGCCCAGTCGAGCGACAGCTCGTCGGGGGCGAGCTCGCCGTCGGAGTGCAGCACGCCGCACAGGCTCCCGGCATCGAGGTGGCGGCGCCCCTCGGCGTCGAAGGCGGCGCAGAAGTCCGGGTAGTGCGCTGCCGGCAGCGCGAGCCCCGCCGCCATCGCGTGCCCGCCAAACTTCTCGACCAGACCCGGGTGGCGTGCGGCGACGGCATCGAGCGCGTCGCGGATGTGCACGCCAGGCACCGAGCGCGCCGAACCCTTCAGCACGCCGTCGCGGTCAGGGGCGAACACGATGGTCGGCCGGTGCGTGCGCTCGCGGATGCGCGCGGCGAGGATGCCGATCACCCCCTGGTGCCAGCCCGCATCGTACAGGCACAGCCCGAACGGCAGCCCCCGGGCCCCGAGATCGAGCTTGGCGAGCTCGGCCAGCGCCTGCGCCTTCATCGCCTCCTCGATGTCGCGGCGCTCGCGGTTCAGCCGGTCGAGCTCGCGCGCGATCGCCCGCGCGCGCGCCGGGTCGTCGCACAGCAGCCCCTCGATGCCGAGGCTCATGTCTTCGAGTCGGCCGGCGGCGTTCAGCCGCGGTCCGAGCGCGAAGCCGATATCGACCGCGGCGATGTCGGCTCGCCGGCGCCCGGCGACTTCGAGCAGCGCGGCGATCGCGGCAGCGCACTGACCGGCGCGGATGCGCTTGAGCCCCTGCTCGACCAGCACGCGGTTGACGTGGTCGAGCGGCACCACGTCGGCGACCGTGCCGAAGGCGACCAGGTCGAGGTAACGTCCCAGATTGGGTTCGGCCAGCCCGCGCGCGGCGAACCAGCCCGCGGCGCGCAGCCGCGCACGCAGCGCCAGCATCACGTAGAAGATCACGCCGACACCGGCCAGCGCCTTGCTCGGGAACGGGCAGCCGGGCTGGTTCGGGTTGACGATGGCGTCGGCCGCTGGCAAGCCGGCGCCCGGCAGGTGGTGGTCGGTGACCAGGACGCGGATGCCGCGAGCCTTCGCCGCGGCGACGCCGTCGAGGCTGGAGATGCCGTTGTCGACGGTGATCAGGAGCTCGGGCGCGCGCGCGGCGGCCACCTCGACGATCTCGGGCGTCAGACCGTAGCCGTGCACCTGGCGGTTGGGCACGACGAAGTCGACGTGCGCGGCTCCCATCGCGCGCAGCGCGCGCAGCGCGAGCGCACACGCGGTGGCGCCGTCGGCGTCGAAGTCGGCGACCACCAGCAAGCGCCAGCCTTCGCGCAGCGCGGTCTCGAGCAGCGCCGCGGCCTGGTCGACCCCTTTCAGCAGCGCCGGCGACGGCAGCGCCTCGAGCCCCTTGTCCAGCTCCCGCGCCGCGCGTACGCCGCGCGCGGCGTAGATGCGCTTCAGCAGCGGCGGCAGCGCCTCGGGCAGCCCCGCCGCCTCGGGTACGTCGCGGCGAACGATGGTCGTGGTCGTCACGGTTCAGCGCCTTGCGCGAAAAAGCGCGCCAGCGGCTGCGTGCGCCGCCAGAAGCGCCGCAGCTCGCCGCGGCCGAGCGTCCAGGCGCGGCCGTCGCCGGGCTCGAGCGTCAGCCGCGTCACGCCGCGGCCGAGCGCCCCGAGCAGCGGCGCGAACCAGCCGTGCTCGAGGCGCTCGAGCGCGTCGTGCCAGCCGAAGACGTCGCCGTCGGCGCGGTGGAAGCGCAGCGCATCGAGTAGCACCCAGGCTTCGGCTTCGCCCGCAGCCGCGGCGCGCCAGTCCTCGAAGTTCGCCGGCAGCGGGTTCAGCTCGGCGCCGGCGTGGCGCGCGAGCCCCTTCAGCAAGGGATGGCCGCCGTACAGCGCCGCCCGCGGTGCCGCCGGCGGCTCGGGCAGCCGACCGCCGCCCCAGAGCCAGACCGAGCTGACCGCCGGCACGCCGCGCGCCTCGCGCGCGAGGTTCGCTGCCGCCGGGTAGAACAGCATCTGGATCTCGGTCAGGCGGGTGTGCCAGACGCGGCCGTCGGCCCCCGGAGGCGGCAGCTGGCCGGCGATGCCGCGGCCGACCAGCGCTCCGGTCGGCGCGGTTTCGAACGCCGGCTCGGCGCCTTCGACGCGCAGGTACCAGCGCTCCGGAACCGGGGCTTCGAGGCGCAGCCCGTCGGCGGCGAAAGTGCGGTTGAACTCGGCGACGAGCTGGGCGGCTTCGTCCGGGCGGATGTCGAGGCCGCGCGCATCGAACAGATGTACCGTGTGCAGGTCGGCGCGCAGGTGCACCGGGTCGGCGCACAGCCAGTACGCGCCGTCGGCGGCGCCGCCGTCGGCGAGCCGCATCAGCGCGCCGAGGCCGCGCGTGCCGGCCGGCAGCCCGAAGCGGCGCAGCACCGCGGCCTCGAGCCCGGCTTCGCCGGCGCGCGTTTCGCCGGCCCGGCTCAGCAGTCGGCTCAGCGCCGGCGCCCGCGGCAGCGGGAAGCCCGGCTGCCCGGCTTCGGTCCAGTGCGGCAGCAGGTCGGGGATCACGAGGTGGAGGTCGGTGCTCATCGGGATGCGCTCGGATGGAACTCGGGCCGGCCATCAAACCACGGACCGCAAAGCCGCAGGCTCACGCCAGCCACTCGAGCTGCCCCTGGCTCAGATCCGACAGCCGCGCGCGCGCGGCCTCGATCCCGGCTTCGGGCAGGCGGAGCACGAGCACCAGCCTGGCGCCGTAATCGGCTGCAGCGATCTCGATGCCGAGCTGCTGACAGGCGTGGCGCACGCGGTTCTCGAGCGGGTAGTCGAGCGCGAGCCTCAGCTCGGCGCGGGCGACGATGGGCACCGGCTCGGCGCGGGCGACGGCTTCCGACACCGCCTGGCTGTAGGCGCGCACCAGGCCGCCGGCGCCGAGCTTGATGCCGCCGTAGTAGCGCACCACGATCGCGATCACGTTGGCGAGCTTCTTGTGCTGGAGCACGTTCAGCATCGGCCGGCCGGCGGTGCCGCCGGGCTCGCCGTCGTCGTTGGCGCCCGAATCCGGCCCGGCGAGCAGCGCCCAGCAGTAGTGCGTCGCCGCGGGCCAGCGTGCACGCGTTTCGGCGAGCACCGCCATCGCTTCGCGGCGCGAGGCTACCGGCGCCAGCACGGCGATGAAGCGGCTTTTCTTGATCTCGATCGCGTGCTCGACCGGACGCGCCAGGGTGCTGCTCATGCGTAGGCTTCGCCAATCCGCCGGGCCGAAGTCGCCCCCGGCCCGAGCTTGCTCGCGCCGCGGAAGACGGCTTCAGTCCGAGCTCAGGTGCTCGAGGCGGATGCGGGTCACGGTGCCGCTGATCGCTTCCAACGCCTCGACGCGCGCCAGCGCTGCGTTCATCTGCCGCTCGCGCACGCGCTGCGTCAGGATGATGATCGTCGCGTCGGCGGCGCCGGCCGGCGGCTCCTTCTGCAGGATCGACTCGATGCTGATGCCGGCCTCGGCGAAAATGCGCGTGATGTCGGCCAGCACGCCGGGGCGGTCGATCGCCTGCATGCGCAGGTAATACGCCGTCTCGATGTCCTCGACCGGCAGCACCGGATGATCCGACAGCGCATCGGGCTGGAACGCCAGGTGCGGCACGCGGTTCTCGGGGTCGGAGGTCAGCACGCGGACCACGTCGACGATGTCGGCCACCACCGCCGAGGCGGTCGGCTCGGCGCCTGCACCGGCGCCGTAGTACAGCGTGGGCCCCACCGCATCGCCCTTGACCAGCACCGCGTTCATCACGCCGTCGACGTTGGCGATCAGGCGGCGCTCGGGGATCAGCGTCGGATGCACGCGCAGTTCGATGCCCTCGAGCGTCGAGCGGGCGACGCCGAGGTGCTTGATGCGGTAGCCGAGCTGCTCGGCGTAGGCCACGTCTTCGCGCGTGATCCGCGAGATCCCTTCCGTGTAGACCTTCTCGAACTGCAGCGGGATGCCGAAGGCGATCGCGGCGAGGATGCTCAGCTTGTGCGCGGCGTCGATGCCTTCGACGTCGAAGGTCGGGTCGGCCTCGGCGTAGCCGAGCGCCTGCGCCTCGGCCAGCACGTCGGCGAACTCGCGACCCTTGTCGCGCATCTCCGTCAGGATGAAGTTGCCGGTACCGTTGATGATCCCGGCCAGCCACTCGATGCGGTTGCCCGCCAGGCCCTCGCGCAGCGCCTTGATGATCGGGATGCCGCCGCCGACCGCCGCCTCGAAGGCGACCACCACGCCCCTGGCGCGCGCTGCGGCGAAGATCTCGTTGCCGTGGCGCGCGATCAGCGCCTTGTTGGCGGTGACGACGTGCTTGCCGTTGTCGATCGCGGCGAGCACCAGCGAACGCGCCGGCTCGTAGCCGCCGATCAGCTCGACGACCACCGCGACCTCGGGGTCGTTGACGACGTCGAAGGCGTCGGTGGTCAGCCTGATCCCGGCGGTGTTGACGCTGACCTTGTCCAGGTCGCGCGAGGCCGCGTGGGTGACGACGATGCCGCGCCCGGCGCGGCGGCTGATCTCTTCGGCGTTGCGGGCGAGCACGTTGACCGTGCCGCCCCCGACCGTGCCCAGGCCCAAGAGGCCGATCTTGACGGGATTCAAGGTACTGCGCTCCTCGAACGGGATGTGACTCAGGCTTTGCCGTCTCTGCGGAACATGTCGCGGATGCCGCGGATGGCCTGGCGCGTACGGTGCTCGTTCTCGATCAGGCCGAAGCGCACGTGGTCGTCGCCGTAGTCGCCGAAGCCGATGCCGGGCGCGACCGCGACCTTGGCGTCGCGGATCAGCTTCTTGGCGAACTCGATCGAGCCCATCGCGCGGTACTGCTCGGGGATCCTCGCCCAGACGAACATCGTCGCCCTGGGCTTCTCGACGTCCCAGCCGATCGCGTTCAAGCCCTCGCACAGCACGTCGCGGCGCATGCGGTAGGTTTCGCGGATCTCGGCGACGCAGTCCTGCGGCCCCTCGAGCGCGGTGATCGCGGCGACCTGGATCGGCGTGAAGGTGCCGTAGTCCATGTACGACTTCATCCGCGCCAGCGCCGCGACCAGGCTGGCATTGCCGCACATGAAGCCGACGCGCCAGCCCGGCATGTTGTAGCTCTTCGACAGCGAGAAGAACTCGACGGCGAGGTCCTTGGCGCCCTTGACCTGCAGGATCGACGGCGCGACGTAGCCATCGTAGACGATGTCGGCGTAGGCGAGGTCGTGCACCACCCAGATGTCGTGCTCGCGCGCGATGCCGATGACCTTCTCGAAGAAGTCGAGCTCGACGCAGTGCCCGGTCGGGTTGCTGGGGAAGCTCAGCACCAGCATCTTCGGCTTGGGCCACGATTCGCGGATCGCCTTCTGCAGCTCTTCGAAGAAGTCGACCCCCGGCAGCAGCGGCACGTGGCGGATGTCGGCGCCGGCGATCACGAAGCCGTAGGGGTGGATCGGATAGGCCGGGTTCGGCACCAGCACGGTGTCGCCAGGCCCCATGGTCGCGAGCGCCAGGTGCGACAAGCCTTCCTTCGAGCCGATCGTGACGATCGCCTCGGTCTCGGGGTCGAGCTCGACGTCGTAGCGGCGCTTGTACCAGGTCGCGATCGCCTTGCGCAGCCGCGGGATGCCCTTCGACACCGAATAGCGGTGCGTGTCGCCGCGCTGCGCCGCTTCGACCAGCTTGTCGACGATGTGCTGCGGCGTCGGCCGGTCGGGATTGCCCATGCCGAAGTCGATGATGTCTTCACCGCTAGCTCGGGCCTTGGCCTTCAACTCGTTGACGATGTTGAAGACGTAGGGCGGCAGGCGGCTGATGCGCTGGAATTCGGCGTTCACGGCGGCGACTTCGACTGTTGGGGAAAAGGTTTGAAGAGCGCCCGAACATATAAGGGCGCTGCCCCGCCTGTCAAATCGCCACCGGGCGCGCCGTGGCGGGCTTTCGCATCGGCCTCGCCGCACCCGCGGCAAGGCTTATAATGGCCGGCCCGTTCCATCCCGGGCCCGCCGGGGGCCCGGCACGCCGAGGAGGCTGCATGCGCCTGAGCCTGGATTTCGACGCCAGCCACAACATCATCCGCGCCTACGGCGAAGGCTTCGTGACGGTCAACGCCGATACCCGCGTCGAGCGCAGCTGCGTGATCACGCCCGAGCGGCTGCTCACCGAGGAACTGCCCGCGAGTTTCGACGCGCTCGAGGCGACACACTTCGAGGCGCTGCTCGAGCACGCGCCGGAGCTGGTGCTGCTCGGCACCGGCAGGAGGCAGCGCTTCCCGCACCCGCGGCTGACGCGCGCGCTGCTGGAAAAGGGCATCGGCGTCGAGGCGATGGACACCGCCGCGGCCTGCCGCACCTACAACATCGTCGTCGCCGAAGGCCGGCGGGTGGCGGCGCTGCTGCTGATGATCTGAACGAGGCGCGAGGCGCGAGGCGCGAGGCGCGAGGCGCGAGGCGCGAGGCGCGAGGCGCGAGGCGCGAGGCGCGAGGCG
>JBDHRG010000001.1:0-71101 GCA_039807445.1 Candidatus Competibacteraceae bacterium
TCATGAACGCACCTCCTGTACGTTCACCCTGCAGGCGTTCCGATCTGCTCCCCGCGGAGCGTACGGGTGCATCCCTTGTCTGTTCTGCCTCGGGCTCATGCCTTCAGCTCCTCGTGCAAGTCTTGCAGACGGTTGACGGTGTCGCCGGCGCGACACGCCAACGCCAGGCAGACGGCTTCGGCGGCGTACACCGTGGTTGTGTAATACACCTTGTGTATCAGCGCGCTGCGGCGGATCGCGAACGAGTCGGCGATCGCCTGCTTGCCCTCGGTGGTGTTGACGATCAGCTGGATCTGATCGTTCTTGATCATGTCGACGATGTTCGGGCGGCCTTCGTTGACCTTGTTGACCACGTCGCAGGCGATGCCGGCGGCCTCCAGCGCCGCAGCGGTGCCGCGCGTGGCGCACAGCGCGAAGTCGTGGCGGCTCAGCTCGCGCGCGACCTCGACGACGGCGGTCTTGTCGGCATCGCGCACCGACAGGAAAGCCTTGCCGCCGGTCGGCAGGCGCGTGCCGGCACCGAGTTGTGCCTTGGCGAAGGCTTCGCCGAAGCTGCGGCCGACCCCCATCACTTCGCCGGTCGACTTCATCTCGGGCCCGAGCAGCGGGTCGACGCCCGGGAACTTGATGAAGGGGAACACCGCTTCCTTGACCGAGTAATACCCCGGGATCACTTCGCCGGCCACGCCCTGCTCGGCCAGCGTCTTGCCGGCCATGCAGCGCGCGGCGATCTTCGCCAGCGGCCGGCCGGTGGCCTTGGAAACGAACGGCACGGTGCGCGAGGCGCGCGGATTGACTTCGAGCACGTAGATGTCGTCGCTCTGGATCGCGAACTGTGTGTTCATCAGTCCGACCACGCCGAGCTCCTTGGCCATCGCCGCGACCTGGGCGCGCAGGCGGTCCTGCACCTCGGCGCTCAGCGAGTACGGCGGCAGCGAGCAGGCCGAGTCGCCCGAGTGCACGCCGGCCTCCTCGATGTGCTCCATGATGCCGCCGATCACGACCTCGCCCGCGCGATCGACGATCGCGTCGACGTCGACCTCGACCGCATCGTTGAGGAAGCGGTCGAGCAGCACCGGCGAATCGTTCGACACCTGCACGGCTTCGCGCATGTAGCGGCGCAGATCGTCTTCGTTGTAGACGATCTCCATCGCCCGGCCGCCGAGCACGTACGAGGGGCGCACCACCAGCGGGTAGCCGATCTCGGCGGCGAGCCTCACCGCGGTCTCCGGGTCGCGCGCAGTGCGGTTCGGCGGCTGGCGCAGGCCGAGCTCGTCGATCATCCGCTGGAAGCGCTCGCGGTCCTCGGCGCGGTCGATCGCATCGGGCGAGGTGCCGATGATGGTCACGCCGGCGGCTTCGAGCGGGCGTGCCAGCTTCAGCGGTGTCTGGCCGCCGTACTGCACGACCACGCCCCTGGGCCGCTCGACGCGGACGATCTCGAGCACATCCTCGAGCGTCAGCGGCTCGAAGTACAGCCGGTCCGAGATGTCGTAGTCGGTCGACACGGTCTCCGGATTGCAGTTGACCATGATGGTCTCGAAGCCGTCGTCGCGCAGCGCCAGCGCGGCGTGCACGCAGCAGTAGTCGAACTCGATGCCCTGGCCGATGCGGTTCGGGCCGCCACCGAGGATCATGATCTTGTCGCGGTTCGTGGGCGCGGCTTCGCACTCTTCCTCGTAGGTCGAGTACATGTACGCGGTCGAGGTCGCGAACTCGGCGGCGCACGAGTCGACGCGCTTGTACACCGGGTGCACGCCGAACTCGTCGCGAAGCGCGCGCACGGCGTGCTCATCGCTGCCGGTCAGCTGGCCGAGGCGGCGGTCGGAGAAACCCTTGCGCTTGAGGTAGCGCAGTCGCGCCTTGTCGCGCAGCGCATCGAAGCCCTGGCTGCGCACCTGGCCGGCGAGGCGCACCAGCTCTTCGATCTGCGCCAGGAACCAGGGGTCGATCCTGGTCAGCTCGAACACCTGTTCGAGGCTGTACCCCAGGCGGAAGGCTTCGGCGACGTACCAAATGCGCTGCGCGCCGGGCACGCCGAGCTCGTGCTTGAGCGTCGCGTGGGCATCCTGGTCTTCGCGGTCGAGCACTTCGTTGAAACCGTCGGTGCCGATCTCGAGGCCGCGCAACGCCTTGTGCACCGACTCCTGGAAGGTACGGCCGATCGCCATGATCTCGCCGACCGACTTCATCTGCGTGGTCAGCCGGGCGTCGGCTTGCGGGAACTTCTCGAAGTTGAAGCGCGGCACCTTGGTGACGACGTAGTCGATCGAGGGCTCGAACGAAGCCGGGGTCAAGCCGCCGGTGATGTCGTTTTTCAGTTCGCCGAGCGTGTAGCCGACCGCGAGCTTGGCGGCGACCTTGGCGATCGGGAAACCGGTGGCCTTCGACGCCAGCGCCGAGGAACGGCTGACGCGCGGGTTCATCTCGATGACGACCATGCGGCCGTCCTTCGGGTTGACGCCGAACTGAACGTTCGAGCCGCCGGTGTCGACGCCGACCTTGCGCAGCACCGCCAGCGAGGCGTTGCGCATCAGCTGGTATTCCTTGTCGGTCAGCGTCTGCGCCGGCGCGACGGTGATCGAGTCGCCGGTGTGCACGCCCATCGGATCGAAGTTCTCGATCGAGCAGACGATGATGCAGTTGTCGGCGCGGTCGCGCACGACTTCCATCTCGAACTCCTTCCAGCCGAGCACGCTCTCTTCGAGCAGCACTTCGGTGGTCGGCGACAGGTCCAGACCGCGCTCAACGATCTCGACGAACTCCTGGCGATTGTAGGCGATGCCGCCGCCCGAGCCGCCCATCGTGAACGAGGGACGGATGATGATCGGGAAGCCGATCCTGTCCATCGCCGCCACCGCCGCATCCATCGAGTGCGCGGCGATCGCGCGCGGCGTGGCCAGGCCGATTTCGGTCATTGCCACGCGGAAACGCTCGCGGTCTTCGGCCATGTCGATCGCGTCTTCGTTGGCGCCGATCATCTCGACGCCGAACTGCGCGAGCACGCCGTTGCGGGCCAGATCGAGCGCACAGTTCAACGCGGTCTGACCGCCCATCGTCGGCAGCAACGCATCCGGACGCTCCTGCTCGATGATCTTCGCCACCGTCTTCCAGTGGATCGGTTCGATGTAGACCGCATCGGCCATCTCCGGATCGGTCATGATCGTTGCCGGGTTGGAGTTCACCAGGATGACCCGGTAGCCCTCCTCGCGCAGCGCCTTGCACGCCTGCGCGCCGGAATAGTCGAATTCGCAGGCCTGACCGATCACGATCGGACCGGCGCCGATGATCAGGATGCTCTGGATGTCGGTACGTTTCGGCATGTCGGCTTGGCTCACGAGCGTGCGGCCCTCGGAAGGGCCGCCGGATTCCTGTCGGTGCGCGGGCCGCGGGGCCCGGCGAGCGCGCGTTGCGTCGGAAGAGTATCGCGGCCGGGGGCTTCAGCGCGCGGCGCGCGCGCGGCTGCGCATCGAGGCGATGAAACGATCGAACAGCGGCGCGACGTCGTGCGGCCCCGGGCTCGCTTCGGGGTGGCCCTGGAAGCTGAACGCCGGACAATCGGTGCGCTCGAGCCCCTGCAGCGTGCCGTCGAACAGCGAGCGGTGGGTCGCACGCAGGTTCGCCGGCAGCGTCGCCTCGTCGACCGCGAAGCCGTGGTTCTGGCTCGAGATCATCACGTGCCCGGCATCGAGGTCTTGCACCGGGTGGTTGCCGCCGTGGTGGCCGAACTTCATCTTCACCGTACGCGCGCCCGAGGCCAGGCCGAGCAGCTGGTGGCCGAGGCAGATGCCGAATACCGGCAGGCCGCTGCCGAGCAGTTCGCGGATCGCCGCGATCGCGTAGTCGCAGGGCTCAGGGTCGCCGGGGCCGTTCGACAGGAACACGCCGTCCGGCGCCAGCGCCAGCGCCTCGGCTGCCGGGGTCTGCGCCGGCACCACCGTGACCTTGCAGCCACGGTCAACCAGCATGCGCAGGATGTTGCGCTTGACGCCGAAGTCGTAGGCGACGACGTGGAAGTCGAAGGACTCGGGTCTGGTGAAGCCGTCGGTCTCGAGCGCCCAGCTGCCCTCGGTCCAGACGTAGGGCTCGGCGGTCGACACGACCTTGGCCAAGTCCAGACCTTGCATGCTCGGCGCCGCGCGTGCCGCAGCGACGGCGGCTTCAGCATCGATACGGCGGTCCCCGGCGATGATGCAGCCGTTCTGCGCCCCCTTTTCGCGCAGCAGCCGCGTCAGGCGGCGGGTGTCGACGTCGGCGATCGCGACCACGCCGCGGGTGCGCAGGTAGGCGTCGAGCGGCTGGCGCTCGCGCCAGCTGCTGGCCAGCTGCGGCAGATCGCGCACCACCAGACCCGAAGCCCAGATCTTGCCGGCTTCCTCGTCGCCGGGGTTGGTGCCGACGTTGCCGATGTGCGGATAGGTCAGCGTGACGATCTGACGGCAGTAGGAGGGATCGCTCAGGATTTCCTGGTAGCCGGTGATCGAGGTGTTGAACACCACTTCACCGACCGTCTGGCCGTCGCTCCCGATGGATTCCCCCCAGAACAGGCTGCCGTCCTCGAGAGCCAAAAGGGCTGGTTTCCTCAAAGCTGCCTCCGCTCGACGCTGGACATGCGAAGCGGGAGGGAGACGAGGCTCCCTCCCGCTTCGCATGTCCGTACAAACTGGCCGGTCAAAATTTTCGGGATGATACAGGACCCCTCCCGCGACTGTCCACGCGCACCGCCGGCCGCCGGGCGGCCGATGCGCAGGCCGACATCAGCGCAAACCGAGCACGTCCTGCATGTCGAACAGCCCGCGCTCGCGCGCCGCCACCCAGCCCGCCGCGCGCACCGCACCCTTGGCGAACGTCATGCGGCTCGAAGCCTTGTGCGTGATCTCGACGCGCTCGCCGACGTCGGCGAACAACACCGTGTGCTCGCCGACCACGTCGCCGGCGCGCACTGTGGCGAAGCCTATGGTCTTGCGGCTGCGCTCGCCGGTCACGCCTTCGCGTCCGTAAACCGCGCACGCCTCCAGATCGCGCCCCAGTGCCTGCGCGATCACCTCGCCCATGCGCAGCGCGGTGCCCGAGGGCGCGTCGACCTTGTGGCGGTGGTGCGCTTCGATGATCTCGATGTCGACGGCGTCGCCGAGTACCTGCGCCGCCGTCTCGAGCAGCTTGAAGCACAGGTTGACACCGACGCTGAAGTTGGGTGCGAACACCACGGCGACATCTCGAGCCGCGCGCTCGATCACTGCCTTCTGCTCGACCGAGAAGCCGGTGGTACCGATCACGACACGCTTGCCGGCGGCGCGGCACAGCTCGAGGTGGGCGAGTGTCGGCTCGGGGCGGGTGAAATCGATCAGCACGTCGAAATCGCCGAGCCGCTGCGCCAGGTCGCCGGTAATCGCGACGCCGAGCCGGCCGACGCCGGCCAGCTCGCCCGCATCCTGGCCGATGTGCGGTCCGCCGGGCCGCTCCACGGCGACCGTGCATTCGACGCCGTCGATCAAGCCGCACACCTCGATCAGATGCCGCCCCATGCGCCCGGCCGCACCGGCGATCGCAATTCGGATCTCTGCCATCGTCACTCTCCCGAACGGACATGAAAAAAGGGCTGCGCAGCGCGCAGCCCTTCGTGTCATTTGGAGCGGGTGATGGGAATCGAACCCACGCCATCAGCTTGGGAAGCTGAGGTTCTACCATTGAACTACACCCGCATGGTGCGCTCCATTATGCCGATCCGCGCGCGCTTGACAAGCCCCCGCGCGCGGTACGCTGCCCCTTGCGGATCGGACCGGTGCGTCGCGGCCGATCAGACCGCGAACTCCTCGAGCTTGCGGCCGCTCTCGATTGCCGCCTGCAGCCAGCGCGGGCGCTTGCCGCGGCCACTCCAGGTTTCGTCGGCATTGGCGTCGTTGCGGTACTTGACGATTCTTTCGCCGGCCATCTTGGCGGCGCCACGTCTGCGCTTGGGTTCGAGGCTCATCAGATCCGGAACGCTCATGCCCACGCTGCTGGCTAGGCTCTCGATCTGCGCCTTGACGTCGTAAAGTCGGTCATCCTGCTGACGTTCGATTTCGCGGCGTGCCCTCTCGATCAGCGACTGCAACTGCTCGATTGAGAAGGCGGAAAAGTCGATCTCTTCGAATTGAACGCTCATGATCGATGCTCGCTTGGGGTTTTAGTGGATGAATCTTGTCGATTCCGCCCGTCGATGACGAAGGCTATCGCAATATAAAAGCATTGCCGCGGCAATGGTCAAGGGTGAGCGCGAACGAATTAACATCGCGCGGCCGACGCTTAATGCCTGCGAGTCCGGCGAGGCCCGCTGCGGCGATTCGCGGCGTGTTCGCGATCCCGCCGCGGCGGCGCCGGATTCGACCTTTTTGCCGGCGCCGGACGGGCGCTCGCACATTGGCGGTGCCGACGGCGATTTCGCGCGCTCGCAATTACCCGCGTGCCACGTCCGAACAGCCGTATGCGCCGGCAGGCGCGACACCTGCGAATACCCGTGGAGCGGGTTCCGGTCTTTTGCGCGGACACCGACGCCGGGAAGCGCGGGCGGCCTGCGGCCGTCGGAACGGCAGCCGTCACGGATAGAATCTTTTGTGTATCATCGGCTTCCCGCGGAACGGAGCAGGAACGCCATGCTGATCGAGGTCAACGGCCAAACCACCGACATCGCCGAAGGGCTCAGCGCCGCCGAGTTGCTCGCCGAGCTCGGGTTCGCCGGCAAACGCCTGGCGCTCGAGATCAATCGCGAGATCGTGCCGCGCAGCCTGCACGCCGAGCACCGGCTGCAGCCGGGCGACAGGGTCGAGATCGTCCATGCGATCGGCGGCGGCTGAGTTCCCGGAACCCTCACCCACCGGAGCCAACGATGCAAGAGACGAACGCCATCAACGACGACGCGCTGGTGATCGCCGGCCGGCCCTACCGCTCGCGCCTGTTGGTCGGCAGCGGCAAGTACCGTGATCTCGAACAGACGCGACTCGCCACCGAGGCGAGCGGCGCCGAGATCGTCACCGTCGCGATCCGCCGCACCAACATCGGTCAGACCCCCGGCGAGCCCAACCTGCTCGACGTACTGCCACCGAACCGCTACACCATCCTGCCCAACACCGCCGGCTGCTACGACGCCGACTCGGCGGTGCGCACCTGCCGCCTGGCGCGCGAGCTGCTCGACGGCCACGATCTGGTCAAGCTCGAGGTGCTCGGCGACCCGAAGACGCTGTTCCCCGACGTGATCGAGACGCTCAAGGCCGCCGAGACCCTGGTGCGCGAGGGCTTCAAGGTCATGGTCTACACCACCGACGACCCGCTGCTCGCCAGGCGCTTCGAGGCGCTGGGCTGTGTCGCGGTGATGCCGCTCGGTGCGCCGATCGGCTCGGGGCTGGGCATCCGCAACCCCTACAACATCCTCGAGATCGTCGACAACGCCAGCGTGCCGATCCTGGTCGATGCCGGCGTCGGCACCGCCTCGGATGCGGCGATCGCGATGGAGCTCGGCTGCGACGGCGTGCTGATGAACACCGCGATCGCCGGCGCGCGCGACCCGGTGCTGATGGCCAGCGCGATGCGCAAGGCGGTCGAGGCCGGGCGCGAAGCCTTCCGCGCCGGGCGCATCCCGAAGAAGCGCTACGCCAGCGCCTCGTCGCCGATCGACGGCACCTTCTTTTAGTGACACGCGAGGGGTGTTCCTCACCCCTCGCCTCTCGTCCGCTTGCCCATGAACGACACCCACCACCACCGCCGCATCCGCAGCTTCGTGCGCCGCGAAGGCCGCCTGACCAGCGGCCAGCAGCGCGCGCTCGATGCGCTGTGGCCACGCTTCGGACTCGAGGCCGACGGCACGCCGCTCGACCTCGACGCTGCCTTCGGCCGGCACGCCGCGCGCGTGCTCGAGATCGGCTTCGGCAACGGCGAATCGCTGGCCGAAATGGCCGCGGGTGCGCCGTACACCGACTTCATCGGCATCGAGGTTCACCGCCCCGGCGTCGGCCACCTGCTGATGCGCATCGAGGCGCAGGGGCTCACCAACGTGCGCGTGATGTGCGCCGATGCGGTCGAGGTGCTCGAGCACCAGATCCCGGACGGCACGCTGGCGCGGGTGCAGCTGTTCTTTCCCGACCCCTGGCACAAGAGGCGCCACCACAAGCGTCGCATCGTCCAGCCCGGCTTCGTCGCGCTGCTGGCGCGCAAGCTCGCGCACGGCGGCCATCTGCATTTCGCGACCGACTGGCAGAACTACGCCGAACACATGCTCGAGGTGCTGAAGGCTTCGCCCGACCTCGGCAACGCCGCGCCGCCCGGCGAAGACTACTGCCCGCGCCCGCCCTACCGGCCGCTGACCAAGTTCGAGGCGCGCGGCCAGCGCCTCGGCCACGGCGTCTGGGATCTGATCTTCGAGCGCAACTGAGACGCGGCGCTCGACGTTACCCCCCGCCGCGCACCAGGGCCAGCGCCTCCTCGAGCCGCGTCACCGCGGTCACGCGCATACCCTCGGGCGGGTGGCGCGGAGCGTTGGCCCTGGGGATCACCGCGGCGCGAAAGCCGTGCTTGGCGGCTTCGCGCAAGCGCTCTTCACCGTTCGGCACCGGACGGATCTCGCCGGCGAGTCCGACTTCGCCGAACACGACCAGCTCGTTCGGCAGCGGCCGGTTGCGGAAGCTCGACAGCGCCGCCATCAGCACCGCCAGGTCCGAAGCCGTCTCGGCGATGCGCACGCCGCCGACCACGTTGACGTAGACATCCTGGTCGTACATCGCCACCCCGGCGTGGCGGTGCAGCACCGCAAGCAGCATCGCCAGGCGGTTCTGCTCCAGCCCCAGCGTCACGCGCCGCGGGTTGCCGCCGTGACACTCGTCGACCAGCGCCTGCACCTCGACCAGCAGCGGCCGCGTGCCTTCGCGTGTGACCATCACCACCGAGCCCGCGACCGGCTCGGGATGGCGCGACAGGAAGATCGCCGAGGGGTTGGCGACTTCCTTCAGGCCGTGCTCGGTCATCGCGAACACGCCGAGTTCGTTGACCGGGCCGAAGCGGTTCTTGACCGCGCGCAGCACGCGGAAGCGCGAACCCGTGTCGCCCTCGAAGTACAGCACCGTGTCGACCATGTGCTCGAGCACGCGGGGACCGGCGATCGTGCCCTCCTTGGTGACGTGACCGACGATGAACAGCGCGGTGCCGCTGCGCTTGGCCAGCCGTACCAGCTGCGCTGCGCTTTCGCGCACTTGCGCCACCGAGCCCGGCGCCGAGGGCAGTTGCTCGGTGAAGATGGTCTGGATCGAATCGATCACCATCACCTGCGGCTTTTCGTGTGCCGCGACCGCGGTGATGTGCTCGACGCAGGTCTCGGGCAGCAGCTTCAGCCGCTCGCGCGGCAGCCCCAGGCGCAGCGCGCGCAAGCTCACCTGCTGCGGCGACTCTTCGCCGGTCACGTACAGCGCCGGTACGCTGCCGGCCAGGTGCGCGAGCGTCTGGATCAACAGCGTCGACTTGCCGATGCCCGGGTCGCCGCCGATCAGCACCACCGAGCCGACCGTGAGCCCGCCGCCGAGCGCGCGGTCGAGCTCGGCGATGCCGGTGGCCAGCCGCGCCTGCTCGTCGGTGCCGACCTCGGCCAGCACCTGCACGCGCGCGTCGCGCGCCGAACCGGTGTAGCCGCCCCGCCCGCGCCCACCCGCCGGCACCGCGGGCGCAAGCAGCGTTTCCTGCAGCGTGTTCCAGGCACCGCAATCGGTGCACTGCCCCGCCCACTTCGAGGCTTGCGAACCGCACTCGCTGCAGACGTAGATCACCTTCGCCTTGCCGGCTGCCATGCGTCCCTCACTCGTAGCTGTCGCTCGAGTACATCTCGGGGGCGAGATTCTCGAAGCGCGTGTACTTGCCGAGGAAAGCCAGCCGTACGCTGCCGATCGGGCCATTGCGCTGCTTGCCGATGATGATCTCGGCGACGCCCTTCTCGGCGCTGTCCTTGTTGTAGACCTCGTCTCGGTAGATGAAGCAGATCAAGTCAGCATCTTGCTCAATCGCACCAGATTCGCGAAGGTCCGACATCACCGGGCGCTTGCTCGGGCGCTGCTCGAGCGAGCGGTTGAGCTGCGACAGCGCGATCACCGGCACGTGCAGCTCTTTGGCCAGCGCCTTCAGCGAGCGCGAGATCTCGGAGATTTCGGCGGTGCGGTTTTCGGCGAAGCCCGGCACCTGCATCAACTGCAGGTAATCGATCATGATCAGCCCGAGCTGGCCGTACTCGCGCGCCAGCCGGCGGCAGCGCGCGCGCACCTCGCTCGGGCTCAGCGCCGCCGAATCGTCGATGAACAGCTGCGCCTCGGCCAGCAGGCTCACCGCCGAGGTCAGCCGCGGCCAATCCTCGTCCTCGAGCTTGCCGGTACGGATGCGGTGCTGGTCGATGCGTCCGAGCGACGACATCATGCGCAGCGCCAGGTGCTCGCCCGGCATTTCCATGCTGAATACCGCGACCGGCTCGCGAAGCTTGATCGCGGCGTTTTCGACGATGTTCATCGCGAAACTGGTCTTCCCCATACTGGGGCGTCCGGCGATGATGATCAGGTCGCCGGCCTGCAGCCCGGCGGTGATCTCGTCGAAATCGCTCCAGCCGGTCGGCACGCCGGTGATCGGGTCTTCGCGCTCGAACAGCATGTCGATGCGGTCGACCGCCTTGGTCAGCAGATCCTTGATCGGCTGGAAGCCCTGGCCTTCCTTGCGCCCCTGCTCGGCGATCGCGAACACCTTGCGCTCGGCTTCGTCGAGCAGGGTCTTGCTGTCGCGGCCCTCGGGCGCGTAGGCGCTGGCGGCGATCTCGGTGCCGACGCGGATCAGCTGGCGCAGCACCGAACGCTCGCGGACGATGTCGGCGTAGGCGCGGATGTTGGCCGCCGAGGGCGTGTCGCGCGCCAGCGTCGCCAGATACGCCATGCCGCCGGCGTCGTCGAGCTGGGCGTTGCGCTCGAGTGCGCCGGCCAGCGTGACCACGTCGAGCGGCTGGCCGCGCTCGGCCAGATCGCGGATCGCGCGGAAGATCAGCCGGTGATCGGCGCGGTAGAAATCCTCTTCGATGATGCGGTCGGCCACCTGGTCCCAGGCGGCGTTGTCGAGCATCAGCCCGCCGAGCACCGACTGCTCGGCCTCGAGCGAGTGCGGCGGCACCCGCAGCGCGTCGGCCTCGGAGTCGCGAAGGCCAGCGGCGGGCGGAAAAGAAGGCGCGGGCTGCACGGCGGAAACACCTCAGGGGCAAGGAGGTCCGTTCGGGCACGGAAGCCCAGTCTAGCACGGCAGAAAAAAGCCCCGTCCGCGCGTGGCGGACGGGGCTTCAGGGGCCGGAGCCGGAAAGGACTTACTCGGCGATGACGTTGATGTGCAGCTTGCAGTTGACGTCGGTGTGCAGGTGTATGTCCACCTCGCACTCGCCGATGTGGCGGATCGGACCGGCCGGCATGCGCACCTCGGCCTTGGCCAGCTCGATGCCGGCGGCCGACACCGCTTCGGCGATGTCGGCCGGGCCGATCGAGCCGAACAGGCGGCCTTCGGCGCCCGCCTTGGCCGCCATCGTCACCATGATGTCGGCGAGCTGCTCGCGGCGCTCGTGGGCCTTGGCCAGCGCGGCGGCGGCAGTGGCCTCGAGCTCGGCGCGGCGCGCCTCGAACTTGGCGACGTTGCCCGGGGTGGCTTCGGTGGCCTTGCCCTGCGGGATCAGGAAATTGCGGCCGTAGCCCGGCTTGACGCTGACCCGGTCGCCCAGGTTGCCGAGATTCTCGACCTTGGTGAGCAGAATGACATTCATCGTGGAAACTCCGAAAACTCTTGAACGTTGCGGTGCGCCGCTCAGCGCACCCCCGCCCTCGCCGCCCGCGCGCGCAAGTCCAGCCAGCAGTCGATCAGCCCCAGCGCGCACAGCGCCACGGCCACCTGCGGCATCGCCAGCACCAGCGCCACGTACAGCGCGATCAGCCAGGCCCCCTTCATGCCGCGCGCCGCGACCAGGCCGTGCACCACGGCCAGGCCTTGCAGCGCGAAGCCCAGCCCGAGCACCAGCGCCAGGTTGACCAGCCACGGTATATCGAGCGCCAGCGCCGCGGCGATCAGCACCGTCGCGAGCAGCGCCTGCACGCGCCCCAGGCGCAGGGCGTGGAACTCGCGCCGGAAGCCGCCCGGGTTGTACAGCCGCGCCTGCCACCAGCGTCCGACCAGCACGCCGAGCAGCGCCGACAGCATCACATTGGCGGCAAGCACCCCCGGCATCAGCGGCGCCAGCGTGCGCAGCGCCGCCTCGAGCGTCGAAGCATCGATCACGCCCTCGAACGCCGGCTTCAGCGTCGCCGACAGCACGCCATACCACCAGGCGGCCGGGTCGTCGAACAGCAGCCCGAAGGCGCCGATCGCGAGCCAGCCGAGGCCCACCGCCGTGCTGACGGTCAACGCCAGCGACACGCTGGCGCGCAGCGTCGCCGCCAGCAGCCACACCGGCAGCCAGTATCCCGGCAGCACGCCGGCGACCGGTCCGGGGCCGTCGAACAGCAGCCAGCCCAGCACCACGGCGCCGAGGCACGCCAGCCCCAGCACCCAGGCGCCGTCGGCCGGGCCGCGGCGCAGCGTCACCAGCGCCAGCGCGCCGCCCGACAGCAGTAGCACCGGCGGCACCAGCAGCGCGAAGAACATGCCGGCCGCGACGACCAGGGCCGCCCGCGAGCGGCCGGCCATTACCAGCGAAGCCAGGGCATTCATCGGCTGGTGCGCGTCACGGGTTCGGCAGCGGAGGCCGCGCCCGGGCTCAATGGCGATCGGTGTACGGCAGCAGCGCCAGGAAGCGCGCGCGCTTGACCGCGGTCGCCAGCTGGCGCTGGTAGCGCGCCTTGGTGCCGGTGATGCGGCTCGGCACGATCTTGCCGGTCTCGGTGATGTAGTTCTTCAGGGTCGCCAGATCCTTGTAGTCGATCTCGGTGACGCCTTCGGCGGTGAAGCGGCAGTACTTCCGGCGGCGGAAGAAACGCGACATGGTTCAGTCCTCGTTGATCGTTCGGTTCGGGTACACGCGAGGCGCGGCACGCGCCGCCGGGCGCGCGGCCGGCCTACTCGTCGTCGCCCTCGTCGATGGCGGCCGGCGCGGCCTCGCGCGATTCCCGCTCTTCGCGCCCTTCGCGCGACTTGGCGAGCGGCGAAGGCTCGGTATCGGCGCGGTCGCGCTGGATGACCAGGTTGCGCAGTACCGCGTCGTTGAAGCGGAAGGCCGATTCGAGCTCGTCGAGCACGGCCTGGCTGCACTCGATGTTCATCAGCACGTAGTGCGCCTTGTGCACCTTGGCGATCGGATAGGCGAGCTGGCGGCGACCCCAGTCTTCGAGGCGGTGGATCTGGCCGCCGTCGGCCTCGATCATCGAGCGGTAGCGCTCGATCATCGCCGGGACCTGCTCGCTCTGGTCAGGATGGACCATGAACACGACTTCGTAGTGACGCATCGAAGCTCCTTGCGGATGTGATGACAGCCTCCCGCGCAGACGGTGAGGCAAGGAGCCGGATGCAGCCCGAAGGCCGCACCCGGAAAAGCCGCGCAGTATAGGGACTTGTCGCCGGCGGCGCAAACGCGGGGCTCAGGCGCGCCGCGCCGCGCCGCGCTGGCGCACCGCCTCGAACAGGAACACACCGGTCGCGACCGAGACGTTCAGGCTCTCGACGGCGCCGGCCATCGGGATGCGGGCGAGGAAGTCGCAGGCTTCGCGTGTCAGCCGGCGTAAGCCCTTGTCTTCGGCCCCCATCACCAGCGCGACCGGCCCCTTGAAGTCGATCGCGTACAGCTCGGCCCCGGCTTCGCCGGCGGCGCCGACCAGCCAGATGCCGCGCTCCTGCAGGCTGCGCAGCGTGCGCGCGAGGTTGGTGACCTGCACGAAGGGCACGTGCTCGGCACCGCCGCAGGCGACCTTGCGCGCGATCGGGGTCAGGCCGGCGGCGCGGTCGGCGGGCGTGATCACCGCGTGCACGCCGGCGGCGTCGGCGCTGCGTAGGCAGGCGCCGAGATTGTGCGGATCGGTGACCCCGTCGAGCACCAGCAGCAGCGCCGGCGTCTCGAGGCCGTCGAGCAGCGCCTCGAGCTCGCCTTCGCTCCACGCCTTCTGCGCTGCGGCGCGCTGCAGTACCACGCCCTGGTGGCGCCCGCCGCCGCACAGCTTGTCGAGCTCGCCGCCGTCGACCAGACGCACCGCCACTCCGGCCGCCTCGGCCAGCCGGAGCACTTCGCGGATGCGCGGGTCGTGGCGCTTGCGGTCGGCCCACAGGCTGCGCACCTGCTGCGGCTCGTGCCTGAGCGCACCGACCACCGCGTGCACGCCGAACACCAGTTCTTCGTTCGCCATCGGTCTCAGCTCCGGCGCCGCTTCTTGCCGCCACCCCTGTCCCTGCGCCCCGGGCCGCGGCGCGCTTCGCGCGGCGCGCCGGCGCCCGCCTCGATCAGCGGCTCGAAGTCGATCTTGCGCTCGTCGAGGTCGACGCGCACGACGCGCACCCGGATCGGGTCGCCGAGGCGGAACCGCCGTCCCGAACGCTCGCCCGCGAGCACGTGCCCGACGGGATCGAAGTGGTAGTAGTCGCCGGGCAGGTTGCTGACGTGCACCAGTCCCTCGACGTAGACCTCGCGCAAGGCCACGAACAGCCCGAACGAGGTCACCGCCGACACCACGCCGTCGAAGTCTTCGCCGACCTTGTCGAGCATGTACTCGCACTTGAGCCACTCGACCGCGTCGCGCACCGCATCGTCGGCGCGGCGCTCGGTCATCGAGCAGTGCTCGCCGAGCTCGCTCATGCCGGTGGGCGAATAGTAGAAGTTCCTGGCACCGCCGCCGCGCAGCAGGTGACGGATCGCGCGGTGCACCAGCAGGTCGGGGTAGCGGCGGATCGGCGAGGTGAAGTGGGCGTACGCAGCGAGCGCCAGGCCGAAGTGGCCGAGATTGCCGGGGGCGTACACCGCCTGCGACAGCGAGCGCAGCATCACCGTCTGGATCAGCTCGAAGTCGGGGCGGCTGCGGATGCGTTCGAACAGCGCAGCGTAATCCTGCGGCTGCGGCTTGTCGCCGCCGCCGAGCGCGAGCCCGAGCTGCCCGAGGAAGCCGGTCAGCTTCTCGAGCTTGGCGAGCTGCGGCCCTTCGTGCACGCGGTACAGCGTCGGCATCCTGTGGCGGGCGAGGAAGCGCGCGGCGGCGACGTTGGCGGCGATCATGCACTCCTCGATCAGCTTGTGCGCATCGTTGCGGTTCGAGGGCACGATGCGCTCGATCTTGCGCTCCGGGCCGTACTCGATCTCGGTTTCGTGCGTCTCGAAGTCGATCGCACCGCGCTGCTCGCGCGCCGCGCGCAGCACTGCGTAGAGCTGGTACAGTCGCTCGAGGTGCGGCACCAGCGTCGAGTACTGCGCGCGCACGTGCTCATCGCGCTCGACCAGCATCGCCGCCACCGCGTCGTAGGTCAGCCGTGCGTGCGAGCGCATCACCGCCTCGTGGAACTTCGAGCGGACGATCTGCCCGGCGTCGTCGATGAGCATCTCGCACACCAGGCACAGCCGGTCGACGTGCGGGTTCAGCGAGCACAGCCCGTTCGACAACGCCTCGGGCAGCATCGGGATCACGCGGTCGGGAAAGTACACCGACGTGCCGCGCAGTTCGGCGTCGCGGTCGAGCTCCGTGCCGGACTGCACGTAGTGCGACACGTCGGCGATCGCGACCCAAAGGCGCCAGGTCTTGCCCTTCTTCTCGCAATACACCGCATCGTCGAAGTCGCGTGCGCTGATGCCGTCGATCGTCACCAGCGGCGTGTCGCGCAGATCGAGGCGGCCGAGCTTGGCGGCTTCGGGCACCTCGGCGCCGAAGGCGTCGGCTTGCGCGGTCGCCTCCGGCGACCACTGCGTCGGGATGGCGTAATTGACGATCGCGATCTGCACCTCCATGCCTGGCGCCATGTGCTCGCCGAGCACCTCGCGCACGCGCACCAGCGGCATCGCGTTGCGCGCCGGCTGCTGCAGGATCTCGGCGACCACGATCTGCCCGGGCCTAGCGCCGTCCGCCTCGCCCGGCGGCACCAGGAAGTCCTGGCTCAGGCGGCGGTTATCGGGCAGCACCCGAGCCACGCCGCCGTCGATCACGTAGCGCCCGACGATGCGCTCGGTGCCGCGCTCGAGCACTTCGACCACACGCCCCTCGCGGCGGCCGCGGCGATCGATCCCGGTGACGCACATCACCACGCGGTCGCCGTGCAGCAGCTGGCGCATCTCGTGCGGCGGAATGAACAGATCGTCGCCACCCTCCTCGGGGGTGAGGAAGCCGAAACCATCCGGATGACCGATCACGCGCCCGCGCACCAGGTCCATCTTCGCGATCGGGCCGTAGCCGCCGCGGCGGTTGCACATGATCTGGCCTTCGCGCTCCATCGCGCGCAGGCGGCGCTGCAGGGCGTCGCGCTCCCAGTCGTCGTCGATCAGCCACTCGGCGCATAGCGCCTCCCAGGACAGCGGCTGATCGCGGTGCTCGAGGTAATCGAGGATGAATTCGCGGCTGGGAGCCGCCCGCCCGTATTTCTCGCACTCGCGGGCGTAGTTCGGATCGAGTTGGCGCCAGGAGCGCCTCTTCTTCGCTGTCATCGCATCTTTTCTTGTTCGCAGGGCGGCGCAGCCGCCGGTGATACATCTTCGGAGCCGGCGTTGGGAACCGCCGAGCGTGCTTTTTCAGGGGCGACCGAAAAGAATAGCAGGCCGGTTTGACAGTCACTGGCAGACTGCGTATATTGCGCCCCCATCGCGGCGCCGAGCGGCGGCGCGGGTGATTCGAAGCCGTGCCGAAGTGGCGGAATTGGTAGACGCACTAGTTTCAGGTACTAGCGGGTAACTCCGTGGAGGTTCGAGTCCTCTCTTCGGCACCACCGGATCACGAAGACCACCTGCCCAGGTGGCGGAATTGGTAGACGCACTAGTTTCAGGTACTAGCGGGTAACTCCGTGGAGGTTCGAGTCCTCTCCTGGGCACCAGATTCGAAGCAAGCCCCCGCGCGGGGCTTTGTTCGTTTCCGCGTCCGCAAACCCGCAGCACCGTCATGAAAAACCCGGACGCCTCGCGCCGCCCGGGCTCGTCGCGCTCGCAGGCGCTATCGGCTCAGCCGCCGAACGGCTCGCGCAGCACGATGGTCTGTTCGCGGTCCGGGCCGGTCGAGATCATGTCGATCGGCGCGCCGGTGATCGCTTCGATGCGCTTCAGGTAGGCGCGCGCGTTGGCCGGCAAATCCTCGATGCACCGGATGCCGAAGGTCGACTCGCTCCAGCCCGGCAACTCTTCGTAGACCGGCTCGCACACTTCGAACGCGTCGGCGCCGAGCGGCGGATACGCGACCTCTTCGCCGTCGAGGCGATAGCCGACGCAGACCTTCAGCGTGTCCAGCCCGTCGAGCACGTCGAGCTTGGTGATGCACAGCCCCGACACCGAGTTGTTGCGGATCGAGCGGCGCAGCGCGACCGCATCGAACCAGCCGCAGCGGCGGCGGCGGCCGGTGGTGGCGCCGAACTCCTGACCCCTGGTGCCCAGGTGCTCGCCGACCTCGTCGGTCAGCTCGGTCGGGAACGGACCGCCGCCGACGCGGGTCGAGTAGGCCTTGGTGATGCCGAGCACGTAGTCGAGGTAGCACGGACCGACGCCGGTGCCGGTCGCGGCACCGCCGGCAGTGGTGTTCGACGAGGTCACGTACGGGTAGGTGCCGTGATCGACATCGAGCAGCGCGCCCTGCGCGCCCTCGAACAGGATGTTCTCGCCGCGCATCTGCGCCTGCGCCAGCAGCTCGGTGACGTCGGCGACCATGGTCCGCAGGCGCTCGGCCATCGCCAGCGCCTCGTCGAGCGTCCGCTGGAAGTCGACCGCCTCGACCTGGAAATAGTTGATCAGCACGAAGTTGTGGAAATCCAGCACTTCGCCGAGCTTGGCGGCGAAGCGCTCGCGGTGGAACAGGTCACCGAGGCGCACCGCGCGGCGTGCGACCTTGTCTTCGTAGGCCGGACCGATGCCGCGTCCGGTGGTGCCGATCGCGCGCGCTCCGCGGGCGCGCTCGCGTGCCTGATCGAGCGCCACGTGGTACGGCAGGATCAGCGGGCAGGCTTCCGACAGCTTCAGCCGCGACGCCACGTCGATGCCGGCCGCCTCGAGCTTGTCGATCTCGCGCAGCAGCGCGGCCGGGTCCAGCACCACGCCGTTGCCGATCAGACACTGCACGCTCGGGCGCAGGATGCCGGAGGGGATCAGGTGCAGCACCGTCTTCTGGCCGCCGACCACCAGCGTGTGGCCGGCGTTGTGGCCGCCCTGGAAGCGCACGACCGAGCTGGCGCGCTCGGTCAGCAGGTCGACCACCTTGCCCTTGCCTTCGTCACCCCATTGGGTGCCGATCACGACGACGTTCTTGCCCATTTCGATTTCCGCAGAGTGCTCCAACGTGAATGCCTGCACCGGCCGCGCTCAGGCCACCGGCGCGAGTTCCCATTCGGGCCCGCGGCACACCAGCGCGCGGTCGCAGCCGAGCTCGCGCGGGCTGCGGTCGGCACCCGGCAGCGCGCGGATCACGCGCTCGCCCGCCGCGCGCAAAGCACGCACGCGCGCCTCGAGCGCCGCGTCGCCTTCGCTCGCCGCCGGCGCGTACACGCCCGCCGGCACCGCGGCTTCGACCGCGCCGAGCGCGAGCAGCGTCTTCAGGTCGGTGCTGAAGCCGGTGGCCGGCCGGTCGTGGCCGAACACGCGGCCGATGCCGTCGTAGCGGCCACCGCGCGCCACCGCCTGCCCCTGCCCCGGCACGTAGGCGGCGAACACCAGTCCGGTGTGATAGTGGTAGCCGCGTAGCTCGGCGAGGTCGACGTGGATCGGCAGATTCGGGAATTCGCGCGCCAGCGCCGCGGCGGTGCGCTCGAGCACCGCCAGCGCCTCGAACACCTCGGCGCCGCCGGCGGCGAGCAAATCGCGCGCATCGCCGAGCACCTCGACGCCGCCGTTCAAACCGGCGAGCTGGCGCAGCATGCGGCCGGTCTCGGGCTCGAGCCCGGCGCCGGCCAGCCAGGCCTCGATCTCGGGCACGGCCTTGCGCTGCAGCGCATCGAACAGCCAGGTCTCGGTTTCGCGGTCGAGGCCGGCGCGGCACGCCAGCGCGCGGAACAGGCCGACGTGGCCGAGGTCGAGGTGCACCTCGCCGACACCGGCGAGCGCCAGCGTCTCGAGCATCAGCGCGATCACCTCGAGGTCGCTCTCGAGCCCGCCATGACCGTACAGCTCGGCACCGACCTGCATCGGGCTGCGCGAACCGCCGAAGCCGTCACCGCGCGTGCGCAGCACGGTGCCCAGATAGCACAGCCGGTTCGGTGACTCACGCCACAGCTGGTGCGCGTCGATGCGGGCGACTTGCGGCGTCATGTCGGCGCGCACACCGAGCAGGCGGCCGCTGAGCTGATCGGTCAGCTTGAAGGTCTGCAAGCCGAGATCGTTGCCGGTGCCGGTCAGCAGCGCGTCGAGAAATTCGATGAACGGCGGGATGACCAAGTCATAGCCCCAGCGCTCGTACAGGTCGAGCAGCTCGCGGCGCAGGCGCTCGAGCCGTCGGGCCTCGAGCGGCAGCACCTCTTCGATCCCCTCGGGGAGGAGCCAGCGGTTCTCAACGGTCATACGCGGGTTCCGGGAAGGGCCGAGCGCGCCGCGCGCTCAGCGGATCAGGTACAGCGTCGCCAGGCCGGCCGCCATGCTCAGCAGGCCGCCCAGACGCAGCGCCCGGTCGTCGAGCCGGGCCAGCCGCATCAGCGCTTCGCGCAGCCGGCGCGGATTGGCGAACGGCAGCAGCCCCTCGATCACGAGGACCAGGCCGAGCGCGGCGAGCAGATCATGCCACATGCCGGTGTCCGAAAGAAAAATCCGGGCGGGACACCCGCCCGGCTGGGCGTGCCGCGCCTCAGGGCTGCTGCTGCTTGAAGTAGCGGAAGAACTCGCCGTCGGGGGTGAGCAGCAGCACGTCGTTCTTGCCGTCGAAGCTGACGCGGTATGCGTTCAGGCTGCGGTAGAAACCGAAGAACGCCGGATCCTTGCCGTAGGCTTGCGCGTAGATCTCGGCGGCGCGCGCGTCGCCCTCGCCGCGGCTGCGCTCGGCATCGCGGTAGGCTTCGGCGAGGATCACCGTGCTCTGGCGGTCGGCGTCGGCGCGGATGCGCTCGGCCGCCTCGGCGCCACGCGAGCGGAAGTCGCGCGCAACGCGCTCGCGCTCGGCGCGCATGCGCCGGAACACCGACGAGCTCACGTCGGAGGGCAGATCGATGCGCTTGATGCGCACGTCGACCACGTCGACGCCGAGCTTGGACGCCTCGCGCTTGAGCACCGTCGACAGGATCTCCATGATCTGGCGGCGATCGCCGGCGACCACGTCCTGCAGCGTGCGCTTGGAGAACTCGCTGCGCATGCTGTCCTTGGTGATCTGGTCGAGGCGCTGGTTGGCTTGCACGAAGTCGCCGCCGACCGCGGTGTAGTAGCGCGCGACGTCGGCGATGCGCCACTTGACGAAGGAGTCGACGATGACGTTCTTCTTTTCCGCGGTCAGGAAGCGCTCGGGCTCGGTGTCGAGCGTCTGCACGCGCGCGTCGAACTTCTTGACGTTGTTGATCAGCGGCAGCTTGAAGTGCAGCCCCGGCATGTAGTCGGCCTGAACGATCTCGCCGAGGCGGAAGCGCAGCGCCTTTTGCGTGGCATCGACGGTGAACACCGACATCGAGGCCAGCACCACGGCGGCGATCGCGCCGCCGACGAAGAGCTTGTTGGGACTCATCAGCGAACCTCCCGGCTGCGGCCGAGATCGCGCGCGCGCGCGCCGGCATCGGCGCCCGACGCCTGGGCGGGGGACGGCGGCGCCGACGGCGCCGCCTCGTGCGCGGCCGTCTCGCCGGGACGGTCGCTGCGCACGCCCTGCTGGATCAGCTTGTCGAGTGGCAGGTACATCAGGCTCTGGCCGTTCTGCACGTCGACCAGCACCTTGCTCGAATTGCCGAACACGGTCTGCATGGTCTCGAGGTACAGACGCTCGCGTGTGACCTCCGGCGCCTTGGCGTACTGGGCGCGCAACTGCTCGAAGCGCGAGGCCTCGCCCTCGGCCTGCGCGATCACCTGCGCCTTGTAGGCCTCGGCCTCCTGCAGCCGGCGCGAAGCCTGGCCACGCGCCTTGGGGATGATCTCGTTGGCGTAGGACTCGGCTTCGTTCTTCTGCCGCTGCTCGTCTTCGCGCGCCTTGATCGCGTCGGCGAAGGCCTCCTGGACCTCCTCGGGCGGCTGCGCGTCCTGCAGGTTGACGGTGTTGATGCGCAAGCCCGCCTTGTACTGATCGAGCACCGCCTGCGTCAGCTCGCGGATCTGCGCGACGATCTCGGCGCGCCCCTCGGTCAGCACGAAATCCATCGTGCTGCGGCCGATCGTCTCGCGCGTGGCGCTCTCGACCGCCTGGCGCAGCGTCAGATCGGGATCGACGACATTGACCAGGTAGGCGACCGGGTCGCTGACCTGGTATTGCACCGCCAGGCGCACGTCGACGATGTTCTCGTCCTGCGTCAGCATCAGCGCTTCCTTCGGCACCGGGCGCGAACCGGGCTGGCGACCGCCGGAACGGTAGCCGATCTCTTCGGAGCGCACCTGCTCGATGTCGACGACCTCGACGCGCTCGATCGGGTAGGGCAGGTGCCAGCGCAGGCCCGGCTGCGTGGTCTCGACGTACTTGCCGAAGCGGAACACCACGCCGCGCTTGCCTTCGTCGACGATGTAGAAGCTGCCGACGCCGGCCCACAGCACCAGCGCGACCGCGCCGACCAGTGGCAGCCAAGCCCGGCTCGGCCGACGGCCGTCGCCGCCACCCTCGCCGCCACGGCGGCCGCCGAGCACGCCGCCGAGCTTGTCGCTCAGCTTGCGCAGCACTTCGTCGAGGTCGGGCGGTCCCTGGTCGCGCCCGCCCCCGTTCCACGGGTCGCGGTTGTTCCCCCCCGGTTCGTTCCAGGCCATCTCGTACTCCAGTACTCCAGTGAAACTGTCAGGTTGCGGGCAGGTTGCGGATCGCGTGCCTCGCCTCAGCGCACGGCGGCTTCCATCCATCCTTCGCTCAAGCCTTCCTGCCGGCACAGCTGGCGCAGGTGCTTGCGCGGGGCGTGGACGTCGAGCAGCCATTGGCCCTCGGGGCCAATGCGCTCGCCGACCACGGCGCCGATGTCGAACAGGCGCGCGCGCAGCCGACCCTGGCGCGGCTCGAGCTCGAGCACGCCGCGCAACGTGTCGCTCTTCAGCCGCTCGGCGACCGCTTCGCGCAAGAGCTCGAGCCCGGCGCCGCTGACCGCCGAGATCCACACCGACACGGCCAGCCCCTCGGCATTGCGCTCGATGCGCGGCGCGCTGCCCTCGACCAGATCGAGCTTGTTGTACACCAGCAGCCGCGGCACCTGGTCGGCGCCGATCTCGGCGAGCACGGTGTCGACGTCGGCCTCGAGCTCGGAGCGGGCCGGGTCGGCGGCATCGATCACGTGCAGCAGCAGACTGGCTTCGACCGTCTCCTGCAGCGTCGAACGGAAGGCGGCGACCAACTCGTGCGGCAGGCGGCCGACGAAGCCGACCGTGTCGGCGAGCACCGCAGCGTCGGCGCCGGGCAGATCGAGCCGGCGCAGCGTCGGGTCGAGCGTCGCGAACAGCTGGTCGGCGGCGTAGACGCCGGCGCCGGTCAGCGCGTTGAACAGCGTCGACTTGCCGGCATTGGTGTAGCCGACCAGCGACACGGTCGGAAGTTCCGCCTTGCGCCGCGAGGCACGGCCCTGGTCGCGGGTGCGCCCAACCTTCGCCAGCCGGCGCTTGATCTGGCTGATGCGCCCGGCGAGCAGGCGGCGATCGGTTTCGAGCTGGGTCTCGCCGGGGCCGCGCAAGCCAATGCCGCCGCGCTGGCGCTCGAGGTGGGTCCAGCCGCGCACCAGGCGCGTGGCCATGTGCTCGAGCTGCGCCAGCTCGACCTGCAGCTTGCCCTCAAAGCTGCGCGCGCGCTGCGCGAAGATGTCGAGGATCAGCCCGGTGCGGTCGACCACGCGGCACTTGAACAGCGCCTCGAGGTTGCGCTCCTGGCCGGGCGTCAGCTCGTGGTCGAAGATCACCAGCTCGGCCGCCTCCGCCGCGACCCGGTCGCGGATCTCTTCGGCCTTGCCCGAGCCGATGAACCAGCGGGCGTCAGGCGCGCGGCGCGAGCCGGTGACGACAGCGACGCGGACCGCGCCGGCCGAGGTGGCCAGCTCTTCGAACTCCGCCAGCTCGCGGGCGTCGACTTCCGCGTTCAGTGCGACATGGACGAGAACCGCGCGCTCGCCGGCGCGGGGACGTTCAAACAAGCGCGGGTTCCTCGCGGCTGTTCAGTGGGGCGTGATGCGGATGCACGGATGCGCGGACCGCGATCAGGCTTCGTCGCCGTGCTCGGCGCCCTCGTCGGTCAGGTGCAGGCGCACGTTGCGCGAAGGCACCACGGTCGAGATCGCATGCTTGTAGATCATTTGGCTGACGGTGTTCTTCAGCAGCACAACGAACTGGTCGAAGGATTCGATCTGGCCCTGCAGCTTGATGCCGTTGACCAAGTAGATGGACACCGGAATCCTTTCCTTGCGCAGCGCGTTCAGGAAGGGCTCTTGGAGCGAGTGGCCTTTTGCCATAGAGGAAGTCCTCTTCTCATTGTTAGAAAGCGTCTTTCCGACAGCCGCGCCCGGCGCGCCGATCGGCCCCCGAGGTTCGAACCGCGGCGAAGTGTAGCACAGCGCCCCATCCTCACCCCGGCAGCGCCGCGAGCACCCGCCCCGCCAGGCCCGGCTCGCGGCTGTCGTGCCAGAGCGCATCGCCCTCGGCGCGCAGCCAGGTGAACTGGCGCTTGGCGAACTGCCGCGTGGCGACCACGGCACGCTGCCTCATCGCCGCGCGGTCCGTCAAGCCGTCCAGATGCTCCCACACCTGGCGATAGCCGACCGCGCGCATCGCCGGTAGCCCGGGGTGCAAGTCGCCGCGCGCGCGCAGGCGTGCGACTTCGTTGACGAAGCCCGCAGCCAGCATCGCGTCGAAACGCTGCGCTATGCGCGCGTGCAGCTCGGCGCGGTCGGCCGGCGCCAGCACGAACTTGCGCAGCCGGTACGGACAAGCGCGCGTGCCTTGTTCGGCCCAGAGCTCCGTCAGCGGCCGGCCGGCGAGCTCGAACACTTCGAGCGCGCGCACGATGCGCTGCGGGTCGCGCGGGTGGATGCGTGCCGCCGCCGCCGGGTCGACCTGCGCCAGGCGCGCGTGCAAGGCTTCGCAGCCGTGCTCGGCCAGTTCGGCGGCGAGCCGGATGCGCACGCCGGCATCGGCCGCCGGCAGCTCGGACAGCCCGTGCTCGAGCGCGCGAAAGTACAGCATCGTGCCGCCGACCAAAAGCGGGATGTGTCCGGCAGCGCTGATCTCGTCCATTGCCGCGAGCGCATCGCGGCGGAACTGCGCCGCCGAATAGCGTTCGGCCGGGTCGAGGATGTCGATCAGCCGGTGCGGCGCGAGGCGCAAGGTCGCCGCATCGGGCTTGGCGGTACCGATGTCCATGCCGCGGTACACCAGCGCCGAATCGACGCTGACGATTTCGAACGGCCCGCGCCGCACCAGCTCGACGGCGAGGTCGGTCTTACCCGAGGCGGTCGGCCCCATGATGCAGACGGCGATCGGCGTCGTGTCCATGCTCAGCGTCCGCGCAGGAACAGTCGGTCGAGCTCGAGCAGCGTCAGCTGCACCCAGGTCGGCCGGCCGTGATTGCACTGGCCGCTGCGCTCGGTGGTCTCCATCTCGCGCAGCAGCGCGTTCATCTCCGCCAGGCTCAGCCGGCGCCCGGCGCGCACCGAGCCGTGGCACGCCATCGTCGCCAGCAGTTCGTTCAGCGCGTCGATCACGCCGCGGCTGCTGCCGTGCTCGACCAGCTCGGCGAGCACCGCGCGCGCCAGCGCCTCGATATCGCCCCCGGCGAGCAGCGCCGGCACGCGGCGCACGATCACGCGCTGCGGACCGATCGCCGCAAGCTCGAGCCCGAGCCCGGCGAGCGCCTCCTGCCCCTCTTCGACCGCGGCGGCTTCGCTGGCGCTGACCGCGAGCGTGACCGGCACCAGCAGCGGCTGGCTGCGGATGCCGTCGCGCTCGAGCGCGACTTTCAGCCGCTCGTAGGTGAGGCGTTCGTGCGCCGCGTGCATGTCGACCAGGATCAGGCCGTGCGCATTCTCGGCCAGGATGTAGATGCCGGCGAGCTGCGCCAGCGCGAAGCCGAGCGGCGGCATGCCCGTCTCGGCTGCCGCGGCTTCGGCGCGCGGCGTGCCGCGCGCCGGCGGTGCCGAAGCTGCCCAGACCTCGCCCGCACCGTGCAGCCGCGCGTAGGCTGCCATGCGCTCGTGCACCGCCTGCGGCACAGCGGCCCCGAACGGTGGCGCCGCGGCGCCGATCGGCAGGCGCTGCTGCTCGCGCGGCCCGGGCGGGAGCGCCGCCGGCGTATCGCCCGCGGCGGCCACCGGCGCGGCTTCGCGTCCGGCGCGCGCATCGGCCAGCACCTCGTGCAGCGTGCGGAACAGCATGTCGTGCACCAACCGCGCCTCGCGGAAGCGCACCTCGTGCTTGGCCGGGTGGGCGTTGGCGTCGACCAGCGCCGGGTCGAGTTCGAGGTAGAGCACGAAAGCCGGATGGCGGCCGTGGAACAGCACGTCCTGATAAGCCTGGCGCACCGCGTGCGACACCAGCCGATCGCGCACCATGCGGGCATTGACGAAGAAGTGCTGCTGGTCGGCTTGCGCGCGGTTGTAGGTGGGCAAACCGACCCAGCCCCACAGCCGCAACCCCGCGGCCTCATGGTCGATAAACAGGCTGTGAGCGACGAACTCGGCACCGAGCAGCTCGGCGAGCCGCGCCTCGCGCGCGGGCCGCGCTTCGGCGCTCGGCAGGCGCAGCACCGGCTTGGCGTTGTGGACCAGCCTGAGCTCGACGTCGAAGCGCGACAGCGCGATGCGGTGCACCACCTCGAGGACGTGGCCGAACTCGGTGCGCTCGCTCTTCAGGAACTTGCGCCGCGCCGGGATGTTGTAGAACAGGTCGCGCACCTCGACCGTGGTGCCGACCGGGTGCGCTGCGGGCGCGGGCTCGCGCGGCAGTTCGCGGCCGTCGCCCTCGAGCGCCCAGCCCCCCGCGGCGTCGCGGCTGCGCGAGGCCAGGCTCAGCCGCGACACCGAGGCGATGCTCGGCAGCGCCTCGCCGCGAAAGCCGAGGCTGGCGACGCGCACCAGATCGTCAAAACTGGCGATCTTGCTGGTCGAGTGGCTGGCCAGCGCGGCGGACAAGTCGTCGCGGGCGATGCCGCAGCCGTCGTCGCGGATGCGGATCAGCCGGATGCCGCCCTGCTCGAGCTCGAGTTCGATGCGCGCACTACCGGCATCGAGGCTGTTCTCGAGCAGCTCCTTGACCACCGAGGCCGGACGCTCGACCACTTCACCGGCGGCGATCTGGTTGATCAGCTCGGCAGGAAGGCGGCGGATGCGCATGGCTCGCTCCACGGAAAGACGAAGGGCCGGCGGGCGCAGACGCCCGCCGGCCCGTGCAGGCGCGTGCGCTCAGCGAACGCCCTGGGCGATGGTGTCGAGGATGCGGCGCGCAATCGGCGAGCTGTCGCTCGCCCCCTGCGCCGTCTGCACCAGCACCAGCGTCTGGGCGCCCTGGTCGGCCAGACGCACGCGGTAGCGCTGGCCGCTGGCCTGCGGCGCACCCTTGCTGTCGAACCAGCCGGAGAACCAGCCCCCCCCCGACTGCTCGCCTTCCCGGGTGCGGTCGATGAACTCGACCACATACAGGCCCTGGTTGCGGTCCTGGTCTTCGACGGCGAAGTCGCTGCCGTCGAGCGCCAGCCCGACCAGGCGCCAGCTGCGCGCGTAATCCTGGCCGATCACCAGCGCCGGCGCGCCGTTCTGCTGCACGAAGCGCACCGTCGCGGCAGCCGGCGCCGCCTGGTCGCCGCGCGCCGCCTCGGCTCTGGCGCGCTCGGCATCGGCGCCGAGGAACACCATCAGGCGGCTCAGCATCTCGGCTTCGAGTTCGGGGTCGGTCGGGCGCGGCTGCCAGATCACCTGGCCGTCGTCGCCGCGGCTGTTGACCGCACCCTTGACCACTTCCTCGACGCCGTAGTGCGTCAGGTAGACGCTGGTCGCGCCGTCGGCGGAGCGCTCGAGGCGCACGCGGAACTTGTCGCGCGTCGGCGCCGAGTAGGCGAAGTCGATCGCCTTCGACAGCAGCGCGCGGACCGCGTCCTTGGGGATGTCGGCGCGGTTCTCGACCCAGTCGGTCTCGAGGATGCCGATGCGCGGGTCGTCGCGCTTGATCGCGAAGCCGTTGCTGGTCCAGAAATCCTTGATCTTGCTCCAGACCTGGTCGGCCGGTGCCTGCACCACCAGCCAGCGCTTGTCGCCCTCGCGCTCGATGTGCATCGCTTGCGGCTGCAGCAGCACGCTTTCGCCGGCGGCGACGCGCGGCGTGGCGCCGCCGCGCTCGCGGCTGTAGTCGGACAGGCTCGCGGCACGTCCGCCCGGCGCCAGCTCGGGCACTTTCAGCGTGTCGTCGAGAGTCGAGGCGGTCAGGTCGGGCGGCACTTCGAGCGCGGCGCCGGGTTGCGCCTGGCGGTAATCCGGGCGGCGGTCGGGGATGACGCTGTCGGTGGTGCAAGCCACCAGCAGCGCCGCGGCCGGCACGAACGCCGCGGCGAGGGTCAGATTCTTGGACAGACGCATGGTGATCGGTGTGAGTCGCGGAAGGTTCAGAGCACGTGCGCCTGGGTCATCGCCTCGAGCACCGGCGCCTGCGCCGGCTCGGACAGCGCCACCAGCGGCAGGCGGATGCCGCCCTGGATCAGTCCCATCCGCGCCAGCGCCCACTTCGCCGGGATCGGATTGGACTCGATGAACAGGCTCCTGTGCAGCCCCGCGAGGCTGGCGTTGATCGCCTCGGCGCCGCGGCGGTCGCCGGCGAGCGCCAGGCGACACATCTCGGACATCGCCCGTGGTGCGACGTTGGCGGTCACCGAGATCACGCCCTTGAAGCCCGACAGCATGCTTTCGCAGGCGATGTCGTCGTCGCCGCTGAACAGGTCGATGCGCCCGCCGCACAGCGCGACGAGCTCGCGGTTGCGCTCGAGGCTGCCGCTCGCTTCCTTCAGCCCGACGATGTTCGGGATGTCGGCCAGGCGCCCGACGGTCTCGGGCTTCATGTCGCAGGCGGTGCGCCCGGGCACGTTGTACAGGATCTGCGGGACAGGCACCGCTTCGGCGATCGCCTTGTAGTGGCGGTACAGGCCTTCCTGGGTCGGCTTGTTGTAGTACGGCGTCACCAGCAGCGCGGCGTCGGCGCCGGCTTCCATCGCCTGGCGGGTCAGCATGATCGCCTCGGCGGTCGAGTTGGCGCCGGTGCCGGCGATCACCGGGATGCGCCCGGCGACGCGCTTGACCACACGGCGGACGACCTCGATGTGCTCCTCGTAGTCGAGCGTCGCCGACTCGCCCGTGGTGCCGACCGCGACCAGCGCGTCGGTGCCGTTGTCGAGGTGGAAGTCAACCAGGCGGGCCAGGGCTTCGAAGTCCAGGGCGCCGTCGGCCGCCATCGGCGTCACCAGCGCCACCATGCTGCCGTGGAACATGTGCGAGCGTCTCCGCTGAATCCGCTAGGGAAAAGTCCGCCGCATGGTACGCGGGCGGGCGGGGCGTGACAAGGCACGCGGCTTGCACGCCGAGACCCAGCATGTAAACTCCCGCCGGATGCGCCTGACCCCCATTCCCCCTTCGTTTGCGGACGCCTCCCCCGTGAAGAACTACCTGGTGATCTCGGCCCTGGGCGAGGACCGCCCCGGTCTGATCGAAGAGCTCAGTCGCCTGATTCTCGACGCCGGCTGCAGCATCCTCGACAGCCACATCTGCATCTACGGTCAGGAGTGTGCCGCGATGCTGATGGTGCACGGCAACTGGAACACGCTGGCCAAGCTCGAAGCGCAGCTCAAGCGCGCCGAGACGAGCCTGGGCCTGAGCCTGACGATCAAGCGCACCGCGCCGCGCCAGGCCAGCGCCGACAGCCTGCCGTACACGGTCGAGGTGGTCGCGCTCGAGCAACCGGGCATCGTCCATAGCCTGGCCGGTTTCTTCAGCGCGCGCGGGATCAACATCGAGGAACTGATCACCCGCTCGTACCCCGCGCCGCACACCGGCTCGCCGATGTTTTCGCTGAACATGGCGGTCGGCATCCCGGCGACGCTGCACCTGGCGATGCTGCGCGAAGAGTTCCTCGACTTCTGCGACGACCTGAACCTCGACGCGGTGATGGAGCCGGTCAAGGGCTGAGCCGGGCTCGCCCCTCCGCATCCCTTGCCGGCCGCCCCGGCGACGAGAGGAGAGTTTCAATGACGATCGCGCTCGACCATCCCGTACCCGACTTCAGCGCTGCCGCCAGCGACGGCACGGCGCTGAACCTGTCGGGGCTGCGCGGCCGGCACGTCGTGCTCTACTTCTATCCGAAGGACGCCACGCACGGCTGCACCACCGAAGGCCGCGACTTCCGTGACTTGCACGCCGCGTTCGCGCAGCTCGACACCGTGATCCTCGGCGTATCGCGCGACAGCCTGCGCTCGCACGCCAGCTTCAAGGCGCGCGAGGGCTTCCCGTTCGAGCTGCTGTCGGATGCCGACGAGGCGCTGTGCCGGCTGTTCGACGTGATCAGGCCGAAGAAGCTGTACGGCCGCGAGACGCTCGGCATCGAGCGCAGCACCTTCCTGATCGACCGCGACGGCGTGCTCAGGGGCGAGTGGCGCAAGGTCAAGGTCAAGGGCCACGCCGCGCAAGTGCTCGAAGCGGTCAAGGCGCTCTGAACGGTTCCGAGTTCCGGGCTGGAGCCTGCTCCCGGAACCGGGACGCGGCACTGATCGGGCGTACCGGCACGGGGGCCACCATGGCGAAGAAGAAGACCGACGCCGGCAAGCGGCTGTTCGTGCTCGACACCAATGTGCTGATGCACGACCCGACCGCGCTGTACCGCTTCAAGGAACACGACATCTTCCTGCCGATGGTCGTGCTCGAAGAGCTCGACCGCGCCAAGAAGGGTCGGTCCGAGGTCGCGGCCAACGTGCGCCAGGTCAGCCGCTTCCTCGACGAGCTGATGCACGGCGCCTCGAAGGAAGAGATCGACCGCGGCGTACCGCTGCCGATGCCGCGCAGCCTCGGCCCCGGCGTGCACCCGAGCGGGCGGCTGTGCTTCCAGACCCGCCCCTACGCGCCGCTGCTGCCGCTGAGCCTGCCCGGCAACGTGCCCGACAACGACATCCTCGGCTACGCGATCTCGCTGGCGCAGGAACACCCGAGCGCGCGCGTGACACTGGTGTCTAAAGACATCAACCTGCGCATCAAGGCGACGATCCTCGGCATCCATGCCGAGGATTACCGCAGCGACCAGGCGCTCGAAGACATCGACCTGCTGTATTCGGGCGCGCGCCAGCTGCCCGCCGACTTCTGGGACACGCACGCCAAGGCGATGGACGCCTGGCAGGAAGACGGCCGCACCTTCTACCGCGTCAGCGGCCCCGACATCGAGCACTGGCACGTCAACCAGTTCGTGCACCTGCCCGACCCGCCCCAGGAGGCGTACCTCGTGCGCCGGCTCGAGCCGGCCGGTGCGGTGATCGAGCGGCTGCGCGACTACGCGCGCCATCCGGTGTGGGGCATCCGCGCGCGCAACCGCGAGCAGAACTTCGCACTGAACCTGCTGCTCGACCCGGCGATCGACTTCGTCACGCTGCTCGGCGCCGCCGGCACCGGCAAGACACTGCTGACGCTGGCCGCGGGCCTGGCGCAGACGCTCGACCAGAATCGCTTTCGCGAAATCATCATGACCCGCGTCACGGTGCCGGTCGGCGAAGACATCGGCTTCCTGCCCGGCACCGAGGAGGAGAAGATGACGCCGTGGATGGGAGCGCTGATGGACAACCTCGAGGTGCTGGCCGACAACCGCGAAGCCGGCGAATGGGGCCGCGCCGCGACCGCCGAGCTGCTGTCGAGCCGGATCAAGATCCGCTCGCTGAACTTCATGCGCGGGCGCACCTTCCAGCAGAAGTACCTGATCATCGACGAGGCGCAGAACCTGACCTCGAAGCAGATGAAGACGCTGATCACCCGCGCCGGCCCCGGCACCAAGGTGGTGTGCCTCGGCAACATCGCGCAGATCGACACCCCCTATCTGTCCGAGACCACCTCGGGGCTGACCTACGTCGTCGACCGCTTCAAGGGCTGGCCGCATGGCGGCCACGTCACGCTGCTGCGCGGCGAGCGCTCGCGGCTGGCCGACTTCGCCTCGGAGGCGCTCTGAGCGATGCCGCCCGCGCTGTCGTCGCTCGCCGCCGACCTCGCCGGCTTCGCCGCGAGCCTGGCGCTGTGGCTCGGCTACCAGGCGTTCCTGCGCGCACGGCTGAAACGCGATCCGGCGTACACGCTCGCCGGGATCAACGTGATCGCGCGCAGCGCCTGGATCGAGTGCGTGATGCGCGAGCGGCGCGACATCCTCGCGGTGCAGACGCTGCGCAACTCGACGATGGCGGCGACCTTCCTCGCCTCGACCTCGATCGTCCTGATCCTCGGCGTGCTGACCGTCGCCGCGCAGAGCGCGGGCAGCGGCGCGGTGTGGCACGCGCTGAACGCCTTCGGCGCGACCGCGCCCGAAGTGCTGCTGATTAAGCTGATGCCGCTGCTGCTCGATCTGTTCGCGGCCTTCTTCGCCTTCTCGATGTCGATACGGCTGTTCAACCACGTCGGCTACATGGTCGCGCTGCCGGCCGATGCGCACCCGGCGTTCACGCCGCGCCATGTCGCCGCGCACCTCAACCGCGCCGGGCGCTACTACAGCCTCGGCATGCGTGCCTACTACCTGCTGGTGCCGCTGGTGTTCTGGCTGTTCGGCCCGCACTTCATGCTCGCGGCGAGCGTGGTCTTGATCGCCGCGCTGCACCACCTCGACCGCGCGCCCTCGGTGCCGCACCCGTCCCGGCCGGGACCGTAGCGCGCGGTGCGCGTCTGGTCCCTCACCCCGGCCGCTTCGCGCGCGCGAACAGCCAGACGCCGAGCAAGACCATCGGCACGCTCAGCCACTGCCCGACGCTGACCGCGTTGCCGGCCTCGTACGCCGCCTGCGGCGTCTTGAAGAACTCCAGCACCAGGCGCGCGCCGAACACCAGCAGCAGGAACAGCCCGGTCAGCCGCCCGCGCGGCGTCCCGCGGCCTTCGCGGCGATAGACCAGCCACAGAGCCGCGAACACCGCCAGGTAGGCCAGCGCCTCGTACAGCTGCACCGGGTGGCGCGGCAACGCATCGACGCGCTCGAACACGAACGCCCACGGCACCGTGCTCGGCTCGCCGACGATCTCGGAATTGAGCAGGTTGCCGAGGCGGATGCAGGCGCCCACCAGCGCGGTCGGGATCGCCACGCGGTCGAGCAGCCACAGGTAAGGCTGGTCGGGGCGCTTGCGCGCGTACAGCCACAGCGCGAGGAACACGCCGGCCCCGCCGCCGTGGCTGGCGAGTCCGCCCTCCCAGACGGCGAGGATCTGCCAGGGATGGGCGAGGTAGTAGCCCGGATCGTAGATCAGCGTGTGGCCGAGGCGCGCGCCGAGCACGGTGCCGACCATCAGGTACAGCAGCAGCGCGTCGAGGTCTTTCTCGGGTTTGCCCTCGGCGCGGAACAGGCGCTGCATGATCGCGTAGCCGGCGAGGAAACCGCCGGCGAACAGCAGCCCGTACCAGCGCAGCGCGAAGCCGCCGATGCGCAGCAGTTCGGGATCGACGTTCCAGTGGATGAAGTGATCGGAACTCATCGGGAATCCTTGTTCGAAAGCACCTCGCGTCGGCGCCGGTTCACCTCGCCGGCGCCCTGCCATCGGTCGGCCAGACCTTCAGCACCGCCTGTACCACGGTCGCGAGCGGGATCGCGAAGAACACCCCCCAGAAGCCCCACACGCCGCCGAAGAACAGCACCGCGACGATGATCGCGATCGGGTGCAGATCGACGACCTCCGAGAACAACAGCGGCACCAGCACGTTGCCGTCGAGCGCCATCAGCACCGCGTAGGCGCCGATCAGCCAGTAGAACTCGGTCCCCCAGCCCCACTGGAACAGCGCCACCAGCGCCACCGGCACCGTCACCACCACCGCGCCGAGGTAGGGCACGATCACCGACAGGCCGACCATGAACGACAGCAGCATCGCGAACTGCAGCCCGAGGAAGGCGAACACCAGGTAGCAGACCGCCCAGTTGATCAGCACTTCCCAGAACTTGCCGCGCACGTAGTTGCCGATCTGCACGTCGACGTCGCGCCAGACGCGGTCGGCCAGCGCGCGCTGGCTCGGCAGATAGCGCCGTACCCAGCCGAGGATGGCGTCCTTGTCCTTCAGGAAGAAGAACACCAGGATCGGCACCAGGATCAGGTACACGAGCAGCGTGATCACCCCGACCACCGAAGCCAGCGACCAGCTGAAGATGGTCTGGCCGAGGCTCGCCAGTTCGCCCTTGACGATCGCGACCAGTTCGTTGATCTGCGCCTCGGTGATCAGGTGCGGGTAGCGCACCGGCAGCCCCATCAGCAGCTCCTGACCGCGCAGCAGCATGCTGGGCAGCTGCTGCGCGAGCTGCGTCGCCTGGCGCGACAGCAGCGGCAGCGGCCCGAACAGCACGAACACCGTGAAGGCGGTGAAGACGAGGAACACCGCCAGCACCGCCGCTCCCCGCGGCACGCCGAGATGCGTCAGCATCCGCACCAGCCCCTCGAGCAGGTAGGCGAGCACGATGCTCGCGAACACCGGCGCCAGCATCTGCCCGAACAGCAGCACCGCGGCCGAGAGCAGCGCGATCAGCAGCAGCAGCGCGACCGCCTGCGAATCGTCGAGCACGCGGCGGAACCAGTCGGTGATGAAGTTCATGCCTCGGGGTCCTTGCGATCCGTGGTCGGTGGATGGAGTCGGGCCGGGTGGCCGGCGGTTCACGCGCTCAGGGCGCCAGCGGCGGCTCGGCGAGCGTGGCGAGCTGCTCGCGCAGCGCCAGCACCTGCTCTTCCCACCAGCGCGGGGTATTGAACCACGGGAAGTGATGCGGGAAGGCGGGGTCGCTCCAGCGCCGCGCCAGCCAAGCCGCGTAGTGGATCAGCCGCAGCGCGCGCAGCGGCTCGATCAGCGCGAGCTCGAGCGGGTCGAAGCCGCGGAACGCCGAATAGCCTTCGAGCAGCGCCGCGAGCTGCGCCTCGCGCTCGACGCGCGGCCCTGACAGCAGCATCCACAGGTCTTGTACCGCCGGGCCGCTCACCGCATCGTCGAGGTCGACGAAGGCGGGCCCTTCGTCCTCGGCCCACAGCACGTTGCCGGGGTGGCAGTCGCCGTGCAGGCGGATCGCCTGCGCCCGACAGGCCTCGAACGCCGCTTCGACCGCTGCCAGCAGTTCGGCGCTGACCGAGGTGTAGGCCGGGCGCAGGTAGTCGGGCACGAAGCCGTGCTCGAGCACGAAGCCGCGCGCCTCGACACCGAAGCGCTGCACCGTCAGCCGTGGCCGGTGGGCGAAGCGCCCTGCGGCGCCGACCGCGTGCAGCCGCCCGAGCAGCCGTCCGAGCCGCTCGAGCCGGCCGGGGGCCTCGAGATCCGGCCAGCGCCCGCCGCGGCGCGGGAACAGCGCGAAGCGGAAGGCGTCGATGCGCCGCAGCGTGCGGCCTTCGCCGTCGGCCAGCGGCGCGATCACCGGCAGCTCGGCCGCGGCGAGCTCGGCGGCGAAGGCGTGCTCTTCCTCGATCGCCGCGTCGGGCCAGCGCCCCGGGCGATAGAACTTGGCGACCAGCGGTGCGCCGTCCTCGATGCCGACCTGGTAGACGCGGTTCTCGTAGCTGTTCAGCGCCAGGATGCGGCCGTCGGCACGCACCCCCGAGGCTTCGACCGCGGCGAGCACGCGCTCGGGCGTCAGCTCGCGGTAGGCGAGGTTGGCGTCGACCCCGCGCATCAGCGCGCCAGCGCGTCGAGCACGCCGCGGTCGGACAGCAGGCGCTGTAGGGCCTGCGACAGGATCTCGTTGACGATCGCCTCGTTGGTCTCGCCGCCGGGCGGACCGACCACCTGGCGCGCGCTGTTGGCCCGATACTGGCCGGTGAAGCCGAAGCCGGCGTTGCGCACCACGCCGCGCACCTCGGCACCGGCGCGCACCTCGTTGACCACCGGCTCGCCGAGGGCGCGGTAATCGATGCGCAGCACCTCGACGCGCAGTTGGACCGGCGCGGCGGCGCCCGGCGGCGCGAGCTGGAACTGCATCGCCTGCAGCCGCTCGGCGAGCGCGGCGCGCACCGCGCCAGCGACCTCGTTGCGCGGCGCGACCGTGGCCGTGGCGTAGACGCCGCCGCGCGCGCCGAAGTCCGCCGCCGCACGCTGGTCGACAACCTCGAGCGCGAGCGCCCGACCGTGGCCGATCGCCGGTGCGGCGACATCGAGCACCGGGTGGATGCCGATGGTCTGCGGGCTCAGCGCGCACCCCGCCGCGAGCACGGCGAGCAGCGCGGCCAGGCACGGGCCTGCGATCCTCATGGCGTTCTCCTGAATAAGCCTCGATCCACGGCCGCGCAGCATACCCCGGTCGGCGCGGTTTGACAGCCGCGGAGCGTGGCGGCCAAACTCGCTGCACCGGTACAGTCCTGAACGATGACATCAACCCACAGCACAGTTCGAGAGGCGCGCGGTGAACCACGGCGAACACCTGAATCTCTACCGGCGCATCGCCGAAGACCTGGCCGGCGCGATCGGTAGCGGCGCCTACGCCCCCGGCGACCGCGTGCCCTCGGTGCGGCGGCTGAGCCGACAGATGGGGGTCAGCATCTCGACGGTGACGCAAGCCTACGGCCTCTTGGTCGACCGTGGCATGGTCGAGGCGCGACCGCAGTCGGGCTACTACGTCTGCACGCGGCTGCGCGCCGCGGCACCTGAACCGAGCATGTCGCGGCCGATGGTCAAGCCGACGCCGGTGTCGACCAGCGAGCTGACGCTCGAGCTGCTCGCGGGCAGCCCCGATGCGGACTTCATCCAGCTCGCCACCGCGGTCCCCGCCCCCGACCTGCTGCCGACCGCTGCGCTCAACCGCTGCCTGGCGGCGGTGCTGCGCGAACACCCCGAGCTGTCGGCGCACTACGATGCGCCCTTCGGCCGTGCCGAGCTGCGCACCCAGGTTGCGCGGCTGCTGCACGCCGGCGGCGCGCGGCTGCGCCCCGAAGAGCTGGTGGTGACCTCCGGCTGCCAGGAGGCGCTGACGCTGTGCCTGCGCGCCGTCGCGCAGGCCGGCGACACGATCGCGGTCGAATCGCCGACCTACTACGGCATGCTGCAGGCGATCGAGTCGCTCGGCATGCACGCGCTCGAGATCCCGACGCACCCGCGCGAGGGCCTGTGTCTCGACCACCTCGAGCAGGCGCTGGCACAATGGCCGATCAAGGCTTGCCTGCTGGTGCCGACGCACAGCAACCCGCTCGGCTCGTGCATGTCCGACGCCAACAAGCGCCGCCTGGTCGAGCTGCTGGCGAGCCGCGAAATCCCGCTGATCGAGGACGACGTCTACGGCGACCTCGGTTTCACCGCGCCGCGCCCGACGCCGTGCAAGGCGTACGACCGCGACGGGCTGGTGCTGACGTGCTCGTCGTTCTCGAAGACGCTGGGGCCGGGCTTCCGCACCGGCTGGGCTGCACCCGGACGCTATCTCGAGCGCGTCAAGCTGCTGAAGCAGCTATCCAGCTTCGCCTCGGCGCCGTGGCCGCAGCTCGCGATCGCGCGCTTCCTCGCCCGCGGCGGCTACGAGCGCCACCTGAACGGCGCGCGACGCAGCTACGCGCGTCGTATCGAGCAACTGTCGCGGGCGATCGCGCGCCACTTTCCCGAAGACACACGCGCGACGCAACCGACCGGCGGCACCGTGGTCTGGATCGAGCTGCCCGGAAAAGCCGATACCGTGGAGCTATACCGCCGCGCGCGCGCGCACGGCATCGGCATCGCTCCGGGGGTGCTGTTCACGGCACAGCGGCGCTACCGCAATGCTTTGCGGCTGAACGGTGCAGCCGAGTGGGATGACAGGCTCGAGGACGCACTGGCCACGCTGGGCCGGCTGGCGAAGGGGATCGTGTGAAACCCATAAGTTACGGGGCGCGTGGAACGCGGCTCTACGCCGGCACCGCGAACGCGAGCGCCGTCTCGAAGCGCTCGAGCCGGGCTTCGTCGAGCAGCTCGCGCACGTCGGGACCACACTTGCCGCAACCGTTGCAGACGTCGAGCTCGCGGCGCAGCGCGCGCATCGTCGTCGCGCCTTCGTCGATCGCGGCGCGGATCTGGCGGTCGGTCACTCCCTTGCAGATGCAGACGTACATGGCGGCCTCTCAGCCCGAACAATCGCCGGCTATGATTTACCGAATGAGAATGATTGTCAACGGTTTGCGGCAAGGCATCGCATCCGCCTCCCCAGCCGCTGATGCACCACCGGAAAGACGGCGGGCGGCCCGCAGGCCGCCCGCAAGGTGTTTCCGAACGGGCGTCCGGGCTCAGCTCGGGCTGCCCATCGCCGACTGCAGGTAGTTCTGCAAGCCGACCTTGTCGACCAGCTCGAGCTGGGTTTCCAGCCAGTCGATGTGGTCTTCCTCGCCCTCGAGGATGTTCTCGAACAGTTCGCGGCTGACGTAGTCGGAAACCGATTCGCAGTAGGCGATCGCTTCGAGCAGCAGCAGCCGTGCCTCCGTCTCCAGTTCGAGATCGGCCTTCAGCATCTCGGGCACGTCTTCGCCGATGCGCAGCTTGCCGAGGTCCTGCAGGTTCGGCAGCCCCTCGAGAAACAGGATGCGCTCGATGAGCTTGTCGGCGTGCTTCATCTCGTCGATCGACTCGTGGTACTCGTGCTCGCCGAGCTTCCCGAGCCCCCAATTGTCGTACATGCGCGCGTGCAGAAAATACTGGTTGATCGCCGTCAACTCGTTCTTCAACACCTTGTTCAGGTACTCGATGACCTTCGCATCGCTTTTCATACGTCTCGACCTCTCTCTATTTGGCGCTCTTGTTATCGATAGATGTCGGCGCGGGGAACCTCATCGGCGTGGCAGCTACCGATGCGAACGCACATCGTTCACAAAACGAAAAGAAAAACAAATAACTTTCACAATGTGAACCTGCGCCTTCAGAATATAGCTGCGCGCCCGGGCGAGCAGCGAACCGGGAAAGAGGCTTCGGGGACAGGCGACGGCCGGCGTTCGCTCGGGCAGCGAACGCGACCGCAGCGGAGTCGACTGGCTCCACGAGCCCGCGCCGCGCCGACAGCACGCGCGCGGGCCGGCGCAGTCACTTGGTCAAAATCAGCTTACCCTTGCTGGTGTGGCGCAGCTGGTAGAGCTCGCCGGCGTGCTCGATCAGCAGCGTGCGGCTGCCGGCGAGCAGCTGGCTGCTGGAAATGCGCCGCTGCCCGATCGGGGCGGCGCGCGGGCGTTCCTGGCTTGCGGTCGTGTTCATCGATGCCTCCTGATCCATAGCGGTTGCCAGGCTCCGGGCCGCATCCTGGATCACGGCGGCGGCGGCATGGCTGGAATAGATGATAATCATTATCAATAACACTGTAAATCACGACCGCCCCGCTTTGCCTTTACTCCCCCGCCGCTGACTTCAGCAGCTCGAGCGTCCCGGCGCGGCGCAGCCACGGATCGGCCAGCAGCGCCAGTTGCGTGCGATTGCCGACCCGCGTGATCTGCAGGATCTGCGACACGTACAGCTTGACGGTATTCTCCGACAGCCCCAGGTCGCAGGCGATCTGGTAATTGGTCTTGCCACGGCGGATGTGCACCAGCACTTCCCACATGCGCGGCGTCAGCGCCGGCAGCGCAGCGTCGCCGGCGGCGGCCGGCGCATCGTCGCTCCGCGCATCGATGCGCTCGCGCAGGCCATCGAACGCAGAGCTCAGCTGCTCGAGCCGGTGCGTCACCGTGGCGAGCTGCGCCTCGACCCTGCCGGCGAAGGCGTGGCGCTCGGCCGCCTCCAGCGCGCGCGCCAGTGCCCGGCGCACCGCCGCCTCGAGCGCATCGGGCACCAGCGGCTTGCCATGGAAGTCGCCGACGCCGCTGCGCATCGCCTCGACCACGTCGCCGCGTTCGGCGTGGGCACTGACCAGGATCGCCTCGAAGGCACGCCGATGCCCGTGGCGCTGGCGCAAGCGCGCGACCAGGGCGTTGCCGTCGGCGCCGGGCAGGCGCAGATCGGCGATTACGACGCCGATGTCCGGCTCGCGTTCGAACAGCGCCAGCGCCTCCTCGGCGCTGGCTGCGCCGAAGCAGCGGTAGCCCTGCTCGGCGAAAAACTCGAGCAGTTCGTCGAGCGTGTCGACCTCGTCGTCGACGATCATCAACGCCATCGTCCCGTCCATCCACATCCGCTCCGCACGCCTGTCCCGATCCGACTAGTAGGAATTGACGATACCGGAATACGCGCGCGCACCCTAGACTGCGGCTCATGTCCACGCCCGCCTGCACGGCGAAGCGGACACGCCTGCAGCAGTCCCCTCCTGCCGCGCCAGGAAAGCGCCGCGGAGAGCGAAAACGAGAAGGTGAACTGCCCGCTTTGCGCATATGCTGTGCGCCGGAGGCCGCTCGCGACCTCCGTTTTCCCGTTCACGCGGCGAACCATGACCTTCTCCGATGACAGCGCGAGATGTCCGGCGGCGAGCCGCCTGCGCCGCATCTCCGATCGCGGCATCCTCGCCCTGTACCTGGCCGGCAGCCTGCTGGTGCTGCTGAGCGCAGCGTTGGTCTCGGCGGCGGCGCTGCACGAAGAGCACGCCAACCGCCTGGAGTCGGCCGAGCGCGACACCGCCAACCTCGCGCGCGCCTTCGAAGAGCACATCCACCGGACCTTCCGCGCGCTCGACCAGCAGAGCCGCCTGATCGCCGACGACTATCTGGCCGACCCCGAGCCGCAGCGGCTCGGCGCACGCCTGCACCGGCTGCTCGCGCTCGAGGACGCCGCCGTGCAGCATGCGATCATCGATGCCGACGGCCGACTGCACGCGAGCAGCGCCGAGCGGCGCGGAATCGACCTGTCCGACCGCGAGCACTTCCGCCACCATTTGCGTCCGGGCGCCCTGGCGACCTTCGTCAGCCGGCCCCTGGTCGGACGCGCGAGCGGCAAGTGGTCGATCCAGTACACGCGCCGGATCGAGGATGCCGCGGGCGGGTTCCGCGGCGTCGCAGTGGCGTCGTTCGACCCCGAGTATCTGACGCGCTTCTACCGCTCGGTCGACCTCGGCCCGCGGGGCGTGATCGCGCTGCTCGGCGAAGACGGCATCGTGCGCGCGCGCTCGGTCGACATGGAGCGTCACATCGGCCGCGACCTCGGCCACTCGACGCTGCTCGTGCACGCTGCGCGCGCCCCGGTCGACACCTACCGCAGCCCGAGCGCGCTCGATGGCGTCGAGCGCATCGTCAGCTACCGCAAGGTGCGCGACTTCCCGCTGCTGGTCGCGGTCGCCTACGCTGTCGACGACGTGATGCGCGGCTTCGACCGCTACGTGGCGCTGCACGCCGGCGTGCTGGCCTTCCTGCTGCTGGTCGTGATCACGCTCGGTGGGTTGCTGCGCGCCTATGTCGGCGATCGCACCGAGGCTGAGCGCGGCGTTGCCGAAGCGCTGTCGGAGCGTCGCGAGCGGCAATTCCTGGCCTCGATCCTCGAAACCGCCGGCGTACTCGTGGTCGTGACCGGGAGCGGCGGGCGCATCGAGGTCGCCAATCCGCGCTTCGCCGCGCTGTTCGCGGCCGACGGCGGCGGTGTCGACTGGTGCCCGCAGGCCACCGGATTCAGCCTCGAGGCCATCGTCGCTCGCCTGCCCTTCAGCTGCGAAGCGCAGGCGAGCGACCGCGAGGGCCGGCGCCGCAGCCTCGAATGGACCTTCACCGCGGTGCGCGACGAAGACGGCAGGCTGCGCCACTTGATCGGCATCGGCCTCGACAATACCGAGCGCCGCGAAACCGAGCTGATGCTGTACCAGTCGGCCAAGCTCGTGACCCTCGGCGAGATGGCCACCGGCCTGGCGCACGAGCTGAACCAGCCGCTCAACGCGATCCGGCTGACGATCGAGAACGTCGCGCGCCGCGCGCTCCAGGGCCCGGCCGAGCCGGGCTACCTGACCGCCAAGTTCGACAAGATCCGGCGCAACGTCGAGCGCGCCGCCGGCATCGTCGACCACATGCGCATCTACGGCCGACGCAGCGAGCGCAGCGCGGTCGCGGTCGACCCCGAGGCGGCGATCGCCGGCGCGCTGTCGATCACCGCCGCGTCGCTGCGCGAGCACGGCATCGCATGCCGCCGCGGGCCCGGCTGTGGCGGTCACGCCGCGCTCGCCGAGCTCGGCCTGCTCGAGCAAGTGCTGATCAACCTGGTCTTGAACGCGCGCGACGCCATCCTGACGCGGTGCGCGCAGGGCGGCGGCGGCGAGGATTGGATCGAGATCGGCTGCACCCCGCTCGCCGACGGACGGCTGCGGATCGCCGTCTCCGACACCGGTGGCGGCGTGCCCGCGGCGCTGCGCGACAGAATCTTCGAGCCGTTCTTCACCACCAAACCGGTCGGCCAGGGCATGGGGCTCGGGTTGTCGCTGTCGCACGGCATCGTCCGCGACTTCGGCGGCGAGCTGCGCCTGCGCGAAGGCGCACGCGGCGCGGTGTTCGAGCTCGACCTGCCGATGGCGCCGGCATAGAGCCTCACAGCCCGCGCAGGATCTCTGCGGCGCGCTCGAGCGTGGCGTCGTCCTTGGCGAAGCAAAAGCGGAGCAGGCGCGTGTCGGGCGGAGTTTCGCTGAACACGCTGACCGGGATCGCGGCGATGCCAGCTTCGACCGTCAGCCGGCGGGCCAGGGCTACGTCGCGCTCGGCGGCGATCGCCGAATAGTCGAGCAGTTGGAAATACGTGCCGGCCGCAGGCTGGAAGCGCCAGCGCGAGCCTTCGAGCAGGCGGCAGAAGCGGTCGCGCTTGGCCTGGTAGAAGCCGGACAGCTCGCGCCAGTGTCCGGGGTGCTGCTCGAGGAAGTCGGCCAGTGCCCACTGCATCGGCGTCACCGTCGAAAAAGTGACGTACTGGTGCACCTTGCGCAACTCGGCCGACAGCGCCGCCGGCGCGACGCAGTAGCCGATCTTCCAGCCGGTGGCGTGGAAGGTCTTGCCGAACGACGACACGACGAAGGCGCGTGCGGCGAGCTCGGGCAGGCGCAGCACCGAGGCGTGGCTGCGACCGTCGAAGACGATGTGCTCGTAAACTTCGTCCGAGATCACGAACACCCCGGTGCCGCGCAGCAGCCCGGCCAGCCGTTGCATGTCTTCGCTGCCCAGCACCGCACCCGAGGGGTTGTGCGGCGTGTTCAGGATCAGTGCCCGGGTGCGCGGGCCGATCGCCGCCGCCAATCGTTCCCAGTCGATCGCGAAGCCGGGCAGCGACAGCGGCAGGTGCACCGCGCGACCGCCGGCGAGCTCGATCGCCGGCTCGTACGAGTCGTAGCACGGATCGAACACGATCACTTCGTCGCCTGGGCGCACCAGCGCGGTGATCGCACAGGTCAGCGCCTCGGTCGCGCCCGAAGTCACGGTGATCTCGTTGTCGGGATCGACCTGCGCGCCGTAGCAGGCGCGAACCTTGGCCGCGATCGCCTCGCGCAGCCGCGGCACGCCGGCCATCGGTGCGTACTGGTTGTGGCCGGCGCGCAAATGGCGTTCGACGGCTTCGATCAGCGCCTCGGGCACGGCGAAGTCGGGGAAGCCCTGCGACAGGTTCAGCGCGCCGTGCTCGGCGGCGAGCGCGCTCATCACGGTGAAGATGGTGGTGCCCACCTTGGGCAGCTTGGTCTCGAGCGTCGGGGTCATGCGTGGTGTCCGTGACGAAAAGCGGAGCGCGTCAGTCTAGCGCAAGCCGCAGCCGCACCGCCGCGAGCAGCCGCGCGCCGAACACGTTGACGACCAGCCCCGCCATCACCAGCGCCGCCGCTGCGAGCTTCATCGGCGTGAACGCTTCGTCGAGCAGCAGGCTCGACGCCGCCATGCCCGCGACCGGCACCAGCAGCGAAAACGGTGCGACCAGCGTCACCGGATGGCGCTGCATCAGCCCGCCCCACAGCGCATAGCCGACCAGCGTCGAAGCGAAGGCGATGTAGCCGAGTGCCAGCCAGCCCGGGAGCGGCGCCGAGCCGATCGCGGCCCAGGCGCCGACCCCCTCCAGCACCAGCGACAGCCCGGCCAGCGGCAACGGCGGCACCAGACTCATCCAGACAACGAAGGCCAGCATGTCGACCGATCCGACGCGCTTGAGCGCCAGGTTGCCGCCGGCCCAGCCGAGCGCGGCGAACACCACCAGCGCGAGCCCGACCGGCGTGGCGTCGGTGCCGCCCTGCACCGCGATCAGCGTCACGCCGACGAAGGCGACCGCCATGCCGAGCCACTGGTGGCCGTGCGGGCGCGCGCCGTGCAGCCCCCAGGCGAGCAGCGCGGTGAAGAAGGCTTGCAGCTGCAGCACCAGCGACGCCAGCCCCGGCGAGACGCCGAGCTGCATGCCGACAAACAGGCAGGCGAACTGCGCCACGCCGAGCAGCAGCCCGCACGCGATCAGCGGCTTCCAGTCGCACGCTGGCCGCGGCAGCAGCAGCACCGCCGGAAAAGCCGCGGCGACGAAGCGCAGCGCCGAGAACGCGAGCGGCGCAAAGGCGTCGAGCCCGACGCGGATCGCGACGAAATTGGTGCCCCAGATCAGGGCGACGCACAGCGCCAGGATGACGTCACGCACCGGCATGGTGCGAGGCTCAGCCGACCCGGCGCCGTACCGGCGCCGCGAAGCCGGCGCACGCCAGCACCTCGCCAGCCGGTACCGAGCCCGCGCAGAGACACAAATTGTTCACTTTGCCCCCTCTGCCGGACATGCGCCCGGCCTATGCTGAGAGATGACGGTAGCGGCGATGCGCCGCACAGTACAGATCCAGATTTTTTTCCGGGAAACCAATACAGTCTTTGAACCGGTGGCGTGCGGCGTGGTCATCCGCGATGAGGGCCTCGACCGTATTTCACCGTAGCGAGCGCAGTCCCGACGGTGCGATCCGAGGTCCCCCGGACATGCGCCGTGATGCCTGTCGGCGGACCCGGATGGCGGGTGAATCCGTGTGACCATGGTAATTGGCCCGCGATTTGCTAAGACCAAAGTCGAGGGGATTGCGAACGGTTCTGGTGCGAGAGGTCACGGTCATGAGCATCTTCGAGCGTTACACATCGCGGTACGAGGCCAGCCGCGAAGAGGTCATGAGCCTGCAGGAGTATCTCGAACTCTGCCGGTCCGAGCCGATGGCCTACGTCTCGCCGGCCGAGCGTCTGCTGGCGGCGATCGGCGAACCGAGGCGGGTCGACACGCGGCTCAACCCGCGGCTGTCGCGCCTGTTTCAGAACAAGGTCATCAAGCTGTACCCGGCGTTCGAAGAGTTCTACGGCATGGAAGAGTCGATCGAGCAGATCGTCTCCTATCTGAAGCACTCAGCGCAGGGGCTGGAGGAAAAGAAGCAGATCCTGTACCTGCTCGGCCCGGTCGGCGGCGGCAAGTCGTCGCTGGCCGAGAAGCTCAAGCACCTGATGGAAAAGGTGCCGTTCTACGCGATCCAGGGCTCGCCGATCCACGAGTCGCCGCTCGGGCTGTTCTCGCCCGACGAAGACGGCAAGATCCTCGAAGACGACTACGGCATCCCGCACCGCTACCTGAAGGGCGTGATGAGCCCGTGGGCGGTCAAGCGCCTGAAAGAGTTCAACGGCGACATCACCCGCTTCAAGGTGGTGCGGCTGCACCCGTCGATCCTCAAGCAAATCGCCGTCGCCAAGACCGAGCCCGGCGACGAGAACAACCAGGACATCTCGTCGCTGGTCGGCAAGGTCGACATCCGCAAGCTCGAGCACTATGCGCAGAACGACGCCGACGCCTACAGCTTCTCCGGCGGGCTGTGCCTGGCCAACCAGGGGCTGATGGAATTCGTCGAGATGTTCAAGGCACCGATCAAGGTGCTGCACCCGCTGCTGACCGCGACCCAGGAAGGCAACTACAACGGCACCGAGGGGCTGTCGGCGATCCCGTTCGATGGCATCCTGCTGGCGCATTCGAACGAAGCCGAGTGGCAGTCGTTCAAGAACAACAAGAACAACGAGGCATTCCTTGACCGCGTCTACATCGTCAAGGTGCCGTACTGCCTGCGCGTCTCGGACGAGGTCAAGATCTACGAGAAGCTGCTGCGCAACTCGTCGCTGCGCGAGGCGCCGTGCGCCCCCGGCACGCTCGACATGCTGGCGCAGTTCTCGGTGCTGTCGCGGCTCAAGGAGCCGGAGAACTCGAGCATCTTCTCGAAGATGCGCATCTACGACGGCGAGAACCTCAAGGACACCGACCCCAAGGCCAAGTCGATGCAGGAGTACCACGACTACGCCGGCGTCGACGAAGGCATGACCGGCATCTCGACGCGCTTCGCGTTCAAGATCCTGTCGCAGGTGTTCAACTTCGACCACAGCGAGGTCGCCGCCAACCCGGTGCACCTGTTGTACGTGCTCGAGCGCCAGATCGAGCGCGAGCAGTTCGCGCCCGAGGTCGAGGAGAAATACCTGTCCTACCTGAAGGGCTGGCTGGCGCCGCGCTACGCCGAATTCATCGGCAAGGAGCTGCAGCAGGCTTACCTGGAGTCGTACTCCGAGTACGGGCAGAACATCTTCGACCGCTACGTCACCTACGCCGACTTCTGGATCCAGGACCAGGAGTACCGTGACCCGGATACCGGCGAATCGTTCGACCGTGCCGCGCTGAACGCCGAGCTCGAGAAGATCGAGAAGCCCGCGGGCATCTCCAACCCCAAGGACTTCCGCAACGAGATCGTCAACTTCGTGCTGCGCGCGCGCGCCAACAACGGCGGCAAGAACCCCGCCTGGACCAGCTACGAGAAGCTGCGCGTGGTGATCGAGAAGAAGATGTTCTCGAACACCGAAGACCTGCTGCCGGTGATCAGCTTCAACGCCAAGGCGTCGGTCGACGAGCAGAAGAAGCACGAGGACTTCGTCAACCGCATGGTCCGCAAGGGCTACACGCCCAAGCAGGTGCGCCTGCTGTCCGAGTGGTATCTGCGAGTGCGCAAGTCTTCGTGACCGGGAGCGAGCCATGTCCCATTTCGTCGATCGACGGCTCAACGGCAAGAACCGCAGCGCGGTCAACCGCCAGCGCTTCCTGCACCGCTTCAAGGACCAGCTCAAGCGCGCCGTCGCCGACGCGATGACCGGGCGTTCGATCACCGACGTCGACAGTGGCGAAAAGGTCAGCATCCCGACCAAGGACATCTCGGAACCGACCTTCGCGCACGGTCCGGGCGGGCGGCGCGAAGCGATCCACCCCGGCAACAAGGAGTTCGCCGCCGGCGACCGCATCGCCCGTCCCAAGGGCGGCGGCGGTGGCGGCGGCAAGCAGGCGAGCCAGGACGGTGAAGGCCAGGACGACTTCGTCTTCGAGCTGTCGCGCGACGAGTTCCTCGACCTGTTCTTCGAGGATCTGGCGCTGCCCGACCTGGTGAAGACGCAGCTCGCACGGATTCCGGAGTGGAAGACGGTACGCGCCGGTTTCACCCAGACCGGCGTGCCGGCCAACATCAACATCGTGCGCTCGCTGAAGGGGGCGCTGGCGCGGCGCACCGCGCTCGGCGCCACCTACCGTCGGCGGCTGCACGAAGCCGAGCGCGAACTCGAGGAACTGCTCGCGCGCGACGGCGAGCAGGCGCCGGGCGTCGTCGAGCTGAAGGAAGAGATCCGCCGGCTGCGCTTCAAGCTCGACGCGATCCCGTTCATCGACACCTTCGACCTGCGCTACAACAACCGGATTCGCCAGCCCAAGCCGAGCACGCAGGCGGTGATGTTCTGCATCATGGACGTGTCGGGCTCGATGGACCAGGAGCGCAAGGACTTGGCCAAGCGTTTCTTCACGCTGCTGTACCTGTTCCTGACGCGCAACTACGAGCGCATCGAGGTGGTGTTCATCCGCCACCACACGGTCGCCAAGGAAGTCGACGAGCACGAGTTCTTCTATTCGCGCGAAACCGGCGGCACCGTGGTGTCCTCGGCGCTGACGCTGATGGCCGACATCGTCCGCAGCCGCTACCCGAGCGGCGCGTGGAACATCTACGCTGCGCAAGCCTCGGACGGCGACAACTGGCAGGACGACTCGCCGGGCTGCCGCGAAATCCTGCTCGAGCGGATCATGCCCTTCGTGCAGTACTTCGCCTACGTCGAGATCACCCCCGATCGCCACCAGAGCCTGTGGGAGGAGTACCTGGCGGTGCAGACCCAATGCAAGCACTTCGCGATGCAGGAGATCGGCGGTGCCGAAGACATCTACCCGGTGTTCCGCGAACTGTTCAAGAGGCGCGTGACATGACCGAGCGAGCGTTGATCTCCGAGGGCTCGGAGTGGACCTTTCCGCTGCTCGAGACGTACGAGCGCGAGATCGCACGGATCGCGCACGAGGTGTTCGGGCTCGACACTTACCCGAACCAGATCGAGGTGATCACTGCCGAGCAGATGATGGATGCCTATTCGTCGGTCGGCATGCCGATCGGCTACCAGCACTGGTCGTTCGGCAAGCAGTTCGTCGCCACCGAGAAGAACTACCGGCGCGGGCAGATGGGGCTGGCCTACGAGATCGTGATCAACTCCAATCCCTGCATCGCCTACCTGATGGAAGAGAACACGGTGACGATGCAGGCGCTGGTGATCGCGCACGCCTGCTACGGCCACAACTCGTTCTTCAAGGGCAACTACCTGTTCCGCACCTGGACCGCGGCCGACTCGATCATCGACTACCTGGTGTTCGCGCGGCGCTACGTCGCGCAGTGCGAAGAGCGCTACGGCGTCGAGGCGGTCGAGGAACTGCTCGACTCGTGCCATGCGCTGATGAACCAGGGCGTAGACCGCTACAAGCGCCCCGCGCCGCTGTCGATGGCCAAGGAGCAGGCGCGCCAGCGCGAGCGCGCGGACTACCTGCAGTCGCAAGTCAACGACTTGTGGCGCACGCTCCCCGCCCGCCCCGGCGCGCCCGAGGCAGCGCACGAGGAGCGCTTTCCGCCCGAGCCGCAGGAGAACCTGCTGTACTTCATCGAAAAGCACGCGCCGCTGCTCGAGCCTTGGCAGCGCGAGATCGTGCGCATCGTGCGCAAGATCGCGCAGTACTTCTACCCGCAGCGTCAGACCCAGGTGATGAACGAGGGCTGGGCGACCTTCTGGCACTACACCATCCTCAACCGCCTGTACGATGAGGGCAAGGTGTCCGACGGCTTCATGATGGAGTTCCTGCAGTCGCACACCAACGTCGTGTTCCAGCCCGACTTCGATACCCCCTGGTACAACGGCATCAACCCCTACGCGCTCGGTTTCGCGATGTGGACCGACCTCAAGCGCATCTGCGAAAGCCCGACCGAGGAAGACCGCCGCTGGTTCCCCGAGCTGGCCGACTCCGACTGGCGCAAGACATTCGACTTCGCGATGCGCAACTTCAAGGACGAGAGCTTCATCGCGCAGTACCTGTCGCCGAAGCTGATCCGCGACTTCAAGCTGTTCGCGGTGCTCGACGACGATCGCGAAGATACGCTCGAGATCACCGCGATCCACGACGATGCCGGCTATCGCCGCATCCGTCAGGCGCTGGCCGACCAGTACAACCTCGGCTCGCGCGAGCCCAACATCCAGGTCTGGAACGTCGACCGCCGCGGCGACCGCTCGCTGACGCTGCGCCACAGCGTCTACAACCGCCGCCCGCTGGCCTCGGGCACGACCTTCGAGATGATGAAGCACCTGTACCGACTGTGGGGCTTCACGGTACGGCTCGAGGCGGTCGACGAGAACGGCAAGACCAGCCTGGTCAGCGAAGTGCGGCGGCACTGAAGCGGGAAGCGGGAAGCGGGAAGCGGGAAGCGGGAAGCGGGAAGCGGGAAGCGGGAAGACACTGGCACAGTTCCCATATCACATCTAACGCTTCAAGCAACCGTATCGGCTAAACTGCCGAGGCCTGTTCTCTTCCCGGTTTCCCCTCATGCGACTGCACCATCTCGTGCCGGCACTCGCCGTCGGACTGCCGCTGGTGTGCGCCGCCCAGCCTTGGGGCGAGGTGTCCGCCCCGAGCGACGGCCCTGCACGCGTGATCGGTCGCTACACCGCCGGCTGCATCGGCGGTGCCGCGGTGCTGCCTCGCGGCGGCAGCGGCTACCAGGCGATGCGCCCGAGCCGCAACCGCCACTACGGCCACCCGGACCTGGTGCGCTTCGTCGAGGCGCTGGGGCGCGCGGCCGCCGCGCGCGGCTTGCCGGTAGTGCTGGTCGGCGACCTCGGCCAGCCGCGCGGCGGCCCGCTGCCCTCCGGCCACCGCAGCCACCAGAGCGGACTCGACGTCGACATCTGGTTGCGTTTCGCACCCGGCGGCGGCGCGCCGCGCGGCGAGGCACTCGAAACCCTGCCGCTGACGAGCATGATCGACGCCGCCGCCGGGCGCGTGCGCGCCGACCGCTTCGGCGCACCGCAGCGCGAACTGCTGCGGCTCGCCGCCGAGCAGCCCGAGGTGGAACGCATCTTCGTCAATCCGGTGATCAAGCAGCACCTGTGCCGCAGCGAGCCCAACGCCGCCTGGCTGGTCAAGCTGCGGCCGTGGTGGGGCCACGACGAGCACTTCCACGTCCGCTTACGCTGTCCGGCCGACAGCCCGCTGTGCGAAGCGCAGAAACCGTTCGAACCGGGCGACGGCTGTGACGATGCGCTGGCGCGCTGGGTGCAGGAAATCCGCGACGCCACGCGCCGACCCAAACCGCCGGTGCCGCCGCCACCCGAGCCGGTGCTGCCGAGCGCGTGCTACGGCGTACTCGGTGCGCCGACCGCCGCCCGCCGCTGAGGAGTTCCCCGCCCGCGAGTCACGCTGACCGCCGCTGCCCGCGGCTTTCCTGCGCACGCGGTTGCAGACAGCTCCCTGAGCGGGCATCATGCGCCCCCCGGCGGCGGCTCCGGACCCCCGAGCTTGCCGCAGATCAATGGAACTGACGGCGAGCCCGTGCCACCCTGCGCGGCTCGCGCAACCGGTCTGCTTGCTGTAGATCCCTACCTGCCGGGAGGCGCCGAAGAAGTCGCCCCCGCCCAAGGAGAAGTGCATGAGCCGCCCGATCCGGGTCTTGTTCGTTTCGCACCGCAACAGCGCGCGCTCGCAGATCGCCGAAGTGCTTCTGCGCCGGCTCGGCCGCGGCCGCTTCGCCACCTCTAGCGCCGGCATCGAGCTCGAGGCGCTGAATCCGCTGGTGCAATCAGTGCTGGCGGGGGCCGGAATCGACATCTCCGGCCAGCTCAGCAAGCCGGTCGAGAACTTCCTCGGTCAGGACTTCGACTGGATCGTCACGCTGTGCCCGCAGGCGCACGATTGCGCCGCCGACTTCCCCGATGCCGGGCACCTCGCCTGGGACTTCCCCGACCTCGCCGAGCTCGGCGGCGACGAGCTGAGCCGCCGCTCGGCGGCGAAGCGCCTGATCGGCCAGCTCGCCGAGCGCCTCGCGGACTGGATCGGTTCGCTGCCCCGTCCGGCGGAGCCCCGCTTCGGCTGATTCCGCCCCGCAACGGCTGCGGTTCGACGCCGCGCGCGCGTATGGCGCCGCCCTGCGCAGCTACAATCCCGGCGGAGGGCGTGCCCGCGCGGACGCCCGGTCGCCGACAGCCGAGGAGTCCGCAACGATGAACCACTACCAGCACGTCTTGCTCGCCACCGATTTCTCGCCCGAGGCGACGCAAGTCGCCGTGCGGGCGCGCGAGATCGCGCAGCGCAACGGCGCGCGGCTGACGCTCGTGCACGTGATCGAGGAAGTCAACATCAGCGCCGGCTACGAGCTGATGCCGCTGCTGCCGGAGCTGCCCGACGAGGCGATCGCGCGCGAGGCGCAGCAGGGGCTCGAGCGGATGGCGACCGAGCTCGGTCTGCCCGAGGCCGGACGCCGGATCGTCACCGCGATCTCGACCAAGGAAGGCATCGTCCAGGCAGCGCGCGATCTGCAGGCCGACCTGATCGTGGTCGGCAGCCACAGCCGCCACGGCCTCGCGCTGCTGCTCGGCTCGACCGCCAACGCCGTGCTGCACGGCGCACCGTGCGACGTGCTCGCGGTGCGCATCATCGAAAAACCCTGAGCCCTGCCCCCGCCGGGCCGCCCCGAGGACGGCACGGCGGGCATTCAAGCCACGTCGCCGAACACCGCCGCCAGATCGACGCTCGAACGCACGCCGAGCGCTTCGCCGTGGCGCTCGAGCCAACGCCCGGTGGCTTCGTGCCCGGCCGCGCGCAGCCGCTCGAGGAAGCCGCGGTCGGCCTCGAGCTTGCTCGCGTGCTCGAGCTCGGGCAGCGGCGCATCGGGCTCGATCAGGTGGAAGCGCGTCCACGGCCGCTGCGCCGCGATGCCGCGCATCTCGCGCAGAAACGCCGCGCTGAAGGCCAACTCCGCGGTGCGCGCCGCGATCGCCTGCGCGCCGCGCGGCACGCCGTAGCGCTCGAGCGGAGTCAGCAGCACCAGCAGCACATCACCGCAGGCGGAGTCGTCGAGCAGCGGCTGCACCACCGGGTTGCCGCTGTAGCCACCGTCCCAGTAGGCTTCGCCGTCACGCTCGATGGCATGGTGCAGCATCGGCAGACAGGCCGAAGCCAGCAGCGCGTCGGCGTCGAGTTCGTCGTTGTCGAACAGCCGCAGCCGACCGTCGCGCACCCGGGTCGCGGCGATGCACAGCCGCGGTCGAGCAGCGGCGCGCAGCCGCGCGAAGTCGATGCGCCGCTCGACGATCGCGCGCAAGGGATCGAGATTCAGCGGATTGAACTCGTACGGCGAGAGCACGCGCGCCAGCGCCAGCCAGCCACTGCCTTGCAGCCCGCGTGCCAGCGGCCAAGCCGGCGGCGCCGCTTGCGCGACGTCGAACCAGAAACCGGCCAGCGCTTCGCGCGCCCCCTCGCTGCCGCCGCGCAGCCAGCCGTCGGCGCACACCACGGCATTCATCGCCCCGGCGCTCGTCCCCGAGTAGGCGAGCGGCTCCAGCCAGGGCTCTTCCAGCAAGCGCTCGAGCACGCCCCAGGTATAGGCGCCGTGCGCCCCACCACCCTGCAACGCCAGGCCGAGCGCGACACGCCGTAGCGGCGAACATGGAAGCTTGAACCATTCGAACATGCCGTCCTCCTACTGCAAGAGGTTCGGCGGCAGCTTAACGCGCGTTTATGACGCAATGCAGCAATTGTATTGAACCTGCCACAAGAACACGGCTCAGATCCGCCACACGTACAGCGTACCGCCGCCGGGCAGTGCGATGCGGCGCGTCGGCACCACGCCGGGAATCGCGAACGTGTCGCTGACCAGCAGCGTGCCGGGGCGCATCTCGGCGCGGGCCTTGGCCCACAGCGCGGCATCGGCTGCGGCGACGGGTAGCAGAACACCACGTCGTAGCGGGCGAGCCCGTGCCGCCAGAGGCTGGCGTAGCGGATGCGCGCATTGCGCCGACCGAGCAGGCGCAGCCGCGCGCGCAACCAGGGCAGCGGTGCCGATTCGCCCCCCCCCCGAAGCGCCCGGCGGGAAAACGCCGCGACAGGTGCTCGACCACGCCGCCGAACCCGCAGCCGAGGTCGACGAAGCGGCAGCGGCCTTGGTCCGGCAGCAGCGCGGCGAGCGCCTCTCAGGCGACGCGGCCGGAAAGATACAGCGGCACGCGGCCGCGGAAGCTGTTCCAGTACAGCGCCAGCAGCGCCGCGAACGCAGCCAACCAGGCCCAGCCCGGCAGCCCCAGCGCGAAACCGCCGGCGACCGCCGGCAGCAACGCCAGCTGCAGCGCGATCCACCAACGCGCCAGGCCGAAGGTGCGCACGCCGATCAGTGCGGCGAGCCCCCCCTTGAGCCCGACCAGCCCCCACAGCGGCAGCCCCTCGCCGCGAAGCGCCACCGGAGCGGCCTGCAGTAGCCACAGCGCGGCCAGCGCCAGCAGCAGCAGCGGCATGCGCCGCACCCGTGCCATCCCGGCCTCAGCGCGTCGGCTCAGCCGGCACCAGTCCGGGCGGCAGCAGCGGCGGCACCGACACCGAGGCGCCGGGCCCGGGGTCCTGCACCTCGGCGGCGCGGGCTCCGGCGGCAGCTTCGGCGGCGGGTTTCGCTGCCACGGACCTGGTCGCAGACGGCGCGGCGGGTTTCTCCGGCATCTCGGCCGCCGCCGCCGCGGCACGCTCGGGCGCGAGTTGCTCGGCGCTCGGCAGCGTCTCCGCACCGACCTCGACGCTGCTGCCGGCATTGGCGCGGACCCGTTGTTCGGCTTCGCGCGTCATCACGTTCACCGAAATGCGGCGATTGGTCGGATCGAGCGGATTGTCGGCGACCAGCGGCACGCTGTCGGCCTGGCCGATCACGCGCAGCACCTTTTGCGGCTGCAAGCCGTCGGCGATCATCTCGCGGCGCGCAGCGTTGGCGCGGTCGGCCGACAGCTCCCAGTTGCTGTAGCCGCGATTGCCGCCGGCGTACGGGTGTGCATCGGTGTGACCGCTGATCGTGATCGCGTTCGGCAGGCTGTTGATCAGCGGCGTGATCTCCCTGAGGATCTGCCGCGCATAGGGCTGCAGCTGCGCGCTGGCCAGATCGAACATCGGCCGGTTGGCCTGGTCGATGATCTGGACGCGCAAGCCCTCGCGGCTGAAGTCGAGCCGCAGCTGGTTGCGGTAGGGCTGCAGCTGCGGGCTGGCCTCGATCAGCTGCTCGAGCTTGAGCTTCAGCGCGTTCAGCCGGCCGGCATCGTTTTCGCTGGCATGCGCCACCATCTGCCGGCTGCCGTCGTTGGTGCGCTTGACCTGGCCGGCCGAACGCGACAAGTCTTCGCCGCCCCCCTTGACCGCCGCGGTCGCGTCGCCGGTGCTGTTGCCGCCCGACAGCGAAACCCTGAACGGGTTCTTGAAATACTCGGCGATGCCCTGCAGCGTGCTGACGTTGACCGTGCCGAGCAGCCACATCAGCAGGAAGAACGCCATCATCGCCGTCACGAAGTCGGCGTAGGCGAGCTTCCAGGCGCCGCCGTGGTGGCCGTGGTGACCCTTCTTGATCTTCTTGACGATGATCGGTTTCTGTCCGGACACGGTTCGCCCCCTCCCCCGCGGCTTACTTGGCGGCCTTGCGCACGGCCGTGATGTGCTTTTCCATCGCCTCGAAGGCCGGGCGCTCGGTCGAGTACATGACCTTGCGCGCGAACTCGACCGAAGCCATCGGATCGTAGCCGTTCAGGTTGGCGATGAAGGCGGCCTTGATCGCCTGGTAGTACTTGCTCGACTCGTCGAGCTTCTGCGTCATCAGGCTCGCCAGCGGGCCGATGAAGCCATAGGCGAGCAGCACGCCGAGGAAGGTGCCGACCAGCGCCGCGGCGATCAGCTTGCCGAGCTCGGCCGGCGGCAGGCCGACCGATTCCATCGTGTGCACCACCCCCATCACCGCGGCGACGATGCCGAAGGCCGGCAGCGCGTCGGCGACCCACTGCACGGCGGTGATCGGGCGTGCGCCCTCGTGGTGATGGGTTTCGATGTCGAGGTCCATCAGGTTCTCGAGCTGGTTCAGATCGATGTTGCCCGACGACAGCAGGCGCAGGTAATCGGTGACGAACTCGACCGCGTGGTGGTCCTTCATCACCGTCGGCGCCTGCTCGAACAGCTTGCTCGACTTCGGGTCGTCGATGTCGGACTGCAGCGCCAGCAAGCCTTCCTTGCGGATCTTGGCGAAGATCAGATACAGCAGCGCCAGCGTCTCCATGTACAGCGCCTGCGTGTACTTGGCGCCCTTGAAGCAGTCACCGAGCGCGCCGGCGACCGCCTTGAGGATCGTGGTGCTGTTGCCGACGACCATCGCGCCGAGCGCGCAGCCGAAGATGATCAGCAACTCGACCGGCTGGAACAGCACGCCGAGGTGGCCGCCGGCCATGGCATAGCCGCCGAGCGCGCAACCGAGGACGATGACGTAACCGATGATGACGAACATGGTTTTCCCTGCGCCGCCAGGGAGGACGCTGCGCGCCCTCGTGATACGTGATGATCGGGGACGAGGCGCCCGGTGGTGGCGGTAGCCGCCGGCAGGCGGACCACGCGCCCGGGATGCCTTGCTGAGCCCTGATATCGGCAGCGCGGGACAAAGGTTTAGCGCGATCACGACGAGCGCCGTCCCCGGGCGCCCGCGGAGCTCAGGTGCCAGCCGCGTCTGGCCGGCCACCAGCGCCAGCCCGTACGGGCCGAGCGCGATCTCCAGCCCTCCGGCGGTGAAGCGGCCGACGAACACTACCTTATCATCAGTAGGTCCAGATCGGATCGGTCACGTAGCGGCGCAGGTCGTCGGGGATCGGCACCACGTCGATGCGGCGGTACTTGCGCTCGATGCGCTCGAGCGTGCCGTCGGCCTGCATTGCCGCGAAGGCTTCGGCCCAGCGCGCCGCCTCGGCATCGGGCAGGGTCTTCGAGGCCGCGAACCAGATCTCGCTCGAACGCACGATCTGGCCGATGCCCAGCGTCGCCAGGTCGCCGCGCACTTCCTTCATCGCGTGGATCACCATCAGCCGCGGCGCGAGCCAGGCGTCGATGCGTCGCCCCTTGAGCTTCTTCGCGTTCAGCCATTCCTCGGGCGCGGGCTCGAGGCGGGTGAAGCCCTGCTCGCGCAGCAACGCCTCGGCGCCGCTGCGCAGCAGCACGCCAGTCGGCCGGTCCCTGACCCTGTCGAGCGCCGACACGTCCACGCCCTGGCCGCCGACCAGCACCAGGTCGTCGGTGAGGATCTTCGCGATCCAGCGGTATCGGTCTTCGCGCTCGGGCGAGCGCGTCAGTGCCAGGATGCCGATGTCCGGCTGACTCAGCGCGATTTCCTGCGCGCGGAACCAAGGCAGGTATTCGATCGTGCCCGAATGCCCGACGCGCCTGGCCATCTCGAACACGACTTCGTGCACCAGCCCCTGGCCGGGGCCGGGGTATTCGGCCACCGTCGCCGGCGGCACCTGAAAAGTGTACGGCGGCAGCTCGGCGGCGAGCAGCCGCAGCTCGGCCGCTGCCGGTGCGGCGACGAGCGCCGCGGCCAGCCAGAACCCGAATGCGTATCCGCGCATGGCCGCCGCCCTCAGAAGGTGCCGAAGGCGGCGTTGAGCACCAGCACCAGCACGCTCGACAGCAGCGCCGACAGCGAGCCGACCACGAACAGGTCGAAGTACGAATCGCGGTGCGTCAGCGAGCAGATCGCCAGCAGCGTGATCACCGCGCCGTTGTGCGGCAGGATGTCCATCGCCGCCGAGCCGAGCGCGGCGATGCGGTGCATGATCTCGGGGTCGATGCCGGCCGTCTGCGCGGCGTGGGCGTAGTACTCGCCCATCGCGCCGAGCGCGAGGCTCATGCCGCCCGATGCCGAGCCGGTCATGCCGGCGAGCACGGTGACGACGACGAACAGCGAAGTCACCGGGTCGGAGCTGACCGACTTCAAGCCTTCGCGCACCACGGCGAAGGCGCCGAGGCTCGCGATCACCGCACCGTAGGCGACCTCCGAGGCGACGTTGGCCATCGGCAGCAGCGAGCCCAGCGTGCCCTTGTTGACGGTGTCGAGCAGCTTGGCGATGCGCCCGCGGTTGAGCAGCGCCACCAGCACGATCGCCACCAGCATCGCGATGATGATCGCCCAGATGCCGAGCACCGCCGACAGCGGCGTATTCCTGAACTTGGGCGTCGCCAGATAGCTGGTGTCCATCGCCGGGATCACGAAGTTGGTCGCGACGTAGTTCAGCGCGATCACCACCACGATCGGCGCCAGCGCCAGCCAGAACGGCGGCATGCCGGCCTCGGCGCCGCCCTCGAGCTTGTCGTCGTGCGTGCCGTAGCCCTCGCTGCGCGCACGCGCCTGCGCCACGCGCCGGTTCAGCCACATCTGGCCGAAACCGAACATGAAGAGGGCGGCGATGATGCCCAGCCCCGGCGCGGCGAAGGTATTGGTGCCGAAGAACGGCATCGGGATCGCGTTCTGGATCGCCGGCGTACCCGGCAGCGCCGTCATCGTGAAGGTGAACGAGCCGAGGCCGATCGCCGCCGGAATCAGGCGCTTGGGCACCTCGGCTTCGCGAAACAGCGATACCGCGATCGGGTACACCGAGAACGCCACCACGAACAGCGACACGCCGCCGTAGGTCAGCACCGCGCACGCCAGCACCACCGCCAGCACCACGCGCTCGCGCCCCACCAGCGCGACGATCCGGTGCGCGATCGCGCGCGCCGAGCCCGAATCGTCCATCAGCTTGCCGAACACCGCACCGAGCATGAACAGCGGGAAGAACTTGGCGAAGTAGTTGCCGAGCGCCGGCATGTAGGTCTGCGTATAGGTGGCGAGCAGCGGCGCGTCGCCCCAGTTGAACAGCAGCGCGACCGTGGCGCAGAACGGCGCGATGAAGATCACGTTCCAGCCGCGGTAAGCCAGGTAGATCAACAGACCGAGCGAAACCAGGATGCCGATGATGCCGACCATGTTATGAACTTCCTCGATGGCAGCGCGCCACGCGGCGCGCAGGAGCCCTGTATCAATCCCCGTGCCAGCTTGTTGAGGGTTGCTGAAAATCCAGACCGATCAAGGCCACAGGTTTTTTCCGACGGTCATGTGCGGCCTGATTGTCGCGGCCGCATGTACGATTTTGCAGACAACCGCCTCCGGATGGCTTGGCCGCAAGCCGTCAATTAGCTGATTCAGAAGGGAAAAACCATCAAACGTCCGAAAATCCGGACAAATCCGCATTTCCGGACATCTGCGTCATCGAAAATGCGAACCGGAAATCCGGCCCGCCAGTTCATCGACCGTGAATTGCGGGTGCGGACAAGACGCTGAAATCAGACATCAGTCGAGGCGGCCGAGGTAAGCCAGCTTTTCGTACAGCGTCGCGCGCGAGATGCCGAGCAGCCGGGCCGCCTCGACCTTGCGTCCGCCGCTCGCGGCGAGCGCGGCGCGGATCGCCGCGCGCTCGGCACCGGCCACGGCTTCGGCGAGCGGCATTACCCCGCGGGTCGCCGCGGCGCACGACGGCACCGCCGGCGCGAGGATGCCGTCGAAGTCATCCGCTTCGAGCCGCGGCCGGTCGGCGAGCATCGCCGCGCGCTCGAGCACGTTGCCGAGCTCGCGCACATTGCCGGGCCAGGCATAGGCCGCGAGCAGGCCGAGCGCCGACGGCGCCAAGCTGCGGCGCGCGCCCCCATCGCGTTCGGCGAGGCGTTCGAGCAGGCTTTCGGCCAGCGCCGGCAAGTCTTCCAGCCGCTCGCGCAGCGGCGGCAGCCGTATCGGCAGCACGTTGAGGCGGAAGTACAGGTCGGCGCGGAAGCGGCCGTCGGCGACCATCACCGGCAAGTCGCGGCTGGTGGCGGCGATCACGCGCACTTCGACGCGCTGCACGCGGTTCGAGCCGAGCGGCTCGATCTCCTGCTCCTGCAGCACCCGCAGCAACTTGGCCTGCAGGTGCACCGGCATGTCGCCGACCTCGTCGAGGAACAGCGTACCGCCGTCGGCGAGCTTGAACTTGCCGTCGCGGCCCTTGCGATCGGCGCCGGTGTAGGCGCCGGGGGCGACGCCGAAGAACTCCGCCTCGAGCAGCCCCTCGGGCACCGCGGAGACGTTGATGCCGACGAAGGGCCGGCCGCTGCGCGCCGAACTCGCGTGGATCGCCTGCGCGACCAGTTCCTTGCCGGTGCCGGTCTCGCCGAGCAGCAGCACCGTCGCGTCGACTTGCGCGGCACGGCGCGCCTGGCGCTTGAGCTCGGCAGCCGCCGCGCTGTCGCCGACGAAGTGCCCGAAGCTGTAGCGCGCGCGCCGCTGCTGCGACAGCTCGCGCCGCGCCGCCTCGAGGTCCGCCGTCAGGCGGCTGAACTTGGTCATTAGCGGCTGCAGCGAGCGCGGATCGTCGTACAGCACGAAACCGAAGCCGCCGATCACCTGCCCCGCGGCATCGCGCAGCGGCAGGCGCGTGACCACCATCGAGCGTTCGCCGTGCTGCATGATGTCGAGCAGGATCGGACGGCCGGTTTGGATCACTTCGCGCATCAGGCTGCTCGGGATCACCTCTTCGACCGGCCGCCCGAGCGCCGCCGTCGGGTCGGGCAGCCCGAGGAAGGCCGCGTACTGCTCGTTGATCCAGACGATGCGTGCCTCGCGGTCGACCGCGACCGCGCCCTCGCTGGCGGATTCGAAGTAATCGAACAGCGATTGCGCCGCCAGGCGGCGGGCACTCTCGGCATGCTCGAGGAAGCTGGGAAGGCGGTGGACCTGGGCCATCGGCGCGGCGGCGAAACAGCGGCATGGATGCACAACCATAGTGCGCCGCGCCGACATCCGAAAGCTGCATCGCAACATGCGGCAGCACGGCCTACAGGCAGGATGCCGCTACCACGGATGGGTGATGGGTGATGGGTGATGGGCCCATTTCCCCTCCCCATAATCAGGCGATCCAGGGGGCGAACACGCCGGGCTGCTCGAGCGCGCGCAGGAACCACTTCAGCGCCCGCCCTTGTGCGCCGTTGCGCCAGGCGAGGTAGTGCGGCGCCGGCGGCGTCTCGCCCTCGATGCGCTTGCGCAGCAGCCGTCCGCCGGCGAGCTCGTCGCGCACCCAGGCCAGCGGCATGTGGCCCACGCCCAGGCCGCGGCGGTGCGCCTCGAGCTTGGCTTCCATCGTCGGCACCGTCAGCACCTCCTGGCCGCTGAGGATCGACGCCGTGCGCGGCGGCAACTGGCGCGAGCTGTCGGCGACCGCCACCACGCGGTGCGCGAGGACCTCGTCTTCGCTGAGCGGCTCGGGGACTGCCGCCAGCGGGTGTTGCGGCGCACAGACGAAGACGAATTCGACCGCGCCGATCGGGCGCACCGAGTAGCCGCCCCCCGGCGGTCCGTCGCCCGCAGCGGCGATCACCAGGTCGGCGCGCCCCGACACCAGCGCGTCCCAGGTGCCGCCCAGCACCTCGGTTGCGAGCTTCAGCCGCGTGCCCGTCGTCTCGCGGTAGAACGCCTCGACCAGCGGGTAGACCCACTCCAACGGCAGCGCGCTGCCGACGGCGATGCCGAACTCGGCTTCCCAGCCGGTCGCGACGCGCTTGACCAGGCATTCGAGCTCGCCGGCGGCGCGCAACAGATAACGCCCCTCGGCCAGCAGGTGCTCGCCGACCGGGGTCAGCTTCGCGCGGTGGCCGCTGCGGTCGAACACCTGCACGTTCAGATCCTGCTCGAGCTTCTGCACGGTGTAGGTGATCGCCGAGGGTACCCGGTGCAGCTCTTCGGCGGCGGCGGCGAAGCTGCCGCGGCGGGCGATCGCGTCGAGCACGGCGAGGGCGTCGAGAGTCAGGCGCATCGTCACCTCATCATCGGCGGATCGGGTAGTTCCTGTTTAGCCGCTCGTGCCGCGGCGGTCGAGGTCGGCCATGCGCGCATGTAGTATCATGGTCGGCTTTTTCGGCATCGGGGGGTTTACGTCCGTGAGCGAGTTCGTCGGCGGCCAGCGCTGGATCAGCGAAACCGAACCCGAACTGGGGCTGGGCATGGTGCTGTCGTGCGACACCCGGCGGGTGACGCTGCTGTTCCACGGCAGCGGCGCGATGCGCCAGTACGCCCGCGCCGGCGCACCGCTCAAGCGCGTGCGCTTCCAGCCCGGCGATACCGTGCACAGCCACGAAGGCTGGGCGTTCACGGTCGAGGTGGTCGAGGAGCAGGGCGGCTTGCTGACTTACCGCGGCGCGGGGCGCGAGCTGCACGAGACGGCGTTGTCGAACTACATCAGCTTCAGCAAGCCGCAGGATCGCCTGTTCGCCGGCCAGATCGACCCTTCGCGCCAGTTCGAGCTGCGCATCGAGGCGCTCGAGCGCCAGGCGGCGGCGCGGCGCAGCCCGCTGCGCGGCCTGCTCGGCGCGCGCATCGAGCTGTTGCCACACCAGCTCTACATCGCGCACGAGGTCGCCGAGCGCCACGCACCGCGCGTGCTGCTGGCCGACGAGGTCGGCCTGGGCAAGACCATCGAGGCCGGGCTGATCCTGCACCGCCTGATCGTCGGCGGCCGTGCCGCGCGCGCGCTGGTGGTGGTTCCCGAGCCGCTGCTGCACCAGTGGACCGTCGAGATGCTGCGCCGCTTCAACCTGGCGTTCAGCCTCTACGACGAAGAGCGCTGCGCGCAGGCCGGCAGCGCCAACCCCTTCCTCGCCGAGCAGCTGGTGCTGCTCGGCCTCGACTTCCTCGTCGCCCACCCCGAGCGCGCCGAGCAAGCCGCCGCAGCCGGCTGGGATCTCCTGATCGTCGACGAGGCGCACCATCTCGGCTGGACGCCGCACGGTGCGAGCCCCGAATACACGCTGGTCGAGCGCCTGGCCGCGCGTACCCCGGGGCTGCTGCTGTTGACCGCGACCCCCGAGCAGCTCGGCGAAGCCGGGCACTTCGCGCGCCTGCGCCTGCTCGATCCGCAGCGCTTCCACGACCTCGATGCCTTCCTCGCCGAAACCGGGCACTACCGCGCGATCGCTGCGGTGGTCGAGGCGCTGCTCGCTGCCCGGGCGCTGGAGAGCGCCGAACGCGCCGAGCTGCTCGGCTGGCTGGCCGGCGACGCAGCCGAGCTCGCCGCGCTCGACGGCGCCGACGCGGACGCTGCGCGCGAACGCATCGTCGCCGAACTGCTCGACCGCCACGGCACCGGGCGCGTGCTGTTCCGTAACACGCGCGCCGCGATGCCGAGCTTCCCGAGCCGCGTGCTCTGCCCGCTGCCGCTGCCCTGTCCCGAGGCTTACGGCGGGCTCGAGGCGAGTCTGACGCCCGAGCGCGCCTGGCGCGGCGAAACGCCGTGGTGGCGTGTCGATCCGCGCGTCGATGCGCTGGCCGAGTGCCTCGCCGCCGGCGACAAGGTGCTGGTGATCTGCGCACGCAGGGAAACCGTGCTCGAGCTCGACGAGGCGCTGCGCATCAGGAGCGGCGTGCCGGTGGCGCTGTTTCACGAAGACATGGCGCTACTCGCGCGCGACCGCGCCGCGGCCTGGTTCGCCGACCGCGACGGCGCACGCGCGCTGATCTGCTCCGAGATCGGAAGCGAGGGCCGCAACTTCCAGTTCGCGCAGCACCTGTTCCTGTTCGACCTGCCGCTCGAGCCCGAGCTGCTCGAGCAACGCATCGGGCGGCTGGACCGCATCGGTCAGCGCGCCGACATCCGCATCCACGTGCCCTACCTGAGGGGTACGGCGCAAGAGACGCTGTACCGCTGGTACGTCGAGGGGCTGAACGCGTTCGCCGCGCACGCGCGCGCCGCACAAGCGGTGTTCGAACGCATCGCGCCGCGGCTGCGCGCCGCGCTCGAGGGCTGCGAGGACGTCGCGTCGCTGCTCGCCGCCACGGTGGCGCTGAACGCCGCGCTGGGCGATGCGCTCGAGCGCGGTCGCGACCGCCTGCTCGAGCTGCACTCGTTTCGGGAAGCACCGGCGCGCGTGCTGGCCGCGGACATCGCCGCCGCCGACGCCGACCCGACGCTCGAGCGCTTCATGGAGCGACTGTTGGACCACTTCGGCGTCGACCAGGAAGAGCACTCCGAACACGCCGTGGTGCTGAAGCCCGGCGAGCACATGTTCACCTCGGCCTTCCCGGGACTGCCCGACGCGGGGCTGACGGTCACGTATTCGCGCGCGCGGGCGCTGGGGCGCGAAGACATGGGCTTTTTGAGCTGGGACCACCCGATGGTCGATGGCGCGCTCGAGCTCCTGCTCGGCACCGAGCACGGCAATGCCGCCTGCAGCGCCTGGCGCCTCTACACCGCCGACCTGCCCGAGTTGCTGGTCGAAGCGGTGTTCGTGCTCGAGTGCGTCGCCCCCGGCGCGCTCGGCGCCGACCGCTTCCTGCCGCCGACGCCGCTGCGCGTGCTGATCGACCCGCAGCTGCACGAGCTCGGCGCGCAGTTCGGCAGCGCGGCGCTCGGCGTCATCGACCTGCCCACGCCCGAGGCGCGCGAGGTGCTGACGGCCAACCAGCGCCTGCTCAAGCGCATGCTGACCAGCGCCGAGCACACCGCCGCCGACCGCGCCGATGCGAAAGTCAAGGATGCGCTGGCGCGGATGCAGGCCGAGCTGACGCCCGAGGTCGAGCGCCTGCGCCGGCTGGCCGCGGTCAACCCGAGCGTGCGCGCCGAAGAGATCGAGTTCGCCGAAACCCGCATCGCCGAGCTGTACCGGCACTTGAGCGCCGCGCGCGTGCGCTTCGACGCGTTGCGCGTGGTCGTGCGCCGCGGCTGAACCGGCGGAGGCCGCCGGCGTCGAATCGACGGCGTGCGGTTTCGTCAACGTTTGTTGCAACCCGCCACGGGGTGCGACCACGACCGCCGCGCCGCGCTACAGTCTGCCGGCGCGGGCGTGGCCGCGCGATGGCCGACACGAACAAGGACCCCGGTTGCACGAGTCGAACATGTCGCTTCTCTCCCTGCCTTGGCCGCGGCGGCTCGCCGCGCGGCTGCCGTCGCTGGCTGCGGTCGCCGTCGCAGCCGCCGTGCTCGCCTGCACCGTGGTCGCCGTGCGCTACGATGCGGCGCGCAGCCGCGGCCGCGCGCTCGACCAGGCGCAGGCGCTGGCGGCGCTGACCGCGACCGACGCCGACACCGCGATCGCCCGCGACGGCCGCGCCGCGCTCGAACGCCTGGTGCACGCCGCGACGCGCTTCCCGCACGTGCGCGCGGCGCAGATCCTCGACAGCGCCGGCGGACAGCTCGCCGGCGCTGTCGAGCCGACGCGCAGCGCCGCGATCACCCCGCCACCGCAAGCCGGGCCCTTCGTCGAGGCGCTGGGCGAGGCGCAGTACGCGGTCTGGGCACCGGTGCAGGCGGCGAGCCGACTGCTCGGCTGGGTACGGATCGAGGTCGGCGTCGTGACCTCCGCGCTCCAGGCCTGGCTCGCCGGCGGCCTCGCAGCGCTCGCTGCGGCGTTCGCGGTCGCCGCGCTGCTGGCGCGCGCGCTGCGCCGGCCGCTCGCCGCGCTCGAAGAGGCGGCGCGCTTCGCCGCCGAGTTCGACTCCGCCCGCGGCGAACGGCTGCGCCCCGCGGCAGGCGGCGCCGAGGTCGAGGCGCTGATCGAGGCGCTGAACGCCGCCTCGGCTCGGCTCGCGCACGAGCAGACGCTGGCACGCGCCTCGAGCGAGCGGCTCGCAGCGGTGCTGAACCATGCCGTCGACGGCATCATCACGCTGCGCGCCGACGGGCGGATCGAATCGTTCAACACCGCCGCCGAGCACATCTTCGGCTACCCGGCGGCAGCGGTGATCGGCGAAGACATCGCGACGCTGCTGCCCGAAGCCGGCCCCGGACTGGCACACTGGGGCGCCGAGCGCACGATCTTCCGCAACCGCCCGCTCGAGGGCCGGCGCCGCGACGGCGTGACGGTGCCGCTCGAGGTCTCGGTCGGCGAGGCGCGGCTCGAGGACACGCGGCTGGCGATCGCGATCGTGCGCGATGTCAGCGAACGGCAGCTGGCCGAGCGGGCGCTGGCCGAAAGCGAGGCGCGCAAGACCGCGATCCTGCAGGCGGCGATGGATTGCGTGATCAGCCTCGACCGCCGCGGTCGCATCCTCGAGTTCAATCCGGCCGCCGAGAAGACCTTCGGCTTGCGCCGCCACCAGGTGATCGGTCGCGACGTGTTCGAGCTGCTGGTGCCGCTGCGCAGCCGCGCACCCTGCCGCGCCGAGCTGACGCGCTTTCTCGCCACCGGCGAAACCGGGATCATCGGCAAGCGCTTCGAGGTCGAGGCACTGCGCGCCGACGGCACCGAGATCCCGGTCGAAGTCGCGATCACGCCGATCGCACTCGAATCGGGGCCGATCTTCACCGCCTACCTGCGCGACATCCGCGAGCGCAAGGCGGCCGAGGACGCCCTGGTCGCGAGCGAGGCACGCTACCGGCGCGTCGTCGACAGCGTGCACGAAGTCATCTTCCAGACCGACGCCGAAGACCGCTGCAGCTTCCTGAACCGCGCCTGGAGCGAACTGACCGGCTTCGAGCCCGAGGCGGGCCTCGGGCTGCCGCTGATCGAACTGCTGCACCCCGACGATCGCCCGCTGCACCGGATGCAGCGCGAGGCGCTGCTCGATGGCGAAAAGCGCCAGGTCCGCTATGCGGCGCGGCTGCGCGGGCGCGACGGCGAGTACCGCTGGGTCGAGGTGTTCGCCGAAGCCGACGCCGGCGGGCTCACCGGCACGCTCAGCGACATCAGCGAGCACAAGGCGATCGAGGCCCAGCTGCGCCTGGCCAAGGAGGCCGCCGAGGCGGCCAACCGCGCCAAGAGCGAGTTCCTCGCCAACATGAGCCACGAGCTGCGCACGCCGCTGAACGCGATCATCGGCATGACCGAACTCGCGTTCGACGCCGCGCACGATGCCGAGCAGCACGAGTACCTGCGCGTCGCCCGGGCCGCCGCCGATACCCTGCTCGGCACCATCGACGAAGTCCTCGACTTCTCGCGCATCGAGGCCGGCCAGCTCGCTCCCGGCGACAGCGGCTTCGGCTTGCGCGCCACGCTGCGCGAAGCGCTGGCCGCACCGGCCCGTGACGCCGCCGGGCGCGGCCTCGAACTCGCCTACGAAGTCGAGCCGGGCGTGCCCGATGCCGTCAGCGGCGACCCGGCGTGGCTGCGGCAAGTGCTCGCAATCCTGGTCGGCAACGCGGTCAAGTTCACCCCGCGCGGCGACGTGGTGGTGCGCGTGCGCACGCAGGAGCGCACCGCCGATGCGGTGCTGCTGCACCTGTCGGTACGCGATACCGGCATCGGCATCGCCCCCGACAAACTCGCGCTGATCTTCCAGCCCTTTGCCCAGGCCGACGCCTCGAGCACGCGTCGCTTCGGCGGCACCGGGCTGGGGCTGGCGATCGCCACGCGCCTGGTCGAGCTGATGGGCGGGCGGCTGTGGGTCGACAGCGAGCCGGGCCGCGGCAGCGACTTCCAGTTCACGCTGCGGTTGCGGCTGCAGTCGGCGCAAGCGGCCGAACCGGCACCCGACTGGCACGGCCTGCGCGCGCTGGTGGTCGACGACAGCGCCGCCAGCCGCGGCATCGTCGAACGCCAGCTGCGGCAGTGGGGCATGCAGACCCTGGTCGCCGCCGAGGGCATGGAAGCGATGCGCCTGCTGCGTGACCGCCAGCGCATCGGCCACCCCTTCGACCTGCTGGTGCTCGACGCCGAGCTGCCCGAGCTCGACGGCTTCGCGCTGCTCGCGGCGCTCGGCGACACGCCGGGGCTGCGCCCGCCGGCGGTGCTGATGGCCAGCGAGCCGCTGCCGGAAGCCGCTGCACGCGGCCGCACACTCGGGGTGCGCGCCTGCGTTGCCAAGCCGGTCGGCGCCGAGGAATTGCGGCGCGCCGTCGAGGCGGCGCTGGCAGCACCGGCGCCGCGCCGACTGCCGCAGGCGCTGGAGGGCTGATACGGGGCTCTGCCAGACAGTCGGCAAGCTCGGCGATTCGCCGACTGCCGACGGCGACGGGCGGCACGCTGCCCGCCCGGCTGCGCAATCCGCATCCTTGCGACGCATGCGGCTCCGGCCGGTTCTGGTCAGACCGGAACCGGCCTTATTTCACCAAACAAGCCGATTGCAGGGGCTTTTTTCGTATCCTGCCAAAAACACCCCGACACACCATCGAAAGCCCTCTAAGCCACTGCCATCACGGTGGTTTTCATTTTCCATCCACATCACTTTCCGGCACCGGAAGCACTTGCTCTTCCCGGGACGTATTCGGTTAAACTCGGCGCCGGTCTGGATCGCCGTCCCACCATTCCGCATGCAAAAAAGTCGGGAGGACGGGCAAGCCGCGCTTTCAGGAGTCACCGGCGTGGGCGCGAGGCGGCCAGCCGCAGAACTGAGGTGCAATTCCAAAAGCCACAACGAGGGAATGCGGCATGCAACCCGACGTCGTTCGTCAAGTGAAAAGCAACCCCAAGTACCAGGAACTCGTCGCCAAACGCTCGCGGTTCGGCTGGACGCTGGCCGCGATCATGCTGGTGATCTACTACGGCTTCATCCTGGTGATCGCGTTCGACAAGTCGCTCCTCGCCGCCAAGCTCGGTGCGACCGGCGTGATGACCGTCGGCATCCCGGTCGGCGTGCTGATCATCATCAGCGCCTTCGTGCTGACCGGCATCTACGTCGTCCGGGCCAACTCGGAATTCGACCGCCTGAACAACGACATCGTGGAGTCGGTGAAATGAGGAGATTCGGAGTCGTTCTCGCGCCGCTGGCCTTCGCCGCGGCGCCCGCGTTCGCCGACGCCGTCAAGGGCCCGGTCGAGAAGCAGGGGCTCAACGTCGCGGCGATCGTGATGTTCCTGGCCTTCGTCGCCGCGACGATGGGCATCACCTACTGGGCCGCCTCGCGCACCAAGACCGCCAAGGACTTCTACACCGCCGGCGGCGGCATCACCGGCTTCCAGAACGGCCTGGCGATCGCCGGCGACTACATGTCGGCGGCGTCGTTCCTCGGCATCTCGGGCATGGTGTACAGCTTCGGCTACGACGGGCTGATCTACTCGATCGGCTTCCTGGTCGGCTGGCCGATCATCATGTTCCTGGTCGCCGAGCAGTTGCGCAACCTCGGCAAGTTCACCTTCGCCGACGTCGCCGCATACCGCTTCAGCCAGACCGAGATCCGCACCATGGCGGCGATCAGCTCGCTGGTGGTGGTGGTGTTCTACCTGATCGCGCAGATGGTCGGCGCCGGCAAGCTGATCCAGCTGCTGTTCGGTCTCGACTACTGGATCGCGGTGGTGGCGGTCGGCGTGCTGATGATGATCTACGTGATCTTCGGCGGCATGACCGCGACCACCTGGGTGCAGATCATCAAGGCGGTGCTGCTGCTGTCGGGCGCGACCTTCATGGCGCTCGCCGCGCTGGCGCAGTTCGGCTTCAGCCCCGAAGAGATGTTCCGCCGGGGCGTCGAGGCGCATCCGCTGGCCGACAAGATCATGGGCCCCGGCAGCTTCGTCAAGGACCCGTGGAACGCGATCTCGCTCGGCCTGGCGCTGATGTTCGGCACCGCCGGCCTGCCGCACATCCTGATGCGCTTCTTCACCGTGCCCAACGCCAAAGAGGCGCGCAAGTCGGTGTTCTATGCCACCGGCTTCATCGGCTACTTCTACATCCTGACCTTCATCATCGGTTTCAGCGCGATCGTGCTGCTGGCCCAGTACCCCGAGTTCTTCAAGGCCGAGGCCATCAAGGACGGCGCCGTGCTGAAGGACATGCTGATCAAGGGTCTGAACGGCGGCAACAACATGGTCGCCATCCACCTGGCCAGCGCCGTCGGCGGCAACCTGTTCCTCGGCTTCATCTCGGCGGTGGCGTTCGCCACCATCCTGGCCGTGGTCGCCGGCCTGACGCTGGCCGGCGCCTCGGCGATCTCGCACGACCTGTACGCCAACGTGTTCGCCCGCGGCCGCCACGACGAGGTCACGGAGATCAAGATCTCCAAGATCGCGACCTTCGTGCTCGGCATCGTGGCGATCATCCTCGGCATCGCCTTCGAGAGCATCAACGTCGCGTTCATGGTCGGCCTGGCCTTCGCGATCGCCGCAAGCGCCAACTTCCCGGTGCTGATCATCTCGGTGTTCTGGTCGCGGATGACCACCCGCGGCGCGCAGCTCGGCGGCTACCTCGGCCTGATCACCGCGGTGGCGCTGACCATCGGCAGCAAGGCGGTGTGGGTCGACGTGCTGCACAACGAAAAGGCGTGGATGTTCCTCGACAACCCGGCGATCGTCTCGATCCCGGTGGCCTTCATCGCGATCTGGCTGTTCTCGCTGGCCGACAAGAGCAAGCGCGCCGAGCAGGAGATCCTCGCCTACGAGGCCCAGGACGTCCGCTGCCAGACCGGCATCGGCGCCGAGGGCGCAGCGAGCCACTGATGCCGGGAGTCGTTGCGGCATCGCAAGGCGGCAGGGTGGGCGCTGCCCACCCTGCATTGCAATAGATCCCCATCGCGGCGACTGCCGGGCGGGGCGGCTGGCGTCCCGCCCGCCTTGCCGGGACCGATCCGAGCCGCAGAAACCGCAGGAGCGCAGCCGATGGAAACGGATGCCGATTCCGACCCGTACGTCCTCCTCGCCCGCACGCCGCCGTTCGACCGCCTCGCCGCCGCGGATCTCGCCTGGGCCGCCGCGCAGACCGGGCGCGTCGCGCTGCCCACCGGCGCCGAACTGCACGCCGAGCTCGCCGAGCACCTGTACTTCGCGCTGCACGGCCACCTGCTCGACGACGAGGGCACAGCCGCGGCGTGCGCCGATCCGCTCGCGCTGCTGCGCGCCGAGCCGCGCAGCCGCTGGCGCGTTCCCGAGGGTGCGGATTGCCTGCGCCTGCCGCGGCACGCCGTCCTCGAGCTGTGCGCACGCTCGCCGGGCTTCGCCCGCCACCTCAGCGCGGGCTTCGATGCGCGCGCGACGCGCGACCCGGGGCTGGCCGGCTTCGCGCTGGCGCGCATCGGCGATGCCTACCTGCACCCGCCGCTGGTGCTCGCCGAAGCCACGCCGCTGCGCGAAGCCGCGCGGGCGATGAAAGCCGCCGGGCTGCGCGCGGCGCTGGTCGCGCGCGGCGCGGGCGAGCTCGGGCTGGTGTCGACCACCGACCTGCGCGACGCGGTGCTGATCGGCGAGCGCCCGGCCTCGGCTCCGGTCGCCGACATCGCCAGCTTCCCGCTGGTGGCGCTCGATGCCGACGACTTCCTGTTCGACGCGCTGCTGGCGATGACGCGCCACGGCATCGGCCGCGTCGCGGTACACCGTGGCGGCGAGATCGCCGGCATCCTCGAGCAGCTCGACCTGTTGAGCTTCCTCGCCGGCGATGCGCACCTGATCGCGCTGCGCATCGCACGCGCCACCGACCGCGACGAGCTCGCTCGCGCCGGCGCCGACCTGCTCGGCATGGTGCGGACGCTGCACGCGCGCGGCGTCAAGCCGCGCTACCTCGGCCGGCTGATCGGCGCGCTGAACAAGCAGTTGCTCGCCAAGCTGTACGCGCTGATCGCACCGCCGCGGCTGCTCGCCGACAGCTGCCTGCTGGTGATGGGCAGCGAGGGACGCGAAGAGCAGATCCTGAAGACCGACCAGGACAATGCGCTGATCCTGCGCGACGGCGCCGCCCACGCCGAAGCCGAACACGTCGCGCGCGTGCTGAACCAGGCCCTGGGCGAACTCGGCTGGCCCCCCTGCCCCGGCGGCATCATGGTCACCAACCCGCTCTGGTGCAAGCCGCTGGCGGCATTCAAGGATTCGATCTTCGACTGGATCCGCCGCCCGAGCGCCGAGGGGCACATGCACTTCGCGATCTTCGCCGACGCCCGCGCCGTGGCCGGCGACCCGGCGCTGCTCGACGCGGCACGCGCCTACATCCACCACCAGCTCGATGCCCACCGCGGCTTCTACGCGCACTTCGCGCGCGCGACGCTGGCCTTCGACACGCCGCTCGGGCTGTTCTCGCAATTCCGCCTCGGCCGCGACGCCGACCACCGCGACGAACTCGACCTGAAGAAGGGCGGTATCTTCGCGCTGGTGCACGGCATCCGTAGCCTCGCGCTCGAGGGCGGCATCGCCGCGACCAATACCTTCGAACGCATCGAGGCGCTGCGCGGGCGCGGCGCGCTCGAGCCGCGGCTGGCCGGCGAACTCGCCGCGGCGCTCGACTTCCTGTCCGGGCTGCGGCTCGCCGCCGGCTTGCGCAAGATCAATGCCGGCGGACCGCCGGACAATTACATCGAGCCCCAGGCACTCGGGCTGCTCGAGCGCGAAACGCTGCGCGATGCGCTGAAGATCGTCAACGACTTCAAGAAGCTGATCGCGTTCCACTTCCGACTGGATCTGGTTCCGTGAAGCGTGAAGCGTGAAGCGTGAAGCGTGAAGCGTGAAGCGTGAAGCGTGAAGCGTGAAGCGTGAAGCGTGAA
>JBDHRG010000074.1:0-17010 GCA_039807445.1 Candidatus Competibacteraceae bacterium
GCAGGCGCACACCGTAGCGCTCGCCGCGCGCCTCGAGCGCCAGCACCCAGGCGCACAGCTGCGACAGCTTCGCCTCGCCGGTCCACGCCGCCGGCAGCGCCGCCCAGTCCAGCCAGCACTCGGCGCCGGCGGCTTCGAACTGCTTGACCGGCAGCGCCGCCGCACCCTTGGCCGCGCGGCGCCAGGCGATGCGCGCCGGCGGATCGCCGCGGCGGTAAGGCCGCAGCCCGGCGAAATCCTCGTCGGCGCCGCGCGGCGCCGACGGCGGCGGCAGCGGCCCGGCGGGGTGCGGATAGACCAGCCCCAGCGGCGCCGGTGCGAAGCCGGCCGAAGCGCGCCACAGCCCCAGCGGATGACAGCTCGACACGCGCAGCGCCCCGGGCTGGAGCGGCCCGCGCCGCAGTGCCGCCACGTGCAGTTCGCACTCGGCGGCGCCGGCGACGTCGAGCTCGGCCACGGCCCCGCCGAGCTCGACGACGATGCCCGAGCGCGGGCACGGGCTCTCGAGCCGTACGCGCACTGCCGCGGTCTGCCCGGCGAACACCGCCGCGGCATGCGCCGGATACAGCCCCAGGCCGAGCAGGTTGGCGCGCGCGCGGCCCCGGGCGTCGACAGCGACCGCGGCGAGCACGAAGGCGAGCAACAGGCCGACGCTGGCGTTGTGGTTCAGCGCCCAGGCCAGCAGCACCGCGAGCAGCGCGGCGAAAGCCAGCCCGGCGCGGGTCGGGCGCACGCGCACGTGCCCGACCGGGCCCGTCGGCGGCAGCGGCTGTCGCGCGCTCACACCGGCACGCTCTCCAGCAGGCGCTGCACCAGCGGCTCGCTGCGGCCTTCGCCGTGCGTCGCAGCCGGGCGCAGGCGGTGGCAGGCCAGCGCCGCCAGCACCGCCTGCACGTCCTCGGGCAGCACGTGCCCCCGCCCCTCGAGCAGTGCCCAGGCACGCGCGGCGCGCAGCAGCGCGAGCCCGGCGCGCGGCGACAGCCCGGTCTCGAACAGCCCGCCGTGGCGCGAAGCCGCGAGTAGCGCCTGCAGGTAGTCGAGCAGCGCCGCCGAGGCGTGCACGCGCTCGGCGCGCGCCTGCAGCGCGGCGAGCTCGGCGGCGCCGAGCAGCGCCGGCAGCTCGGCGAGCAGCCGGCGACGGTCGAGACCTGCGAGCAGCTCGCGCTCGGCGCGCGGATCGGGGTAGCCGAGCGTCAGGCGCATCATGAAGCGGTCGAGCTGCGATTCGGGCAGCGGAAAGGTGCCGAGCTGGCTGGCCGGGTTCTGCGTCGCGATCACGAAGAACGGCGCCGGCAGCGACCGGGTTTCGCCCTCGACCGTGACCTGACCCTCCTCCATCGCCTCGAGCAGCGCGCTCTGCGTCTTCGGCGAGGCGCGGTTGATCTCGTCGACGAGGATCAGCTGCGCGAACACCGGGCCGGGATGGAACACGAAGGCGCCGCTCGCGCGCTCGTACACCGCAGCGCCGAGGATGTCGGCGGGCAGCAGGTCGCTGGTGAACTGGATGCGCTGGTAGGCGAGTCCGAGCGCCTGCGCCAGCGCGTGCGCCAGCGTGGTCTTGCCCATGCCGGGCAGGTCTTCGATCAGCAGATGGCCGCGCGCCAGCAGGCACGCCAGCGCCAGGCGGATCGCGCGCTCCTTGCCGAGCACCACGCCGCCGATCTGCCGCGCCACCGCCTCGAGGCGCGCCGCCGGATCGCAGGCGACCGCCGCCGCACCGGGATCACCGCCCATGGCTGGGGCGCCTCAGTCCTGCGCCGCGAGCTCGCGGCGGAAGCGCCGTGCATTGTCGCGGTAGTGCGCCGCCGAAGCCTCGAGCCGCGCGACCTCCTCGTCGGACAGCGTGCGCACCACGCGCCCCGGTGCGCCGACCACCAGCGAGCGCGGCGGGATCACCTTGCCCTCGGGGACCAGGCTGCCGGCGCCGATCAGACAGTGCTCGCCGATCACCGCGCCGTTCAGCACCACCGCCTTGATGCCGATCAGCGAGCCGTCGCCGACGCGGCAGCCGTGCAGCATCGCCATGTGGCCGACGGTGCAGCGGCGGCCGATCACCAGCGGGAAGCCGGGGTCGGCGTGCAGCACCGCGCCGTCCTGCACGTTCGAGCCCTCGCCGATGGTGAGCACGTCGCTGTCGCCGCGGATCACGGCGTTGAACCAGACGCTGGCGCCGGACTCGAGCACCACCGAGCCGATCACGGTGGCGTTGTCGGCGACGAACACGTCGTCGTCTTCGCGGATCACGCGGCGTTCGCCGAGGCGGTAGATCATGGTGCGGCCTCCCTGGGATGACATGCCGCGATGCTAGCACCGACGGGGGCGTGGAAGGCGCACAAAGGAAAAGCCCGGGCGCGCATGGTACGGATCGGTTAACAAGCGAGCAAGCCCCTCGGCACAAAAGTTTTTTTACCGCCACTGTCGCCTGCGCCCGACTATGCTGCGCACGAACGCGGAAACCTGCCCATCCCGCTGTCGCCCAGTCACAGGGCCTGCCCCTCGAGACCGCACGATGACCGAACTCCACCTGCTGCTGCTGATCCTGGTCGCCAACGGTGCGCCGGTGCTGGCGACGCGGCTGTTCGGCGCCTACGGTGCCCGGGCGCTCGATGGCGGCCGGCGGCTGCCCGACGGCCGGCCACTGTTCGGTTCGTCGAAGACCTGGCGCGGACTGCTCGCCGCGCTGGCGTGCACCGTGGTGGTGGCCTGGATGCTCGGCTTTGCGCCCCGGCTGGGGTTTGCGGTCGGTGCCGGCGCGATGCTCGGCGACCTCGGTTCGAGCTTCGTCAAGCGCCGCCTCGGCCTGGCCTCGAGCAGCCGGGCGCTGGGACTGGACCAGATCCCCGAATCGCTGCTGCCGCTGCTCGCGGTGCGCGAAGCGCTCGGTCTCGACGCCACCGCGATCGCCGCACTGGTCGCCGCCTTCGTCGCGCTCGAGCTGCTGCTGTCACGGCTGCTGTACCGGCTGCACATCCGCAAGCAGCCGTATTGATCGAGGAACGGTAATGGGGAATGGGGCGCCACCGTTCGTTCCCCATTCCCCATTCCCCATTCCTCAATCCCCATCCCTCGCCAGGATGTGCAGCGCGACTTCCGGCGGGCAGTTGTAACGCACGCCGACCACCGAGGAACCCACACCGGTCGAGGTGTAGCCGGCGAGCTCGCGGTAGCGCCAGCCGCCGCGGCAGAAGGCGCGCGGGCAGTCGGCGTTGGTCATCGGCGCGAAGCCGCCGGGCAGGCACACCTGGCCGCCGTGGGTGTGGCCGCACAGCATCAGGTCGAAGCCGCACGCGGCCGCCTCACGGTAGAGCTCGGGGCTGTGCGCGAGCAGGACGGCGACCGCACCCCAGGGGATGCCTTCGGCGGCGCGGTGCAGATTGTCGGCGCCGAAGTAGTGCGGGTCGTCGACCCCCGCCAGGTACAGCCGCCCGCCGCCGCGCTCGAGCACGGCGTGCTCGTTCAGCAGCACGCGGATGCCGAGGTCTTCGATCGCCGGCACCATGCGCACGCTGTCGTGATTGCCGAGCACCGCGTAGACCTCGCCCGGCAACTGCGGCCGCAGCCGCGCGAGCGCAGCGAGCGCCGGGCCGTAGTCGCCGTGCGTGCGGTAGCGGAAGTCGCCGGTCAGCACCGTCAGCTCGGCTTCGACGCCGCGCACGCGCTCGGCGATCAGCTCGGCGAAGTCTTCGGCCATGTCGAGGTGCAGGTCGGACAGGTGCAGCAGACGGAAGCCGGCGAACGCCGCCGGCAGCCGCGGCAGGCGCACTTCGTTCAGGTTCAGCCGTAGCGCGCGCGCGTTGCGCACCCCGCGCGCGTACAGCCCGGTGAGCCTCAGCGTGCCGCGGATCAGCGCGTGCATCGAGTACCAGTTCTCGAGGTGGAAGAAGGTGCGACCGTAGCCGAACACCGCGCCCGGATGCACCGCCTCCATCCGCAGCCGCTGGCGCAGATGTACCTCGCCCATGCGCCGCAGCAGCCGCGCGAGCGTCGCATCCGCCACCCGCGCATCCGCCGCCTCGGCACCGTCTTCGCGTTCGAAGCGCAGGCCGATGTCGTCGGACATTCGAGCTCCCCCCAGGACGCCCGGCCGGTCGCCGGGCTCCCTTAGTAAAGCACCACCCGGGCACATCGGGCTAATAGCCCAGCCGCCGCGGCAACCACAGCGCCAGCTCGGGGAACACGACCACCAGCGCCAGCGCACCGAGCATCGCCAGCACCATCCAGATCACCCAGCGCACCGTCGACTCGAGCGAGACGCCGCCGATGCGTGCGGTGATCATCAGGCTCAGCGCCATCGGCGGCGTGAACTGGCCGATCGCGAGGTTGATCGTCATCATCACGCCGAACCAGACCAGATCCCAGCCCATCGCCTGGGCGATCGGGATCAGGACCGGCAGCAGGATCAGGTAGATCGACACCGCATCGAGGAACAGCCCGGCGGCCAGCAGGATGGCGTTGATCGCCAGCAGCACCAGCGCCGGGCGCTCGCCGAGCGCGACGATAGCCCTGGCGATGCCGTCGAACACGCCGAGCGTGTTGCCGGCCCAGGCGAACACCGAGGCCAGGCCGATGATCATCAGCACCACCGCCGAGATCTCGGCCGCCTCGGCGAAGATCGCGTGGATGTCGCGCCACTTCAGCGTGCGGTACACCAGCGTGCCGACGAACAGGCCGTAGGCAACCGCGACCACCGCGGCTTCGGTCGGCGTGAACAGCCCGCTGCGCAGCCCGCCGAGGATGATCACCGGTGCCGCCAGCCCCCAGACCGCTTCCCTGAGGCTGCGCCAGAACGGCGGCCGCGGCTCGGTGCTGCCCGCGCCCCAGCCGTGGCGGCGGCTCAGCCACAGCGCCGGGGCCAGTAGCGACAACGCGGCGAGGATGCCCGGGATCAGCCCGGCGGCGAACAGCGCCGGCACGGTCGCCTGCGGCACCAGCACGCTGTAGACGATGAACGCCACCGAGGGCGGAATCACGATCGCGGTCGAGCCGGCCGCGGCGATCAGCCCGGCGGAAAACGAAACCGGATAGCCGCGCCTGAGCATCGCCGGGATCATCACCGCGGCCACCGCGGCGGCATCCGCCGGGCCCGAACCCGAGATGCCGCCGAGCAGCATCGACACCAGCACCGCGACCAGCGCCAGCGAGCCCGGCCAGTCGCCGACCATCGCGGCGATGAAGCGCACCAGCCGCAAGGCCACGCCCGAGCGCTCGAAGATCATGCCGGCGAGGATGAACATCGGGATCGCCAGCAGCGGGTACTTGGCGATGCCGGCGTAGGCGTTGGTCGGCACCGCGAGCAGGCCGAGATCGGCCGCGGCGATCAGCGCCCCACCTGCCAGCCCCATCGCCACCGCGAGCGGCACGCCGGCGGCGAGCGGCAGCACGAAGGCGAGGATCAGCCACCCCGCGCTCATCGCCGCGCACCCTTCCAGTAGCGCCATGCTGCGCCGAGCACGCGCACGGCGATCAGCAGCGCGAGCAGCGGCAGCCAGACGCTGTACCACCACTGCGGCAAGCCTAGCCCCGGCGAGGTGACTTCGAACCGGTACTCGTCGAAAGCCATCTGCGCGCCGAGCACGGTCAGGGCGGTGAACAGCCCGACGGTCGCGGCTTGCGCCAGCGCTTCGCACGCCAGGCGCAAGCGCCGCGGCAGGCGCTCGACCAGAAAGGTGATGCGCACGTGGCGCCCGGCGGCGAAGGCCGCGGCCGAGCCGACGAAGGTCAGGATCACCATCAGCGCGATCGAGAACTCTTCGGTGAAGGCAAAGGAAAAATCGGTGAAGTAGCGCACCACCACGTTGGCGAGCGTGATCAGGCAGATCAGCGCCAGGCTCAGCGCGCCGAGGAGCCGCTCGAGGCGGTATTCCGGTCGCTCCATGCTTCAGCGCCCAGCGACGGCGGCTTCGGCCTGCTTGACCAGCTCGGGACCGATGCGCTTGGCCCAGTCGCCGTAGACGGTGCGGGTGGCGTCCTGGAAAGCCTGCTTCTGCTCGCCCGTCAGCGTGGTGATCTCGACGCCCGACGCGGCGATGCTCTTCAGCAGGCTATCGTCCTCGGCGGTGATGCCCTTGCGCGCCAGCGCGATCTCTTCGCGTGCGGCTTGCGCGGCGGCGTCGCGCACCGCCTGCTGGTCTTCGCGGCTCCAGCCCTCCCAGACCTTCTTGTTGACGACGAACACCAGCGGGTCGGCCATGTAGCCCCACAGCGTCAAGTGCTTCTGGCCGACGCTGGCGAGCTTGGCGGCGGCGAACACCGCCAGCGGGTTTTCCTGGCCGTCGACCGCGCCCGAGGCCATCGCCGGCTGGGCGTCGGCCCAGCTCATCTGGGTCGGGTTGGCGCCGAGCGCGGTGAAGGTGGCGTTGAACAGCGGCGAGCCGACCACGCGCAGCTTCAGGCCCTTCATGTCCGCGGGGGTCTTGATCGCGTGCTTCGAGTTCGAGACTTCGCGGAAGCCGTTCTCGCCCCAGGCCAGCGGCACCACGTCTTTTTCGGCCAGGATCCGGAACAGCTCCTGCCCGACCGCACCCTGCGTCAGCGCATCGATCGCCTTGAAATCGGGCATCAGGAAGGGTAGCGCGAACAGGTTCAGCTCCTTGACCTGCGGCGACCAGTTGATCGTCGAGCCGACCGCGAGGTCGATCGTACCCTGGCGCAGCGCGGTGAACTCCTTGGTCTGGTCGCCGCTGACCAGGCTCGCGCCCGGGTACATCTTGACGTTGATGCGCCCGCCGGTCTTCTCGGCGATCAGCTCGGCCCAGCGCTTGCCGCTCCAGCCCCAGGGGAAGGCATCGCCGAGCACCGTCGAGAGCTTGTACTCGGCCTTGTAGTCGGCAGCGTGCGCCGCTGGCAGCAGGCTCAGCCCGCAGAGCGCGCCGATCAAGGTTCTTTTCATTGCCAAACTCCTTCGTCGTGTGTGGCTGGGCCGCGCCGCACGGGGTCCGCGCGGACCGCCGCGTACTCTAGCATCGCCGTTCGGAACCGCGAACGATCGGAAATTGGCACAATTATTGCTTATTTCTGACATCCCTCCCGCGTTGCGGGAAACCCGTCAGGAGAAATCACCCATGAACCGAAGCGCCCGCAGCATGCTGCTCGCCGCCCTGCTCGCCCCCGCCCCGGTCTTCGCCGGCAGCACGCTCGACGCCGCACTCGGCGGCGGCCTCGGTGGCGCACTCGGATCGGCGGTCGGCAACGAGCTCGGCGGTCGCAACGGCGCCATCATCGGCGGTGCGGTCGGCGGCGGCGTAGGCGCCGCGATCACCACGCCCAAGCGCGTCGAGCGCGAAGTGATCTACGTCGACCGCCCGTACAAGCGCAAGTACAAGCACCGTCACCATCATTGGGACGATTGAGGTCGAACCGCGGTGTCGCCCGAAGGCGACAGATCAAATCCTTGATCCGCAGAGAATCGCGTTTCGGCGGCACCAAATCTGTCGCTTCAGGGCGACAGACAGCCGTTCCGAAAACACGGCAAACGCCGAATTCACGGTAAATGGCACGGGGTTTGCTGAGATACCGGCAGGCTTCCGATCATTCCAAGGAGACTGGACATGAACACCAAGCACAAGCTGGCGATGCTGCTGGGTCTGGTGCTGGCCGCGCCGCTGTCGGCGCTCGCCGGCAGCACGCTCGATGCCGCGCTCGGCGGCGGTCTGGGCGGCGCGCTGGGTTCGGCGCTCGGCAACGAGCTCGGCGGACGCAACGGCGCCATCATCGGCGGCGCGGTCGGCGGCGGCCTGGGCAGCGCGCTGACCACCCGCCACCAGGAGCCGCGCCGCGAAGTCCACTACGTCGAGCGCCGGCGCGTGGTCGAGCGCCCGGTGTACGTGGAACGTCCGGTGTACGTCGAGCGCCCGGTCTATTACCGCCACGACAACGGCCGTCACCGCGGCTGGTACAAGCACGACCGCTGGGACGACTGAATAATACGGATCCCAAGAGATATCGCCGTTTTGCTGGGCGCTCGGGCGACGGGGCGAGGGGGATGCTGCGCGCGCAGCCCGTTTGGCATTTCGGGGAATGCCGCCGTTCAGAACGCCGGCACGATCGCGCCCTGGTATTTGTTCGCCAGGAAGTCCCTGACCTCGGGCGTCACCAGCGCCGCGGCGAGCTTCTTGATCGCCGGCGCATCCGCGTTGTCGGCGCGCGCAACCAGGATGTTGGCGTAGGGCGAGCCGGCGCCCTCGATGAACAACGCGTCCCTGGTCGGCACCAGCCTGGCTTCGAGCGCGTAATTGGTGTTGATCAGCACCAGTTCGACCTGGTCGAGCACGCGCGGCAGCGCCGCCGCCTCGAGCTCCTTGAACCTGAGGCGCTTCGGGTTGGCGGCGATGTCCTTGGGTGCGGCGAGGTGGTCGCCCGGGTTTTTCAGCGTGATCAACCCCTGCCTGACCAGCAGCAGCAGTGCACGGCCGCCGTTGGAGGGGTCGTTCGGGATCGCGACCGTCGCGCCCTCGGGCAGGTCCTCGAGTGTCTTGATCGTGCGCGAGTACGCGCCGAAGGGCTCGACGTGGACCGCGACCACGGGCACCAGCGCCTCGCCCCTGCCGGCGTGGAACTTGTTGAATTCGTCGAGGTAGAGTTTGTGCTGGAAGAAGTTCGCGTCGAGGCGCTTCTCCATCACCTGCACGTTGGGCTGCACGTAGTCGGTGAACACCTTGATCTCGAGTTCGACGCCCTCGGCGGCGAGCCTGGGCTTGACAAACTCCAGGATCTCGGCATGCGGCACCGCGGTCGCCGCCACGCGCAGCGCCTCGGCCGAAGCCGACAGCGAAGCCAGCGCCAGCGTGCCGGCGGCGAGGACCGCCAGGGTCTTGTTCTTCATCGGTTCCGATCCCTCTTGTCGGTTCGGGGAAAATCGCCGCGCCCGCGCCGGGCCGGCCCGGGGCCGCCGCCGCCGATCACGCCCGACATCGCGGCCCCGACATCGCGGCCCCGACATCGCGGCCCCGACATCGCGGCATGGGGAAGCGGATGCTGTCGGCGACGGTCTTGGCGTTCAACAAGTCGAAGTGCTGGAACACTCTGCCAATCCGCCACGCACCGCCGCCGGCGCGCGGCCGTCGAGCGCGGTGATGATGTGCTCGCCTCGAGGCGCCGTCGCCGGCGGTGGCCGGCGCGGCGCACGGGTCCCCACGGAACGGCCGGGATGAGGCCGGCGGGGCGTTTCGAGGCGGATTATATTGCAGTGCGGTATATAGCCGAAAGAATCATCCGTAAATACCGATATATGTAGATGTTATGGCTCCTCGACCGCGCCGTCGGTTTCCGAGAGGCGCTTGCTCTCGGCACGCAGCGTCGCCAGGTAGCGGCCCCGATGGTCGTCCTTGTCGACCTCGGCCCAGCCCAGCCCGCAGCGGCCGAGCGCGAAGGCGAAATCGCGCGCATAGGACTCGTCCTCGAAGTCGCTGTCCTTCGGCCCGATCGGCTTGAAATAGCGGTCGAAGAACGATGCCGCCGACGACTTCGCCAGCGCGTTCAGCACCGCGTCGAACTCGGCGGCGCTCAGCGCGAGCGGCGCCACGCGATCGAGCGGCGCCTCACCCTTGCCCCAGGGGCCGAGGTGGGCGCTGAAGCCGCTCAGGCGGCGGATCTCGTCGGCAAGCTGCGCCGGCTCCACCAGATCGGCACCGCCGGCGCACATCAGCCGCACCGGCAGGCCGTGCTCGATCAGCACCTCGTAGCCCGCCGACAGTTCGTACCAGCCGTTCTTCAGATTCTCGAGCATCGCTCCCCCTCCCCTCACTTCTTGCCCTTGCCACCGCCGCGGATGATGTCGAGCACTTCGTCGATCGCCTGGAGGATGGGCTCGACCCACCACCAGCCGGCCCACTTCTTGATCAGCTCCTTCACCGAGTCGGTGACCACCTCGCTCTTGTCCTGCTTGTCGTCGAGCGGCACCAGATCCACCGGCGCGTCGAGGTAGATCTGCAGCGCCAGCAACTCATCGGCCAGCGCCGCCAGCCGCAGCGCCAGCGCCAGCTCGCGCAAATCGGCTTCGGGCCGCGCGGCGATGTGCTCGCGCAACAGCCGCACCGCGTTGCCGGCGGCCTTGTCGTAGACGCCGACGAAGGGTTTCAGGTAATTGGCCTGCGGATCGGTCTCGAGCCGCTCCTCGATCAGCTCGCGGTCGACCGCGAGCAGCGCTTCGAAGGCATCGGCGAACCGCATGGCCGTCTGCCGCGGATCGCCCGTCTCGTCGTTCGCGAGCTTGTGCAGCGCGACCCAGCTGGTGATATCGACCCCGCAACAGCAGTTTCCGGACATGGCCCCCTCCTTCCGCCCCCCAGGGCGATGACGGCCTCGGCGCAAAGCATAGGTTGTGGGCCGGCGGGCATCGCGATGAAGGGCCGTGTGCACCGCGGACCGCCGGACGATCACCCGGCAACGGATTCTCCTGCGCCGTCACGCCGCAATCGCTGCCAGCAGCGCGCGCAGCTCGGTCAGGAAGCGGTCGCGCTGCCAGAACTGCGGCGAGTGGTCGGCACCTGCGTAGACCTCGAGCCGCGACCCGGCGATGCCGGCATGGACCCAGCGTGCCACCTCGGGGCCGTAGAACTGGCTCTCGGTGCCGTATACCAGCAGCGTCGGCACGCGGATCATGGGCAGCACTTCGCGCCAGTCGCCCGCGGCCAGGCTCTGCCAGCAGGCGATCAGCGGTGCCGGCTCGAGCGCACGCAGTTGCGCGCGCAGCCGATCGTAGCTCTGCGGCGCGGCCGCGTAGCGGCTGCGCATGTGCCGGTTCAGGCCGTGCGCGGCCAGTTCGAGTACGCCTTCGGCGAAGTCTTCGCGCAGCCGGGCGATCAGCCGCTGGTTGGCGGCCGCGTCGAAGTCGCCACGGATGCCGAGCCGCCAGCCGACATCGGTGACGAGCTTCGGCGACTGGTCGATCAGGCCCAGCCCGCCGAGCCCGGCGTCGCCGTAGCGGCGCAGGTATTCCCACACGGTCAGCGCCCCCATCGAGTGTCCGACCAGCACCGGCCGCTCCAGGCCGTAGTGGGCGATCAGCGCCTGCAGGTCGGCGGCCATGCGCTGCACCGTCGGCGCCGTCGCCATCCGCAGCGCGTGGCCGCCGTGGCCGCGCGCATCCCAGGCGTAGCTCGCGCACTCGCCCACCAGCGCCTCGGCCCAGTGCGCCCAGCAGCGGTGGTCGGCGGTCCAGCCGTGCAGGAACACCACCGGCCGGCCGCCGGTCCCGCGGATGCGGACATGGATGGGTTCGCCGTCGTCGGCGGTGAAACGGTCGAGTTCGTGGGTCATTCGGATATGCTCCAGGTTCCGTTCGGACACACCGGAGCCGCGATGCGCCTGCCGTTCGTCCTGCTCTTGCTCGCCTGCACGCGCATTCTGCCCGCCGCCGAGCTGCCCGAACTCGCCGACAGCCCGCGTCTGGCGAGCAAACCCTACCACGCCACGGTGATGGCTGCGGCGCGCGCCCAGCGCCTACCGCCGGCGCTGATCCACGCGGTGATCGGCGCCGAGAGCGGCTACGACCCGCGTGCGGTGTCACCGCGCGGCGCGCAGGGGCTGATGCAGATCATGCCCGCCACGGCGCGCGAGCTGGGCCTGGCCGACCCGTTCGAGCCGCACGCCAACATCCACGCCGGCAGTCGCTACCTGCGTCGCATGCTCGAGCGCTACCGCAACCTCAGCCTGGCACTCGCCGCCTACAACGCCGGCCCCGAGGCGGTCGCCGCGGCGCGCGGCATCCCGCCCTACCCCGAGACCCGCCGCTTCGTCGTGCGCGCGGTCGAGCTGTATTTCGGCTATCGGGGCATTCCGACCGGGCGTTGACACCCGCGATCCGAGCTAGCCGCCCGCCTTCAGCGCCTCGAGCGCGTCCCAGCGCGCGTAGGCGGCATCGAGTTCGTCGCCGATCGCGCTCAGCCGGTTCAGCACCTCGGCTTGGGCCGGCTGGGGCTGGGTGTAGAACGCCGGGTCGCTGGTGCGCGCCGAGAGCTCGGCCTGCTCGGCTTCGAGCGCCTCGATCCGCCCGGGCAGCGCGTCGAGCTCGCGCTGGTCCTTGTAGCCGAGCCTGGCGGCCTTCGGCTTCGAAGGCTCCGCAGCGGACTTCGGTGTTTCGGCTCTCTTCGCTTCGACCGGCCTGGATTCGGGCGGCTGCGGCCGCTGGCGCAGCCAGTCGGAATAGCCGCCGACGCATTCGCGGATCACGCCCCTGCCCTCGAACACCAGCGACGAGGTGACGACGTTGTCGAGGAAGGCGCGGTCGTGCGAGACGATCAGGATGGTGCCGCCGAAGCCGGCGAGCAGTTCCTCGAGCAGCTCGAGCGTCTCGATGTCGAGGTCGTTGGTCGGCTCGTCGAGCACCAGCACGTTGGCCGGCTGGCTGAACAGCCGCGCCAGCAGCAGGCGGTTGCGCTCACCGCCCGACAGCGACTTGACCGGCGTGCGCGCGCGTTCGGGTGCGAACAGGAAGTCCTGCAGCCAGCCGATGACGTGGCGCCGCTCGCCGTTGATGTCGACGAACTCGCGCCCCTCGGCGACGTTGTCGATCACCGTCGCCTCCAGATCGAGCGTCGCGCGCAGCTGGTCGAAGTACGCGACCTCGAGCTTGGTGCCGAGGCGGACCGAGCCGGCCTGCGGCTCGAGCTGGCCGAGCAAGAGCTTCAGGACCGTCGATTTGCCGACGCCGTTGGGGCCGATCAGGCCGATGCGGTCGCCGCGCATCACGCGCAGCGACAACCCCTCGACCAGCGGCGTGCCGTCCCACGTGTAGCGCACGTCCTTGGCCTCGACGACCAGCTTGCCCGAGGCTTCGGCTTCCTCGAGCACCAGCTTCGCCTTGCCGGCGAGCTCGCGCCGCGCGCGGCGCTCCTCGCGCATCGCCTTGAGCGCGCGCACGCGCCCCTCGTTGCGCGTGCGCCGGGCCTCGATCCCCTTGCGGATCCACACCTCCTCCTGCGCCAGCTTCTTGTCGAACTCGGCGTTGGTCTTGGCCTCGGCCTCGAGCTCGGCGGCCTTGCGCTCGCGGTAGGCGGCGTAGCTGCCGGGGTACGACGCGAGCCGGCCGCGGTCGAGCTCGAGGATGCGCGTCGCCAGGCGCTCGAGCAGCGCGCGGTCGTGGGTGACGAACAGCACGCCGCCGCGCAAGCTCAGCAGTTGGTCTTCGAGCCACTGGATCGCCTCGACGTCGAGGTGGTTGGTCGGCTCGTCGAGCAGCAGCAGGTCGGGCTCCGACACCAGCGCACGGCCGAGCAGCACGCGCCGCTGCCAGCCGCCGGAGAGCGCCGAGAGCCGCTCGTCGGCGGGCAGCGCCAGGCGCGTGATGATGGTCTGCACGCGCTGGTCGAGGCTCCAGCCCTCGCGCGCCTCGAGCTCGTGCTGCAGGCGCTCCAGGCGCCTGAGCCGCTCGGGCGAGTGGTCGTGCGCGACCGCGGCCGACACGGCGTGGTACTCGGCCAGCAGCCGCCCGAGCTCGGGCAGGCCGCCGGCGACGACTTCGTAGACGGTCGCGGTTTCCTCGGCCGGCAGTTCCTGCTCGAGCCGCGCGACCTTCAGCGCTGGCGCCCGCCAGACCTCGCCCGAATCGGGCGCGAGCGTGCCATCGACCAGCTTGAGCGCCGTCGACTTGCCGGCGCCGTTGCGCCCGATCAGGCAAACGCGCTCACCGGCGTCGATCTGGAAGCTGGCCCGGTCGAGCAGCGGCTGCAAGCCGAAAGCGATGGAGACGTCGTCGAAGCTCAGGAGCGGCATGGCGGGTCTGCGCGGGCGGGACAGGGGCACGCATTGTAGCCGATCCTCGCCCCGATCCGCGGAACACCTCGCGCCGCCGGGACTCAGGCCGCGGCCTGACTGCGCCGCCACGCGGCAGGCGGCATGCCGACCAGGCGCTTGAAGGCGCGCGCGAACGCCGCTTCGGATTCGTAGCCCACGTCCTGCGCGATCATGGCCACCGTGCGGTGGGTCTCGCGCAGCAGTCGCGAGCCGAGCTGGATGCGCCAGTTCGCGAGGTACTGCATCGGCGGCTGATCCAGGTATTGCACGAACCGCTCGTGCAAGGCCGAGCGCGACAGCCCGACTTCGCGCCCCAGCTCGTCGAGCGTCCACGGGTGCTCGGGGCGCTCGTGCAGCAGCGCCAGCGCCCGGCCGACGAAGCGGTCGCGCAGCCCCGCGAGCCAGCCGGTCGCGTCCCCGGGCAGGCCGTCGAGGTAGCGCCGAGTGGTGTCGACGAACATCATCTCCGCCAGGCGCTCGAGCACGGCGTCGCCGCCGGGGCGGTGCTGCGTCGACTCGGCGGCGGCCTGGTCGATCACCCGGCCGATCCAGCCGCCGGTGCGTTCGCACGGCAGGTGCAGCAGTCGCGGCAGCGCCGACACCAGCGGGTTGAACGGCCGCAGGTCGCAGCCGAGAAAGCCGCAGACCAGCACCGTGTCGGCGTCCTCGACCGGCATCGGCGCCCCCGGCTGCACGACGCCGTGGTGGTACGAGATCGGCATCGGCTTCGGCTCATGACGGGTCGCGAACACCCAGTCGGCATCGAAACGACGATAGGGCTTCAGCCCCGGCGCGCTCGAGATCACGTGCGCATCGCCGCGCGGGAACATCACGATGTCGCCCTCGCCGAGGCTCACCGGCGGCAGTCCCGACACGGCCGCCCAGCCGCCCCCCTTGACGATCATGTGGTACTCGATCACGTGCTCCGCGCCCGGCATCACGGCCTCGGCGATCTCCCGGGCGGGTGGCGCTTCGGCGGCCCACTGCGCGCGGAAGCTGACGTAGTAGAACACCGCCCCGCGCAGGCGCACGGCGCGCAGCAGATCGGACAAGGTGTCGCGGCTCATGCAGGAGTCCTGGGCAAGCGCTATGGACGGGCGATCAAGGCTGCGCTCGAACGCGGACGCGCGAGCAAATCTGCACGACGCCCAGGGAAGCGCCCATCGGCGCCGATTCGGACAATGCCCGCGTCGGACGCCTCGTCGGCCTCCCGTCGATCCGAGCCTTCGACGCTCCCCTTCACGCACGCTCGCCGGCTCGACCGGCGCCCGGAGCCCGTCATGAACGCCACCCCCGATACCTGCGTAGCCGATCGAACGGCCGAACACCACCCCGACTTCGACGCGATCAAGCAGCGCCAGCAGGCCGCCTGGGCCAGCGGCGACTTCGCGGTGATCGGCACGACGCTGCAGATCGTCGGCGAGAACCTGGCCGAAGCCGTAGACATCCGTGCCGGCGAGCGCGTGATCGACGTCGCCGCCGGCAACGGCAATGCCACGCTCGCCGCCGCACGGCGCTTCGCGCAGGTGACCTCGACCGACTACGTGCCGCATCTGCTCGACAAGGCGGCCGGCCGGGCCGCTGCCGAGGGTCTCGACGTGAGCTTCCGCGTCGCCGACGCCGAGGCGCTGCCCTTCGCCGATGCCAGCTTCGACGTCGCCCTGTCGAGCTTCGGTACGATGTTCGCACCGCAACATGCGCGTGCCGCCGCCGAGCTGACCCGCGTGATCCGCCCCGGCGGGCGCATCGGGCTGGCGAACTGGACGCCCGGCGGCTTCATCGGCGAGCTGTTCCGCGCGATCGGTGCGCACGTGCCGCCACCCGCCGGCACGCGCTCGCCGATGCTGTGGGGCGAGGAGGCGTACCTCGTCGAGCTGTTCGGCGCGCAGGCGCAGGCCATCCGCTGCACGCGCCGCCACTTCAACTTCCGCTACCACTCGGCCGGGCACTTCATCGACGTGTTCCGCACGTTCTACGGCCCGACGCACAAGGCCTTCGCGGCGCTCGATCCCGACGGCCAAGCGTGCCTGCAGCACGAGCTGACGGCGCTGCTCGAGCGCTGGAACGTCGGCGGAGCGCATTCGCTGGTCGTGCCCGGCGAGTACCTCGAAGTCGTCATCACGCGGCAGTAACCGTACTGGCCCGGTTCGGCATCGGGCGCAGGGGGAAGCTCCGGCTAAGGAGAAACTTACCCCTGATGAGGTATCTGGCTTCCCTCCGCGTCATTCCGGCGAAAGCCGAAATCCAGAACGCATCCGATGCCGCGAGCGTCTGGCTCCGGATCGGGGTTCGGGGTGACGTTCTTTCGCCGGGGTGACGGCTTCTCGAGGGGCCCCTCGTCCCAGTTTCGTCCCGACCGGGTCGCGCAACGCGTGGTGGCAAGTTCATAGCTATCGGTACTTGACCGGGGCGACACCGAAGCCCGGCCTTTTTGGTTCATGTCACAGTGCCACGGGTGCTCGTGCTCTACGCCTCCCACGGATTGATGACGGGAACGCCGGCTGCCTCGAAAGGTGCCGTGTCTCGCGTTGCCACCATCATCCCGTTGGCGGCCGCCGTTGCTGCGATATATCCATCGGCCACGCCGATAGCCAAGCCGGCCACCCGCGCCTTCGCCATCAGTTCGGCGTAGGCCTGCGAGGCAGCCAGGTCGAACGCCAGCACGCGGCCGGCGAACAGCGGCAGCACCCGCGTTTCCAGGCTGTCATGCAGCCCATCCCGACGCTTGCCGGCCGGCAGCGAGGCCACGCCAAAACGCAGTTCGGCAACGGTGATGGCCGACAGATACAGGGTTTCGAGCGGCTGGGCGTCGATCCACTCGATGACACGGGCCTCGGGCGACTTGCGCAGCGGCTCTGAAATCACGTTCGTATCGACCAGGATCATTCAAAGCTCACCGGCTGGGCCGGGGTCTTGTCGCGCTGTTCAAAGACCGCGAAATCCTCATCGGCCAGTCTGGCCTGGCGGCCAATGTCGGCCAGCAGGGAACCCAGCTTCACCCGCCCTTCCGGCTTTACTGCTTCCTCCAGGATGGCGCGCACCTCGGCCTCGGTGCTACGGCCGTGTACGGCCGCCCGCACGCGAAGGGCGCGGTGCACCTCTTCGGGTAAGTTGCGCACTGTCAGTATTGCCATGATTCAAAACATCTATTTGCTTTCGATGAAAGCATTTTAGTTATGTGCATTCATACAGGCAACCGTCACACCCTCGGTAAGTGCTCCACAAGAGGACATCCGGCATGGATTGTGCTCAGGTCATCTCGGCCGGCCCCGCCGCCCT
>JBDHRG010000327.1:0-2638 GCA_039807445.1 Candidatus Competibacteraceae bacterium
ATGGAACAACTGCGATTCGAGTTCGCCGGCCGCAAGCCGGTCCACCCGGCCCCGGACCACGCGCTGGTCGGCGTCGTGGCCTCGGGCAATCTGGAAGTGATGATCGAGCCGGCCGAGCTGGGCGGGCGCATGGCGATCGAGATCGTCACCGCCGCGCGCGGCTTCGGCGCGATCTGGGAAGCGGTGCTGCGCGACTTCAGCGCGCGCCATCCGCTGATGGACGTGCGCATCTCGATCAACGACGTCGGCGCGACGCCGGCGGTGGTCAGCCTGCGCCTGGACCAGGCCGTCGAAGCCTTCGAAGGAGATGCCCCATGAATCCCCGCGAATCCAGCTGGTACGAGGCGAGCGCGCGCGAGCGCTTGCTCGGCTTGCTCGACCCCGGCTCGTTCCGGGAACTGCTCGGCCCGCGCGCGCGCACGCTGAGCCCGCACCTGGCGCAGCTCGACGTTCCCGGCGCCTTCGACGACGGCATCGCCGTCGGCGAAGGGCGGCTCGACGGCCGGCCGGTGCTGATTGCCGCACAGGAAGGCGCGTTCATCGGCGGCTCGGTCGGCGAGGCGCACGGCGCCAAGCTCACCGGCCTGCTCGAGCGCGCCGCCGCGACCCGTCCGGCCGGCGTGCTGCTGCTGCTCGAATCGGGCGGCGTGCGCCTGCACGAAGCCAACGCCGGGCTGATCGCGATCTCGGAGGTCATCCGCGCGCTGCTCGGCGCGCGCGCCGCCGGCGTGCCGGTGATCGCGCTGATCGGCGGCGCCAACGGCTGCTTCGGCGGCATGGGCATCACCGCGCGCTGCTGCGATCGCGTGATCATGTCCGAGGAGGGCCGGCTGGCGCTGTCGGGTCCCGAGGTGATCGAGACCGTTCGCGGCGTCGAGGAGTTCGACTCGCGCGACCGCGCGCTGGTGTGGCGCACCACCGGCGGCAAGCACCGGTATCTGATCGGCGACGCCGACGCGCTGGTCGCCGACAGCATCGGCGCCTTCCGCGCCGCAGCGATCGCCGCGCTCGGCCAGGCGCGGCCGAACGATCTGGCTGCGCTCGAGGCGGCGCACGCGCGGCTCGTCCGCCGCCGCGAACGCTACGGCGTCTGCCCCGACGGGCTCGACATCTGGCGCACGCAGGGGATCGATGACCCCGAGCGCCTGCCGTTGCTCGAGGCGGAGGACTTCCTGAAGGCCGTCGCCGGGAGGGCCGCGTGATGCGCCTCGACGAACTGCTGGACAAGCTGTTTCCCCTCGGCCACGCGGTGGCGGTCGAAGACCAGGTGCTGCGCGGCGCCGCCGAAACCGCCGCCGGCCCGGTGACGGTGATCGGCACCACCGACCATGCCGAGATCGGCGTCGAGCACGCGCTGGCGCTGGCCGAGGCCGTGCTCGAAAGCACCCGCGAGCACTCCGGGCGGCCGATCGTGATGCTGGTCGACACCGCCGGCCAGCGCCCTTCGCGCCGCGACGAGCTGCTCGGCATCAACGCCTACCTCGCCCACCTGGCGCAGTGCCTGGACCTCGCCCGGCGGCGCGGCGCGCGGCTGATCAGCCTGGTCTACGACCTCGCGGTCAGCGGCGGCTTCCTGTCCTTCGGGCTGATGGCCGACCGCATCCATGCGCTGCCCGAGGCGCAGGTCAAGGTGATGGACCTGCGGGCGATGGCGCGCGTGACCAAGCAGCCGCTCGAGCGCCTCGAGGCACTGAGCCGCAGCTCGCCGGTGTTCGCGCCGGGGGTCGCCAACTACGTCGCGATGGGCGCGGTGCACGGCCTCTGGGACGGCGAGCTGGCCGAGCACCTGCTCGCGGCGCTTCGCGAGCCGGACGGCGGCGACACGCGCCGCCGGCTCGGCCGCGAGCGCGGCGGCCGGACCTTGGCCGATGCGATCGCGACCCGGGTCGCCGATGGCCGTACCTGAAGCCCTGCCGCGCCACGCGCTGCTGCGGCTGGCGCCGGACGCCGACTGGCGCGCGCTCGATCCCGCTGCCAGTGGGCGGCTGCGGGCATGGCTCGCCGCCGGTTTCCCGGCGGTACTGGCGCGGTGCCAGGGCGACGAGCCGAGCGGCTGGCTGCGCCTGGGCGTACCGCTGCCGCCGGCCGAGGGCAAGCGGCGCCTCACGCTGCTGACACCGCGCGCGGCGATCGCCGACTGGCGCCCGCCGCTGTCCCTGCGCGCGGCGTTGCCCACGGCACCGAAGGCGTGGACTCCGGCGCTGGCGCGGATGCGGGCGCTGGCCGAGGCGCTCGGGCTCGAGCCCGCGGTGTTCGGCGCCTTCGCCTGGCAGGCGCTGACCGGGCTCGAATACGTGCACGCGGGCTCGGACCTCGACCTGGCGTGGCGGCCGCGCGCGCGCGAGGAGCTGTGGGCGCTGCTGGTCGCGCTGCCCGAGTGGGAAGCCGCGACTGGCCGGCGCACCGACGGCGAGCTCCTGCTTCCCGACGGCGCCGGCGTGTGCTGGAGAGAACTGGCGAGCGGTGCCGCACGGGTGCTGGTCAAGGCGCCAGCAGCAGTCGAGCTGCGATCGCGGCGCGAAGTGCTGGCGGCGTTCGAACACTGATGCGGATCACGATAGGTTTTCGTGCGTATTGCGGCGGGGCGAGGGGGATGTCGCTGCGCTCATTCTCGGCGTACCTCCGTGTACGCCTCCGA
>JBDHRG010000075.1:0-16969 GCA_039807445.1 Candidatus Competibacteraceae bacterium
CTTCGTCGGCGTGCGCATCGCCGTCAGCGTGGCGCAGGGCCTGGCCTTCGCCGCCGACCTGCCGCTGCTGCCGGTGTCGACGCTGGCGGCGCTGGCGCGCCGCGCCTGGCGCGAAGCCGGAAGCCGGCGGGTCGCGGCGGCGATCGATGCGCGCATGGGCGAGGTCTACTGGGGGACGTACCGGGTCGGCGCCGACGGCGACGCGCGGCCGCTCGCGCCCGAGCGCGTCTGCGCGCCCGCGGCGGTGTCCCTGCCCGAGCCCGGCCACTGGTGCGGCGCGGGCAGCGGCTGGGATGCCTGCGGCGAGCCGCTGGCGGCGGCCGTGCCGGTCGCACGGGTGCTGGCCGGCGTATTCCCGCACGCGCTCGACATCGCCGCGCTCGGCGCCTGCGCGTTCGCGCGCGGCGAAGCGCTGGCGCCCGAGCACGCGCTGCCGGTGTACCTGCGCGACCGGATCGCGAAGACGCTGGCCGAGCAGGGCAGGACATGAACGCCCGGCGCCCGATCGACGTGCCTCTTGCGTGGCGTCCGGGCGCCGCCGATGCTGTCGGAGCGTGTACCGGCCGAGTGCCGAAAGTAGCAGCAGACCAAGGAACGAGACCGCGATGGCCAGAGTGAAGCTCGAACTGCCCGACCGCTTCGTCTTCCGCACCGAGCTCGAGGTGCGCGTCGGCGACATCAACTACGGCAATCACCTGGGCAATGACGCGCTGCTCGGGCTGCTGCACGAGGCGCGCATACGCCTGCTCGCCGCGTACGGTCAGACCGAGCTCGACTGCTGCGGCGCGAGCCTGATCATGGCCGACTGTGCGATCGTCTACCGCTCGGAGGCGTTCCTCGGCGAGACGCTGGCCGTCGACATCGCGCTCGGCGACTTCAACCGCCACGGCTGCGACGTGGTCTACCGCGTGACCGAGAAAGCCAGCGGCCGCGAAGTCGCGCGCGCCAAGACCGGCATCGTGTTCTTCGATTACGCTGCGCGCCGCATCCGGCCGGTGCCGGAGGCCTTCCCGGTGCTGTTCGCCGCGCCCGCCTGAGCCGTCGCCGCGATGCGTCCGCGAAGCCGTCCGCTGCTGCCCTTGCGGGTGCTCGCCGCGCTGGGCCTGAGCCTGGGGCTGGCGCTGCTGCTGGTGCTGCTGCTGTATGTCACCGACCTCGGGCTGTCGGTGTGGGAGCGGCTGCAAACCGCGCACTGGGGCTTCGTCGCCGCGTACGCGGCGGCGATCGTGCTGCTCGCCGGGCTCGGCGTGTGGACCGTGTGGCGGCTGCTCGCGCCCGCGCCGGCACCCCCCGCCGCGGCGAAGTCGCCACCGCCCGACGAGCCCGTGCTCGCCACGCGCCTCGAGGTCGCCGAAGCCGAGGGGATCGACGTCGCGCGGCTGCGCGCCGAACTCGCCGAGCTCGGCCGCCGGCGCGCCGCGGGCAAGGTGTTCGTCGCCGTGTTCGGCGAGATCAGCACCGGCAAGTCGAGCCTGATCCGCGCGCTGCTGCCGGGGCTGGCGGTGATCAGCGACGTGCGCGGCGGCACCACGCGCACGGTGACGCACTACACGTGGACCTCGCCGGCCGGCGATGCGCTGGTGTTCGCCGACCTGCCGGGGCTGAACGAAGCCGATGGCACGCTCGATGTGCTCGCCACCGAGGAAGCCGCGCGTGCGCACCTGGTGCTGTACCTGTGCGACGGCGACCTGAGCCGCGACCAGGCCCGGGCGCTCGAGGGGCTGTTCGCGCTCGGCAAGCCGCTGCTGCTGGTGCTGAACAAGACCGACCGCTACTCGCCCGAGGAGCTGGCGCTGCTCGAGGCGCGGCTGCGCGGGCGGCTGGCCGGACGCGCCGAGCTGGTCGCGGTGCAGAGCGGCGGCAGCGAAGAGGTGATCCGCGTGCTGCCCGACGGCAGCGAGGAGCACCTCACGCGCGAGCGTGCGCCGCAGATCGCGCCGCTGGCCGAGGCGCTGCAGCGCCGCCTCGACGCCGACCCGGCGGCGCTCGAGCGGCTGCGCGACGTGGCGCTGTTCACGCTGCTCGGCCGGCGCCTCGACGAGGCCACGCGCGAGCACCGCCACGCGCGCGCCGAGGTCGTGGTGCAGGCCTACGCGCGCAAGGCGGTGTTCGGCGCGCTGGCCGCGGTGGGCCCCGGCACCGACGTCCTGATCCAGGGCTATCTCGGCCTCGGCATGCTCAAGGAGCTGTGCGCGATCCACGGCGTCGCCGCGCGTGAGGTCGACTTGCAGCGTTTCCTGGAGCTCGCCAGCGGCCACGTCGGCCGCCGGCTCAACCTGCTGCTGGCGCTGGCCGGCAACGTGTTCAAGGCTTTTCCCGGCGTCGGCACCGTGGTCGGCGGCATGCTGCACGCCGTCGCCTACGGGCTGATCTTCGAGAGCCTGGGGCGGGCTGCGGCGCGCGCGCTCGAGACCCGCGGCACGCTCGCGCCGGAGGCGGCGCTGCGCCTGTTCGAGGACGGATTGCGTGATGATCTGGAAACGCGTGCGCGAAGCCTGGCCCGGCTGGTGGTCGGCGCTGCGCGCAAGAACGACGACGAAGACCGCCGCCGCTGAAGCCGCGGGCGATGGCGCGCCGGTGGGCGATGCGCACCTCGCGCTCGCGCGCGAGAGCCTGCGCGAGCTGCTGGCCGATACGCGCGTGCCGCCCGCGGTGCGCGCGCGCCTGGCCGAGGACTACGCGACGCTCGAGGCGCTGCTCGAGCGCCTCGAGCACGGCCAGCTGCACATCGTGATCTTCGGCCGCGTCAGCGTCGGCAAGTCGGCGCTCGCCAATGCGCTGCTCGGCGAGACGCGCTTCAGCACCAGCCCGCTGCACGGCGAGACCGTGCAGGCGCAGCGCGCGCGCTGGGAGCCCTCGGCTGCGGTGCACGGTGCGCGCGAGCTCGCCGACGGCGGCGTGCACCTGGTCGACACCCCCGGCATCAACGAGGTCGACGGCGAGGCACGCGAGCGCCTGGCGCACGAAGTCGCGGCGATGGCCGACCTGGTGCTGTTCGTCGTCGACGGCGACCTGACCGACACCGAGCTCGCCGCGCTCAGGAAGCTCGCCGATGGCACGCGACCGCTGGTGCTGGCGCTGAACAAGGTCGACCGCTACACGCGCGCCGAGCGCGAGGCCTTGCTCGATGCGCTCGAGCGTCGCACCGAAGGGCTGGTGCGCCCCGAACACATCGTGCCGGTCGCCGCCGCACCGGCCGAGCAGCGGGTGATCCGTGTCGCCGCCGATGGCGCCGAGCGCGAAGAGCGCCGACGGCCTGCGCCGCAGGTCGAGGAGCTGCGCGAGACGCTGTGGGCCATCCTCGCCGCCGAGGGCAAGACCGTCGCGGCGCTGAACGCCGGGATCTTCGCCGGGCGCTTCTGCGACCGCCTGAGCGGCGAGATCGTCAGCGCGCGGCGCGAGCTCGCCGAAGCCGTGGTGCGGCGTTACTGCCTGGGCAAGGGGATCGCGGTGGCGCTGAACCCGGTGCCGCTCGCCGACCTGGCGGCGGTGCTCGGCGATGTGGCGATGGTGGTGCATCTCGGCAAGGTCTACGGCTTGCCGGTCTCGCGCGGTGAAGCCGGCCGGCTGATCGCGACCATCCTCGGCCAGATGGCGCTGCTCGCCGGCACGGTGTTCGGCGTCAACCTGATCTCGTCGGCGCTGAAGGGCGCGAGCTTCGGCCTGTCGACGCTGGTCACCGCCTCGGCGCAGGGCGCGGTGGCGTGGTACGGCACCTACCTGGTCGGGCGCGCCGCCGAGCGCTACTTCGCCCAGGGGCGCTCCTGGGGCGAAGGCGGGCCCAAGCGCGCGGTGCGCGAAATCCTCGACAGCCTCGACCGCGACTCGCTGCTCAACGAGGCACGCGATGCGATCCTCGCGCGGCTGAAGGAAGCGCCGTGAGCCCGCTGTCGCTGGCCCCCTGGCTGGTGGTGCTGGCGCTGGTCGGCTGGGCCTGGCATTCGACGCTGCGCGCGCGCGAGCGCGCGCTCGCGCTGTGCCGAGCCGCGTGCGAGCGTGCCGGCGTGCAGCTGCTCGACGACACCGTCGAGCTGCGCGAGTGGCGAGCGCGCCGCATCGATGGCCGCTGGCACTGGTGGCGGCGCTATGCCTTCGAGTACGCCGCCGGCGCCGGCGAGGTGCGCTGCAAGGGCCAGCTGTGGCTGCTCGGCCAGCGGCTCGAGCGGCTCGAGTGGCTGGCGGAAGCACCGCGGTGACGGCGTTGCGGCTTGCGGCGCTGAACGGGCTGCTGGCTGCGGCCTACGCGCTGCTCGGCTATGGCGTCGCCACGCTGCGCATCGAAGCGGCGTATCCGTTCGCGTTCTGGCCGCCGGCGGGGCTGGCGCTCGCGGCCGTGCTGCTGTGGGGACGGCGGGCCCTGCCGGGGGTGGCGCTGGGTGCGGCGCTGCTGCACGCCTGGCTGCGGCTGCAGGCCGGCGATCCGCCCGGGCTGGTCGCCGGTCGCACGGCCCTGTCGGCGTTGGCTGCCGCCGCGCAGGCGGGGCTCGGCGCCTGGCTGGTGGTGCGCTGGCTGGGGCCGCGGCCGGCGCTCGCGCGCGGGCGCGAAGTGCTGGCGTTCTGGCTGTTCGGCGGCGTCGCCCCGACCTGGATCGCGCCGCTCGCCGCCGGGCTGTGGCTGTTCGCGCTCGGCCAGGCGAGTGCGGCCGAGCTCGCGCGCAGCCTGCCGGTGTGGTGGCTGGGGGGGGCGCTCGGCGTGACGATCGTCGCGCCGATCGCGCTGAGCCTGGCGATGCCGGCCGAAGGAGCCTGGCGTCACCGGCGCTGGGCGGTGGCCCCGGCGCTGATCGCCGCGACGCTGGGCCTGGTCGCGCTGTTCGGGCTGGTGATCGACGAGCCCGGCGCGGTGCACACCGACTTCATCTGGCGGGCGGGCGAGCTGCGGATCTGGGCGCTGTTCACCGGTGGCCTGGTGCTGTGCGCGCTGGTCGGCGCGCTGTTGCTGCAGCTGACCGCACGCTCGGCGGCGGTGCGCCAGCTGGTCGCCGAGCGCACCGTCGAGCTCGAGCGCGCCAATGCGCAGCTCGCGCGCGAGATCGCCGAGCGGCGCGAGACCGAAACCCGGCTCAAGCGCGCGATGGCCGAAGCCGCGGCGGCTGACCTCGCCAAGGCCGAGTTCCTCGGCACCGTCAGCCACGAGCTGCGCACGCCGCTGAACGGCGTGATCGGCATGACCGAACTGCTCGCCGACACCGCGCTCGATGCCGAACAGCAGGGCTATCTGCGCCTGGCGCGCGATTCCGCCCGCCGCCTGCTCGAGCTGATCGAACAGGTGCTCGACTTCGCCAAGCTGTCGGTCGGCGCCGTGCATGCCGAGGCGAAACCGTTCCGGCTGCGCGCGCAGCTCGCCGCGTGCCTCGCCGGCATCGCCGAGCGCGCGCGGGCCAAGGGCTTGCACTTCGAGTGGAGCGTGGCCGCCGACGTGCCCGATGCGCTGATCGGCGATGCGGCGCGCCTGCGGCAGATCCTGCTGCTCTTGGCCGACAATGCGCTCAAGTTTACGCCCGCAGGCCGGATCGAGGTACGCGTGATGTGCGCCGGCGCCGGGCGGCTGCGCGTCGAGGTGCGCGACACCGGCGTCGGCATCGCGCGCGAGCGCCTCGATGCGATCTTCGATCCCTTCGTCCAGGGCGACGGTTCGACCACGCGCCGCTACGGCGGCACCGGCATGGGCTTGTCGCTGTGCCGGCAACTGCTCGGGCTGATCGGCGGCGAACTCGAGGTGAGCAGCCAGGTGGGGCAGGGCAGCTGTTTCGGCTTCAGCGTGCCGCTGCGCGCCGAGCAGCCCGCGCCGGCCGCCACGCCGCGAGCCGTCCAGGCGCAAGCCTCGGGGGCGCTGGTGGTGGCCGATACGCTGGCGGCGCGGCGCTTCCTGAGCGAAGTGCTCGAGCGCCAGGGCTGGGCGGTGGTCACCGCCGCCGGCCCAGCCGAGGGTCTGGCGCAGCTCGACGGCGGCGAGCCGTACCGCCTGCTGCTGCTCGACCTCGACGAGGGTGTCGAGGCGGCGTTCCGGATGGTGCGCGCGCTGGAGGCGCTGCGGCTGGAGACGCCGCCGGCGGTGATGATCTTCACCGAGGCCGGGATGCGCGGTGACGCCGCGCGCAGCCGCGCGCTCGGCGTCAGTGCCTACCTGACCAAGCCGGTCGGTCCGGCCGAGCTGTTCGAAGCGGTCGTCGCGATGCTCGCCGAACCGTCGGAAACGCTGCTGATCACGCGCCACAGCTTGCGCGAGCGTCACGAGGGGGCGACGGTACTGCTCGCCTGGAGCGATCTGTACGGTGCGCACGAACTCGCCGGGGCGCTGGCCGGGCGCGGGGTGCGCGTGACCGTGGTCGCCGATGCCGAGGCGCTGCGGCTGCGCGTCGGCGTGCGCGCGCTCGAGGCGCTGGTGCTCGACTGGGATGCCACGGCGCTCGAGCCCGAGCGCGCGCTGGCGCTGCTCGCCGGGCGAAGGTCGCGACCGCGGGTGATCGCGGTCGCGGCCGAGCCCGAGGCGCGGCCCGAGGTCGACCTCTGGCTGCAGGCGCCGATCGGCGCGCAGGCGCTGGCCGACGCCGTGCTCGCCGCGCTGCCCGGGCGCGACCGCGCTTCGGCGGCACGGTGACGGCGTGCCGCTATACTGCCGGCCGATGGCGGCGGGGGTGCCGTTGCGATACGCTTTCGTCCCCGAGACAGGAGATCCCGCATGAACACGCGCGCTCTGATCGCCGCCCTCGCCGCCGCCGCGGCGCTGAGCGGGTGCGCTCCGCCCAATTACGGCAGTGGCGCCTACACCGGTGCGCAGGTGCGTCAGTCGCAGACGGTCGAGTTCGGCGTCGTCGAGGCGGTGCGCGAAGTGCAGATCGAGAGCCAGAAAACCGGCGTCGGCGCGCTCAGCGGCGCGGCGCTCGGCGGGCTCGCCGGCAGCGAGGTTGGCCAAGGCAAGGGTGCCGTGGCGGCGGCGATCGGCGGCGCCCTGATCGGCGGGCTCGCCGGCAGCGCGATCGAGGGTCAGGTGGGCAAGCAGCAGGGTCTCGAGATCACGGTGCGGCTCGACAGCGGTCGCATCATCGCCGTCACCCAGGGTGCCGACGAGTTCTTCCAGCACGGCGAGCGCGTGCGCGTGCTGACCGCCGCCGACGGCACGGCGCGCGTCAGCCACTGATACGCGAGCGAGCGGTGAGCGGGGATGAGTCATGGGAAGTCGCCTCCCCATTCCCCATCACCCATTCCTGATCGCCAGGTCAGCGGCGCGGCACACCGTCGCGAAGTGGATGTCGACGATGTCGGCGAGGTCCTCGGCGTAGCCGCCGGCCATCGCCACCGCGACCGGCAGGCCGGCGCGGGCGCAGCGCTCGAGCACCAGCGCATCGCGCGCCGCCAGCCCGGACTTGCTGAGCGCCAGCCGGCCGAGCCGGTCGCCGGTGTACGGGTCGGCGCCGGCCAGGTAGATCACCAGCTCGGCGCGGGCGCGCGCCAGCGCCTGCGCCACTCCCGCCTCCAGCGCTTCCAGGTAGGCCGCGTCGCCGGTGCCGTCGGCGAGCTCGACGTCGAGGTCGCTGGTTTCCTTCTTGAACGGGAAGTTGCGCCCGCCGTGGATCGAGAAGGTGAAGACGCTGTCGTCGCCGGCGAGGATCGCCGCGGTGCCGTTGCCCTGGTGCACGTCGGCATCGACGATCAGCACGCGCGCGGCGCGGCCCTCGGCCTGCATCGCACGCGCGGCGATCGCCGCGTCGTTGAACACGCAGAAGCCCTGCGCCTGGTCGGCGAAGGCGTGGTGCGTGCCGCCGGCGAGGTTGGCGGCGGTGCCGTCGGTGAGCGCGGCGCGGCAGGCGGCGATCGTCGCGCCGCTCGAGCGGCGCGAGCGCTCGACCATCGCCGGCGACCACGGGAAGCCGAGCACGCGCTGCTCGCGTTCGCTGAGCTCGCCGCGGACCACGCGACCGAGGTACTCGGGGGTGTGCGCGCGCAGGATCTCGGCATCGCTCGCCGGCGCCGGTTCGAGCAGCTCGAAGCGCGGATCGGTCTGCACCCGCTCGCGCAGCGCCGCGTACTTGCGCATCGGGAAGCGGTGTCCTGCCGGCAGCGGCAGCACGAAGTGGTCGCAGTAGAAGGCTTTCATGGCCTCAGTGCCGCACCGCCGGCGTCGCCTCGATCGCCGGGTCGAGGCAGCGGCCGTGCGGCGAGTGCAGCACCGCGGCGGGGTGGATCACGTTGTGCTCGGCAGCCCGCGCCGTCAGCGCCTCGGCGATCGCATTCGGGCCGCGGGCGGTGAGCGGGTAGTGGTGCTCGAGGCCCAGGCGTCGGCCGTCGGCGGCATAGGCGGCGACGGTGTACGCCAGCGTGCCCAGACCCTCGTCGAACTGGTGCGTGATCGCGAGCCGGGCCTCGGCGCCGGCTTCCTCGGCGCGCTCGACCGTCTCGACCAGATAGTCGCCGGTCAGCGCCTGCGCGAGCTGCAGCCGCGCCAGCATCGCCGGCGTGGCGTCGATCGCTTCGGGAGCGAGCGCGACCCGGACCGGCAGCGCGTACGCCTCCAGCCCCATGCAGTACTGGCGCTGGGTGCGCTGCCACTCGAGGTAGGCCGCGACCAGCGCCTCGCCGTCGAGCGCATGGCCGGGGCCCGCTTGGGCCCAGTCGTCGAAGGTCCAGAACGGCGTGTGCACCGCGCCCTGGGCGAAGATGAAGCGGTTGCCGGCGGGCAGGCGCACGTCGCAGGCGCCCTCGCGGCCGAGGAAGGCGTGCTCGAGCAGCTGCCACAGCCCGGCGAAGCCGGCCTGCTCGAGCTGCACCTGCAGCAGCGCGCAGAGGTCGCCGAGCGTCGCATACGACAGGTGGCGCATCGGCAGGCCGAAGGCGCGCTCGGCTTCGGCGCGCGTCGCGGCCGAGGCGGCGCCGCGCGTGAGCAGCGTATCCTCGAGCTCGAGCGCCAGGGCGTCGATCTCGGTCCTGGGCCCGGCGAGCACCAGGGGCAGCATCAGCAGCGGGCCGGCGCCCGGGCGGCGCTCGGGGTTCAGCGCCGCGAGCGTGAAGGCGCGGCCGTCGTCGCAGCCGAGCGCGATCAGCTGCGGCACGAAGCCGGCCTCGCGCACCGTGCCGTGGAACACCGCTTCGAGCGCGCGTACCAGCGGGAAGCCGGGGCGCATCACCTCGGTCTGGTCGTACAGCGCACCGGGGACGACCAGCGTGAAGCGGGCTATGCCGCCGACGATGCGTTCGAGATCGGCGGCGACGAGCCCGGCCAGCCGCGCGGCGGCCTCGCGCGCCAGCGGCGCCGGAACCGCGACCTCGGGGGCATTCAGCTCGAGGGTCAGGACGGCCGAGCAGGTGGCGAGCTCGGACGGGGCGGGCTGGATTTCGGCCACGGCAAACCTCTGCGGCAGTCAAGGGTGCGTACTATAGCGGACGCGGGTTGCACGCGCGTCACCAAAGGACACGATGTCCGGGCGCCGCGGCGGGGTATGCTTGCGCAGCCGGGCGCACTGAGGTTCGAGAACACGATGCCGGAATCCACGATCGAGCAGTTCCTGGAGTACTTCGAGCTGAAACTGGCCAGCACCGAGGCGCTGCGTGAACGCTGCCATCGCCTGCGCTACGAGGTGTACGTGCGCGAGTTCGGCTTCGAGCGCGAGGAAGACTGCCCGGGCAAGCTCGAGCGTGACGACTACGACGGCCAGGCGCTGCACATGCTGCTGATCCACCGCGCCTCGGGGCTGGCGGCGGGCAGCGTGCGCCTGGTGCTGAACGATGCCGCGCAGCCCGAGCGCCGGCTGCCGTTCTGGGAGCACTGCGGCGAGACGCTGCACGCCGACCACCGCCTGCACCCGCAGCGTCAGCCACCGGGCAAGATCTGCGAAGTGTCGCGCCTGGCGGTGATCGACACCTTCCGCCGCCGCGAAGGCGAGCGCGAATCGCCGATCGGCCGGATCGAAGGCGAAGACTTCAGCGACCTCGAGCGGCGCACCTTTCCACTGATCAGCCTGGCGCTGTTCATGGCGTCGACCAGCCTGTCGCTGCACACCGGCTGCGACCACGACTACGCGATGATGGAGCCGCGGCTGGCGCGGCGGCTGGCCCGCTCGGCGCTGCACTTCGATCAGATCGGCCGTGAAGCCGACTACCACGGCATCCGCGCCGCGTTCTACATCTCGCCGCACGAAGCGCGCGCGAGCGTGAGCCGGGTCACGATGCTCGAAGCCCTGTTCAAGGCGGTGGACGGCGCGCTCGAGGCGCAGCTCGCGGCGAACCCGGGCACGGTCGGCTGAGGCCGGCGAGGGTACTCGCCCGGCGAGTCCTCAGCCCGGTTTGCCGTCGCTGCGGGGCAGCAGGTAGATCGGGGCGTGGCGCCAGGCCCAGGCGAGCACGCAGGCGAAGCCGCCGAGCGCAGCGAGCGTCGACAGCGCCGGTGCGTACTCGCCGGCGATGCGCAGCAGCGCCACGCCGTTGAGTCCGGCGAAACAGGCGAGCATCAGGCGGCTGGCGGCGAGCGGCTGGCCCGAGTGGCCGAGCGTGACGCGCGAAGCCATGCCCAGCAGCAGCGCCAGCATGAAACCGATGCCGAGCGCGTGCAGCGGCGCGCGCCCGAGCCAGTAGTGACCGGAGGCGAAACCCAGCGCCTGCACGGCGTACAGCAGCAGGCCCGCCGGCAGCCAGGCGGCGGCGATGTGCAGCACCGCCAGCAGCGGCACGCGCAGCGCCCGCTGTGGCTGCCAGGCCCACCATTGCCACAGCACGATGGCGGCGAGCGGCAAGTCCACCACGACCAGGCCGGCCGGCGCGCCGCTCAGCTCGAGCAGGCCGTGCGCGCAGAAGCCGGCGTTGACCGCAACCAGCGTCCAGGTCGGACGCACCATCGTGTAGCCCGGGATCACCACCGAGCTGAAGAAGGGCACCATGCGGTGGACGACGGTGAAGAACACCGGCAGCAGCAGGAACCACGGCCCGGCCACCAGCGCCAGGCGCAGCGCCGGTGCGGCGTCGCTCAGCACCCAGACGAGGAACGCGGCGAGACCGAGCCAGCCGGCGGCGAGCGCGACGTTCAGCACGCGCTCGTGGCGCTTGTCGCCGTCGGGGGTGTGCAGGAACACCTGTACCAGCCACCACCAGCCCCAGGCCCAGCCCGCCAGCACCAGCGCGAGCCCGGCGGCGAGCACGCCGCGCCCGGTGAACAGCCCGAGCCAGGCCAGCGCATGGCCTGCGGCGAAGCCGGCGAAAGCCGGCAGGTAGCGCTTCGGCGTCAGCGCCACGCCGTTCATCCAGCGCGGGTAGACCGTCATCAGGAAGCCGAAGATGAAGGCCGGGAAGATGCCGTACAGCATCAGCCAGGCGTGCGTCCAGGTGGCGGGGATCACCGTCGGCAGCGGCGCGCCGAACGCACGGCCGCCGAGTTCGAGCGACCAGTAGGCGAGCGCGGCGACCAGCTGCACGGCGCCGGTGAAGAACATCACGCGGTGGGGGGCGGCGGTGAACGCCGACCAGCTCGGGCGGTTCATGTCATCTTGTTCCTGAAGGGCCGCGACGATAGATGCCTTGCCAGGCTTGCCCGAGCCTTGATCGGCGTCAACCGGCTGGCGCTTCGGCCCCCCGCTCGGCGTCGAGCGCGTACGGCGCCGGGTCGATGCTCGGCGGGTGGCCCAGCATCAGCTCGGCGAGCAGCCGCGCCGAGGCCGGGCCCATCGTCAGGCCGTAGCGGTAGTGGCCGGCGTTGACGTAGAGCCCCTCGAGCTCGGGGTGGGCGCCGATGTACGGCACTTCGCCCGGCGAGCCGGGGCGCAGCCCGGCCCAGTGGTGCTCGATCGGCACTGCGCGCAGCGCCGGCACCAGCGCGATCGCCGCCGCGTGCAGCTCGGCGCGCGCTGCCTCGGTGGTGGACTTGTCGAAGCCGACGAACTCGAGCGTGCTGCCGCAGAGGATGCGCCCGTCGCGGCGCGGGATCAGGTAGTGCGCTCCCTTCATCACGATGCGTTTCAGCAGGTCCGGCTCGGCGTGGAACACGATCATCTGCCCACGCACCGGACCGACCGCGGGCGCGTGCGGCAGGCCCGCGAGCAGGCCGCCGGTCCAGGCGCCGCCGGCGACCACCACCCGCGGCGCCTCGAAGCGCCCGCGCGAGCTGCGCACGCCGCGCACGCGCCCGGCGCTGACCGCCAGTCCCAGCACCTCGGTGTCCTCGAGCACCGAGACGCCGGCGCGCACCACCGCGGCGCGCAGCGCGCGCAGCAGCCGCGGGTTGCGGATTTGCGCGATCTCGGGCATCCACAGCGCGCACGTGCCGGGGTGGGCGAGCGCCGGTTCGAGCTCGAGTGCCTGCGGCGGCGTCAGGGGCTCGACCGTCTGGCCGACGCTCGCGGCCCAGGCGAGCGCCGCCTCGGTCTCGGTGCCGCCGAGGTAGACCATGCCGCTCGGTGTCCACTCGGGGTCGATGCCGGTTTCTTCGGTCAGCGCCGCGGCGAGCCGCGGAAACCGCGCCTGGCTCCAGTGCACCAGCGCGGTCAGGGCGTGCGGGTAGCGCCAGGGATACAGCGGCGACAGGATGCCGCCCCCGGCCCACGAGGCTTCGCGCCCGGTCGAGGCGCCGCGCTCGAGCACGGTGACGCTCAGGCCGGCCGCGGCCAGTTCGCGCGCGGTCATCAGGCCGCTGACACCGCCGCCGACGACGATGCAGTCGGCGGTGCGCTGGAGTTCGGTCGTGCAGCTCATGGCGAAAATCCACGGTTCGTCGGGCGGCGGCCGCGCCCGGTAATCGTCTAGCTTGCCGCCGGGTGTCGCGGCTTGCCAAGCGCTTTTTCGGAAAGCGTTTCCGGTCGCTGACCGCGGAGGTCAGACGAACAGCCCGTCGATCGGCGACGAGGCGCTGGCGTAGCGCTTCTTCGGGATGCGCCCGGCGCGGAAGGCTTCGCGCCCGGCCTCGACCGCCTTGCGCATCGCGCTGGCCATCAGCACCGGGTCGCGCGCGCTGGCGATCGCGGTGTTCATCAGCACGCCGTCGCAGCCGAGCGCCATCGCGATCGCCCATCCGAGGCGATGCCGACGCCGGCATCGACCAGGATCGGCACGCTGGCGTTGTCGACGATCTCGAGGATGAGCGCAGCGACATCCCCCTCGGCTCGCTTACGACCCTTGACGAGGGCTCAGACCTGGGGCACGGGCTCGGCGGTCTGGGCCTGGACCACGGTCACCACCATCAGGCGGTAGACGTCATCGGCGCTGCAGCCGCGCGACAGGTCGTTGGCGGGCCGGGCGAGCCCCTGCAGCACCGGGCCGATGGCCTTGGCCTTGCCGATGCGCTCGGCCAGCTTGTAGCCGATGTTGCCGGCCTCGAGATTCGGGAACACCAGCACGTTGGCGCGGCCGCGGACCTTCGAGTCCGACACCTTGCGCTCCGAGATCTCGGGCACGATGCTCGCGTCGAGCTGGACGTCGCCGTCGATGATCAGCTCCGGGCGCTGCGCCTGGGCCAGCGTGGTCGCCTCGATCACCTTGTCGACGCGCGAGTGCGCGGCGCTGCGGCTGGTCGAGAACGACAGCATCGCGACCCGCGGCTCGACGGCGAGCAGCGTCTGCGCACTGTCGGCGGCCGCCAGCGCGATCTGCGCCAGCTCCTCGGCGTCGGGTTCGACCACCAGGCCGCAGTCGGAGAAGATCAACCCCCCCTTCAGGTCATGGAAGGGTTCGCACAGCATCATCAGGAAGAAGCTCGACACCAGCTTGCAGCCGGATTTCAGGCCGATGGTCTGCAGCGCCGCGCGCACGGTGTCGGCGGCGGTGTAGCGCGCGCCGGCGACCGAGCCGCCGGCATCGCCGAGGCGCACCATCATGTCGGCGAAGTACAGCGGCTGCCCGATCAGTTCCTCGGCCTGCTCGGGCGTCATGCCCTTGTGGCGGCGCAGCGCGTGCAGGGCCCGGGCGTAGTCGCCGCGCTGCGCCGACGTTGCCGGGTCGGCCAGCTCGAGGCCGTCGAGGCTCACGCCGAGCCTGGCGGCTTCGGCGGCGATCGCCGCGTGCGCGCCGAGCAGCACGGGGCGCGCGATGCCCCCGTCGAGCGCGCGCCGGGCGGCGGCGATGATGCGCGGATCGTCGCCCTCGGCCAGGACGATGCGTTGCGGATTCGCGCGGGCGCGGTCTTCGAGGTCGTCGAACGGCTTCATCTTGCAGGGCTCCGTATGGCCGGCGTGGCGGCGAGCGCGAGGGTTTCGCCGTTTCTCTATATACGAACGGCCTGCCCGGCCCGCGTAGTGCCAGACTCGGCCTTTGCGCCGTACCAGCCGGCGCCTGGGCCGCTGGCACAACATACGGTCGTGCACTGGTCCTATGGCGCGCGCGCCAGCCGTGGTTTCTATCGCCGATCCGACGAGTCGTTCCACGAAAAGGGCGCTGCGATGACGAAACCAACCGAGGAGACAACCATGCCGGTGCTTGCCTCGCGGAACCGGTTGTTCAATATGGTGTCGGCGGTTTCCCCCGGCGTGCTGGTCAGCATCACCATCGGCATGGCTTCGGCCTTCATCGCCGATCACTACGGCGGGCCGACGCTGCTGTACGCGCTGCTGTTCGGCATGGCCTTCCACTTCCTGTCCGAGGAGGGGCGCTGCCTGGCCGGGATCGAGTTCGCCTCGCGCACCGTGCTGCGCTTCGGCGTGGCGCTGCTCGGCGCGCGCATCACCGTCGGCCAGATCGGCTCGCTCGGCGCGGGCACGCTGCTGATGACGATCTTCGCGGTGGCCTCGACCATCGCCGTGGGCTGGCTGGTGTCGCGCCTGTTGGGGCTACGGCGCGATCTGGGCGTGTTGACCGGCGGGGCGGTGGCGATCTGCGGCGCCTCGGCGGCGCTGGCGATCTCGGCGGTGCTGCCGCGCCACGAGGAGCACGAGCGCAACACGCTGTTGACCGTGGTCGGCGTGACCACGCTGTCGACGCTGGCGATGATCACCTACCCGCTGATCGCCAATCTGTTCGGCTTCGAGCACGTCGACGCCGGCATCTTCCTCGGCGGCACCATCCACGACGTCGCCCAGGTGGTCGGCGCCGGCTACATGATCTCGCCCGAAGCCGGCGACATCGCCACCGTGGTCAAGCTGCTGCGGGTGTCGCTGCTGGTGCCGGCGGTGATCTGCATCAGCTGGCTGTTCCGCAAGCACCACGCCGACGGCGGCACGCGCAAGACGCCGCTGTTGCCGGGCTTCCTGCTCGCCTTCGTGGCGCTGGTGGTGGTCAACAGCGTCGGTCTGATCCCGACGCAGGTCGCCAACGAGCTGAGCGATCTGTCGCGCGCCTGCCTGGTGACCGCGATCGCGGCGCTCGGCGTCAAGACTTCGTTGCAGAAGCTGGCGCTGGTCGGCTGGAAGCCGATCGCCGCGCTGGTGATCGAGACGGTGTTCCTCGCGGCGCTGGTGCTGGTGGGGCTGCACTGGGGCATCTGAGCGTGCCGTCCAGCGAAGCGGGGCGCCGGATCCGGCGCCCCGCTTCGTTTGGTGCGTTGGGAGCGGTATCACGAAGCCGCGGAGCGCGGATTCATGCGCCTGCCGGCGTCTCCGAGAGCCGGCCAAGGCTGTCCGGATTCAGCCGCGCGCGATCACGCGCAGCCAGGCCAGCGATGCGAGCAGGCCGCCATCGCGGTCCCTCGCCCTCACCGCTGCGCGACGCAGTGCGCACCTCAGCTCGAACTCGATCGGATCGAGCCGCTGCAACCGGTTCAGGATCTTCTGCCGTTGTTCGCTCATCGTTTTCACCGTAACAGCATAAGTCACATGGAATTTGTGCGGCGCAGCACAAACCGCGACGCATCCCGTGTCAAAACGTCACGCTCGGTACGGCTGGTCCACACGAATGCGCCGAGCTGGCACTAACCGGCCGTTGCCCCGGTTGGTTCAATCCTCCTGGACAGCAACGGCCGGACCCGGGCGCGCGACGCCGCGGGCCGGCGAAGACAGTAAGGAGGAATACCGTGCGAACCAACGAAGTCAGCGTCGAATTCCTGCAGGCCTTCAGCGACGCCTGGAACCGCCATGACCTCGAGGCGCTGATGAGTTTCATGGCCGAGGAGTGCGAATTCCACGCCGTCGGCGGGCCCGACCTGCTCGGCAAGAGCTTCGTCGGCCGCGAGGCGGTGCGCGAAGGTTTCGCGCTCGCCTGGCAGACCTTCTCCGACGCCGCCTGGCTCGACGGCGAGCACTTCGTCTGCGGCGACCGCGGCGTGACCGAATCGACCTTCAAGGGCACGCGCGCCGACGGCACGCGCATCGAGGCGCGGATGGTCGACGTGTTCACCTTCCGCGACGGCAAGATCGCGGTGAAGAACGCCTTCCGCAAGGATCGCCCGCCGGTCGCCGAGGCCGGCGGCTGAGAGCCGACGGGCTGCGCAGGCCCGGAACGAAAAGACCACCCTCGCCGCATCCCTCGCGGCCGGGGCCGGCCAGGGAAAGCCGAACTTCGAACCACCTTGAGATTTGGAGAGACGCGATGAGCGACAAGACCCCCAGCCGCGGCGTGGTGAGCGGCAAGCAGCGCATGACCCCGTCGGAGGCGTTCGTCGAGACGCTGGTGGCCAACGGCGTGACCGAGATGTTCGGGATCATGGGCTCGGCGTTCATGGACGCGATGGACATCTTCGCCCCGGCCGGCATCCGCCTGATCCCGGTGGTGCACGAGCAGGGCGCCGGGCACATGGCCGACGGCTATGCGCGCGTGTCGGGGCGCCACGGCGTGGTGATCGGCCAGAACGGCCCGGGCATCAGCAACTGCGTCACCGCCATCGGCGCGGCCTACTGGGCGCACAGCCCGGTGGTGATCGTCACCCCCGAGACCGGCACGATGACGATGGGCCTGGGCGGCTTCCAGGAATGCAAGCAGCTGCCGATGTTCCAGGAGTTCACCAAGTACCAGGGCCACGTCACCCACCCGGCGCGGATGGCCGAGTTCACCGGGCGCTGCTTCGACCGGGCGCTGGCGGAGATGGGCCCGACCCAGCTCAACATCCCGCGCGACTACTTCTACG
>JBDHRG010000328.1:0-2606 GCA_039807445.1 Candidatus Competibacteraceae bacterium
TCGTCGGCGGCGGCGATGACCTCGGCGTCGCGCATCGAGCCGCCGGGCTGGATCACCGCGGCGATACCGGCCTGGTGGGCGGCGTCGATGCCGTCGCGGAACGGGAAGAAGGCGTCGGACGCCATCACCGAGCCGCGCACTTCGAGCCCGGCGTGTTCGGCCTTGATCGCTGCGATCCGCGCCGAGTTGACGCGGCTCATCTGGCCGGCACCGACGCCGATGGTCGTCTCGCCCCGGGCGTAGACGATCGCGTTCGACTTGACGAACTTGGCCACCTTCCACGCGAACAGCAGGTCGCGCAGCTCGCCCTCGGTGGGCGCGCGCTTCGAGACGACCTTCAGCTCGCCGTGCAGCGCGAGGTCGGCGTCCTGCACCAGCAGGCCGCCGCTAACCCTCTTCCAGTCGAGGCGCTTGCCGGCCTCGACCGTAGACCACTCGCCGCACTCGAGCACGCGGACGTTGGGCTTGGCCTTGACGACTTCGAGCGCGTCGGCGCCGACGCGCGGGGCGATGATCACCTCGACGAACTGGCGCTCGACGACGGTCTTCGCGGTCGCGGCGTCGAGCTCGCGGTTGAAGGCGATGATGCCGCCGAAGGCCGACTCGGGGTCGGTGCGGTAGGCGCGCTCGTAGGCTTCGAGGATGCCCGAGCCGACGGCGACGCCGCAGGGGTTGGCGTGCTTGACGATCACGCAGGCCGGGGCCTCGAAGCTCTTGACGCACTCGAGTGCGGCGTCGGTGTCGGCGATGTTGTTGAACGACAGCTCCTTGCCGGCGAGCTGGCGCGCGGTCGCGACCGAGGCTTCGCGCGCGCCGGGCGCGACGTAGAAGGCGGCGTCCTGGTGCGGGTTCTCGCCGTAGCGCAGCGTCTGCGCCTTCGTCAGCTGGACGTTGAAGGTGCGCGGAAAGCCCTCGGGCTTGCCGTTGTCGACCACCGCGCCGAGGTAGTTGGCGATCATGCCGTCGTAGCGCGCGGTGTGCTCGAAGGTCTTGACCGCGAGGTCGAAGCGCGTGGCGAAGGACAGCGCACCGTCGTTGGAGGCCATCTCGTCGAGCACGCGGGCGTAGTCGGTGGCGTCGACCACCACCGCGACGCCGGCGTGGTTCTTGGCCGCGGCGCGCAGCATCGCCGGCCCGCCGATGTCGATGTTCTCGATCGCCTCCTCGAGCGAGCAGCCAGGCCTGGCGACGGTCGCCTCGAACGGGTACAGGTTGACCACCACCAGGTCGATGGCCGGGATGCCGTGCTCGACCATCACCGCCTCGTCGATGCCGCGCCGGCCGAGTAGGCCGCCGTGGATCTTCGGGTGCAGCGTCTTGACGCGGCCGTCCATCATCTCGGGGAAGCCGGTGTAGTCCGAGACTTCGACCACCGCGACGCCCTGCTCGGCGAGCAGCCTGGCGGTGCCGCCGGTCGACAGGATCTCGACGCCGCGCGCGGCCAGCGCGCGGGCGAAGTCGACGATGCCGGTCTTGTCGGAGACGCTGATCAGCGCGCGGCGGATGCCGATGCGGTCGGTGTGGCTCATGGGTCGAGTCCGTAGCCGTGGGCGAGGGCGCGCATTATAGCCGCACCGTGCCCGTCGACCGTGACGGGCCGGTAAGGTGGTGCAAGCGTTCGATGCAGCGGGGCGGTGTTTGGCTGCGAGGCGATGCCGTTGTCAAAGGGCAGGAAGCGCCTGAGCCACTCCAGCTCGAGCTGCGCCCACTTCACCACGCTCACCCGGTCGTCGGCGCCACGGGTCACCGCGCTCAGCGCCGCCAGCAGCAACGCTTCCAGCGGGTACGCGCACTTGCTTGCGGCTGCGCGGATCCTCACAGCGCCTCGAACGCCCGCAGCATCTGCGCGCTGCCGAACTCACACCTTGCGCGCGCCATACACCGGCAGATTCGCCTGCCAGACCCCCCAGTTGGGCGCGTATCTCCCTCCAGGGCTGGCGCAGGAACTCGGGGAGTTGCAGGTCTGATGCCATGCCGTGACTCTTCACACAGGGCCTCTGTCGCTTCAATGTTCGGGCCTTCGGTGCCGTACCTCGCACCTACTATGCCCTCTGCTGACTTCTGCTCGGCGGTCAGGGCCGATTGCTCGACCCTCAGCCGTTCGGCCTGATGGCCGCTTGGCACCGGGCAGACCTCCCGGGGTAAGGCCCGTCACTTTCACTGCATGAGCGCCGGATTTACAAAATGCACCCCAACCGCAGATGGAGGGCTTCGTGGTCACGTGCCCACTCGCCCCGGATGCATCACGCCTCGTATCTGGTTTCTGTTCGTCGCCCCGCAGCTTTGGATTCGGCTTCCTTCAGACCCCACCTCGCGGTGACGCCCTTGCCGTTCTCCTAGCCTTCGGCTCTGCGAAAACCTGGCTGTCGGACTCTCACCGACATAGTTACGTGCCATGCCCGGCACACACGTTTGACATGAGAGGCCCGACCCGGCTTGCCGGGGCGGGTCCTCTCGATGGAAGGGTTAGGCCTCTGCGAGCTAGCCGATACGAATGCTGATACCACTATCGTCATCATCATTATCGTCATCATCATTACTCTTCAGAAGGCCAATTGCGACTGCAATCAGAAGGGCGCCGACAATGAGGGCAAACAACTTCCAAT
>JBDHRG010000076.1:0-16711 GCA_039807445.1 Candidatus Competibacteraceae bacterium
TCAGCCAGGCGTACGCGGGCTGGCGCTTCAGGGCGGTCAGCGCGGCGGAGGTCTCGTGGTAGCCGACGCGCTTGTGCGCCTCGAACCAGGCGTCGGTGCGCAGGCGCAGCATGCGGTTGTAGACGAAGCGTGCGCAGCCGAAGGTCCGGGCCAGCATCTCGGCCTGCTCGGGCGTCGGGTAGAACCGGAATCGGTAGGCGCGCTTCACGTCCATGCCAACACGCTACACGACGATAGCGTCTCGTGTAAGCCGAACGCTGAAAGGAGAGCGGGAACAGGAAGGCGCCCGGCGGGCGCCGCGCTATCCCTCCCCGGCCTGAAGGCCGGGGTTTCCCGCGCAAACTGATGAATGCCCGACACGCCGCCGTCGCCGCCGCGCTGGCCGAGCTCGAGGCCGAGATGCGCAGCCTCGCGCTGTGGGAGGCCGTCGCGCCCGCCGCCGAAGCCTTCGAGAGCACCGTGCCCTTCTGCCACGACACGATGGAATTCCACCAGTGGCTGCAGTGGGTGTTCGTCGCCCGGCTGCGCGCGCTGCTCGACGCCGGCGCACCGCTGCCGAGCGGCAGTGCGGTCGCACCGCTCGCCGAGCTGACCTGGGAGAACTCGGGTCGCCGCGACATCGTCCACCTGATCGCGCTGCTGGCGCGGATCGACGGGCTGCTGAACGGGCGCTGAGGGCCCGCTTCGCTCGGCCAGCACGCTACGACGAGCAGCTGAGCTCGAGGTGCCGGCCCCAGTCGGGCGGCTCGGCAGCGTAGGCGTCGAGCCCGGGGCGCTCGGTGTACGGGTCGCGCAGCAGCTCGCGCAGTCGCGCGACTTCGGCGAAGTCGCCGGCCTGCGCCTGCGCGATCGCGGCCTGTGCCAGGTAATTGCGCAGCACGATCTTCGGGTTGGCGCGCTCCATGCGCGTGCGGCGCTCGGCATCGCGGCTGCCTTCGGCGGCGAGCCGCGCGGCATAGCGCTGCGCCCAGGCGTCGAAGGCTTCGCGGTCGGGGAAGCGCTCGCGCAGCGCCCGGTTGTCGCCGCCGGGCACGAAGCGGCCGAGCGCGCGGAAGCTGTTGGTATAGTCGAGGCCGAAGCGCGCCAGCAGCGCGAGCCAGTCGCTGATCAGCCCGCCGTCGTCGCGCCCCGGCTCGCGCAAGCCGAGCTTGGCCGCCATCGCTTCGACGTAAGCCGCGGCGTAGACCTCGGCGTAGTGCTCGAGCGCTGCACGCAGCGCCTCGGTCGCGATCAGCCCGCTCAGCGCCTGCGCCAGCGCGGCGAGGTTCCACCAGACGATGTTGGGCTGGCGGTCGAAGGCGTAGCGCCCGCCGCTGTCGGAGTGGTTGCAGACGAAGCGCGGCTGGTAGGCGTCGAGGAAGCCGAACGGGCCGTAGTCGAGCGTCAGCCCGAGGATGCTCATGTTGTCGGTGTTGAGCACGCCGTGGGCGAAGCCGACCGCCTGCCAGCGCGCGACCAGCCGTGCGCTGCGCGCGACCACTGCGTCGAACCAGGCCGGGTAGCGCTCGGCTTCGGGTCGCTCCAGCAGCTCCGGATGGTGCTGGGCGATCACGTGGTCGGCGAGGCGCGCGAGCGCCGCGGGCTGGCCGGTGTAGGCGAAGTACTCGAACGAGCCGAAGCGCACGTGGCTCGGCGCGAGGCGGGTCAGCGTCGCGCCGGTCTCGACCGTCTCGCGGTACACCGGCGCGTCCGAGCCGACGATGCACAGCGCGCGCGTGCTCGGGATGCCCAGCCCGTGCATCGCCTCGGAACACAGGTATTCGCGGATCGTCGAGCGCAGCACGGCGCGGCCGTCGCCCATGCGCGAGTACGGCGTGGGTCCGGCGCCCTTGAGCTGCACGTCCCAGCGCTCGCCGCGGCTGTTGCGCACCTCGCCGAGCAGCAGCGCGCGGCCGTCGCCGAGCCGCGGCACGTAGACGCCGAACTGGTGGCCCGAGTACACCGCGGCGATCGGGGCGCTGCCGGGCAAGAGCCGCCGGCCGCAGAAGTACTCGACGAACTCGGGCCGGGCGGCTTCGGCCGGGTCCAGGTCGATAAGCGCCGCAGCGTCGGGGTTGAAGTCGACCAGGTACGGCGCGCCGATCGGCGCGGGCAGCACGCGGCTGTGGAACTCCTCCGGCAGCCCGGCGAAGCGGTTGTCGAAGTCCAGGGTTTCGAGGGTGCGCATGGGGATTCGCATCGGCCCGGAGCCGCTTCAGTTCATCTGGATCAACGGATGGGGCGGCGCCTCGGCGCCGCACCCCGGCTTCGGCCCCTGGCTGCGGCGCTCGTAGTACAGCGTATCGGCTTGCGCCAGCCCGGCCTCGAGGCGCCGCAGGCGCCCGCGCGTCAGCGGCGGGTCCGAGCGCCAGCCGCGCAGCGGCTCGCCGCCGGCGTAGCCCATCACCACCTTGGCGCCGATGGTCTGCCAGAAGGCCAGCCCGCGCGCGGGCTCGAAGCCGGCGCGCGCGGCCAGCGCCTGGCCGGCGGCGTCGACCTCGGCCGCCTTGCCCTCGAGCGCTTGCACGCCGGCGAGCGCGTGTGCGATCGCCGCGCCGAGCTCATCCTGGTCTTCGGCGACTTGCAGCAGGCGGCTGTCGACGCCGAGCTTGCGCCCGGGCTCGGCGAAGGCTTCGGGCAGCGGATCGTCGAAGATCACGACCTCCCAGGCCGCGGGATCGTCGGGCAGCGCGCGGATCAGCGCATCGGCGACGCAGCGCACGTAGCGGTTGCGCGCCGCGTCGAGGACCGGGCGCGCCTCGCGCCGGTATTCGGCGAAGCGCGCCGCGCCCGCGGCCTCGAGCGCGGCGCCGGACAGGCCGGCGTAGGGATCGGGGGTGGCGCAGGCGCAGGCGAGCAGCGCCAGCGCGGCGCAGGCGCTGCGTCGGCGCATCGGGCGTTGCCGGCTCAGCATTTCGGCGGCAGGCCGCGAGCGCGGGCCTGTTCGTAGGCCGGCATCACTTGCGGTAGCTTCGCTGCGATCTGGCGGATGCGGGTGGCGTCCGAGGGGTGTGTCGACAGGAATTCCGGCGGCGCGCCCTGGTCGTTCGCCCCCATCGCCTGCCACAGCGCGACCGCCTGGCGCGGGTCGTAACCGGCGCGCGCCATCAGCGCCAGGCCGAGGGTGTCGGCTTCGCTCTCGTGCTCGCGCGAGAACGGCAGCAGCACGCCGACCTGGGCGCCGAGGCCGAGCAGCTCCATCGTCCCGGCCGGGACGCCGCCTGAGGCGCCGGCGGCGGCCTGCGCCACCTGCAGCCCGAGGCCGACCGCCGCCTTCTGCGATGCACGCTCGTTGGCGTGTTGCGCGAGCACGTGGCCGATCTCGTGGCCGATCACTGCGGCGAGCTGGTCCGGGGTGCGCGCAGTGGCGAGCATGCCGGTGTTGACGCCGATCTTGGCGCCGGGCAGCGCGAAGGCGTTCGGCGTCCGATCCTGGAACACCGCGATTTCCCAGCGGCGCGGATCGTCGGGGAGCACGCGGATCAGCGCATCGGCGATGCACCTGACGGTGTGCTCGGCCCGTGCGTCGTGCGCGAGCGGCTGGCTGCGCTTCATCTGCGCGAAAGCCTGTGTGCCCATCGCATCCATCTGCTGCGGCGACATCATCATCAGCTGCTGGCGTCCGGTCGGCGATACCGTGCAGGCGGCGGCGAGCAGCGACAGCGCGAGTACGCTCAGCAGCGCTTCGATCCTCATTCCGAAAGGGCTCCGATGCGATCCGGGGAGCCAAGGATAACCCAGGCGGCGGGGCAGGGCGGAAAAAGGCTGGCCGCTGCGCCGAAGCGTTGGGGTTTCAGTCGAACTCGCGAAACGGATCGTCGTGCTTGCTATTGCGGCAGCGGGCGTCGCTGTAGCCGAGGTCTTCCTCGTCGAGTTCGTCGAAGGCGCCGGCCCAGTCCTCGGGGGCGTCGACCGCCTCGAGCACCAGCTCGTACCAGGTGTCGAGATCGATCTCTTCGACGTCGCCGTCCTGGTACTGCACCTCGACGGTGCGGCCGTCTTCGTCGAGGGCGACGACTTCGAGGCAGGTGCGGTTTTCCAGGTTGCGGTACCAGTTGCCCACGATCGGATCGAGGTCGGACATGGCGGCTCTCCGTCGCTGCTGAAGCTCGTGACGCCAAATGTGGGCGAGCACGCTGCGCAATGCAAGCACGAACGCCGGAAAAGACCGCGCGTTCGATGCAGAAGGCCCGCCGCAGCGGGCCTTCGTGACGGCGGGCTCCCCGCCGGGGCACGGATCACTTCACCGCGCGGTTGTGCACCAGGTCGTCGACCACGGCCGGGTCGGCCAGCGTCGAGGTGTCGCCCAGGCCGTCGACTTCGTTGGCGGCGATCTTGCGCAGGATGCGGCGCATGATCTTGCCCGAGCGGGTCTTGGGCAGGCCGGGAGCCCACTGGATCACGTCCGGTGTAGCGATCGGGCCGATCTCCTTGCGCACGTGCGCGACCAGCTCCTTGCGCAGCGCTTCGGTGGCGTCGACGCCGGCCATCAGCGTGACGTAGGCGTAGATGCCCTGGCCCTTGATGTCGTGCGGGAAGCCGACCACCGCCGCCTCGGCGACCGCCGGGTGCAGCACCAGCGCCGATTCGACTTCGGCGGTGCCCATGCGGTGGCCGGAGACGTTGATCACGTCGTCGACGCGACCGGTGATCCAGTAGTAGCCGTCGGCATCGCGGCGCGCGCCGTCGCCGGTAAAATAGCTGCCCGGATAGGTGCGCAGATAGGTGTCGACGAAGCGCGAGTGATCGCCGTAGATGGTGCGCATCATGCCCGGCCACGCGCGTTTGATCACCAGGTTGCCCTCGGTCGCGCCTTCGAGCTCGTGGCCCTCGGCGTCGACCAGCGCCGGCACCACGCCGAAGAACGGCCGCGTCGCCGAGCCCGGCTTCAGCGCGATCGCGCCCGGCAGCGGGGTGATCAGGATGCCGCCGGTTTCGGTCTGCCACCAGGTGTCGACGATCGGGCAGCGGCCGTCGCCGACCACGCGGTGGTACCACTCCCAGGCTTCGGGGTTGATCGGCTCGCCGACCGAGCCGAGCAGGCGCAGTGACGCGCGGCTGGTGGCCTTGACGATGTCTTCGCCCTCGCGCATCAGCGAGCGGATCGCGGTCGGCGCGGTGTAGAAGGTGTTGACCTGGTGCTTGTCGATGACGTCCCAGAAGCGCGCCGCGCTCGGGTAGGTCGGCACGCCTTCGAACATCAGCGTGGTGGCGCCGTTGGCGAGCGGGCCGTAGACGATGTACGAGTGGCCGGTGACCCAGCCCACGTCGGCGGTGCACCAGTACACGTCGCCGTCGTGGTAGTCGAACACGTACTTGTGCGTGATCGCGGCATACAGCAGGTAGCCGGCGGTGGTGTGCTGCACGCCCTTGGGCTTGCCGGTCGAGCCCGAGGTGTAGAGGATGAACAGCGGGTGTTCGGCGTCGAGGCGCTCGGGCTCGCACTCGGGCGAGGCGGCTTCGATCAGCTCGTGGTACCAGAGGTCGCGGCCCTGCTTCCAGGCAACGTCGCCGCCGGTGCGCTTGACCACGACCATCTTCTGGATGCTCGGGGTGCTCTCGCACGCCTTGTCGGCGTTGGCTTTCAGCGGCACGCGGCGGCCGCCGCGCATGCTCTCGTCGGAGGTGATCACCACCTTCGCTTCGGCGTCGACGATGCGGTCTTTCAGCGCATCGGGCGAGAAGCCGCCGAACACGATCGAGTGGATCGCGCCGATGCGGGTGCAGGCGAGCATCGCCACCGCCGCCTCGGGGATCATCGGCAGGTAGATGCAGACGCGGTCGCCCCTGGCCACGCCCAGGCTCTTCAAGCCGTTGGCGAAACGGCAGACTTCTCCGTGCAACTGACGGTAGGTGATCTTGCGGTCTTCGGCCGGATCGTCGCCTTCCCAGATGATCGCGACCTGGTCGGCGCGCGTGGCGAGGTGGCGGTCGAGGCAGTTGTGGCTGACGTTGAGCTTTGCGCCTTCGAACCAGCGGATGCGGCCGGCGGCGAGGTCGCAGTCGCTGGCCTTGTTCCAGCGCTCGAACCAGCTCAGGAGCGCGTCGGCCTGCTCGGCCCAGAAGCCATCGGGATCGGAGACCGAGCGGGCATACAGCGCCTGGTACTGTTCGTCGTTGATCCAGGCCTTGGCGGCGGTTTCGGCGGGAACCGGATAGACCTTCTCTTCGGACATGCCAAGCTTCTCCTCTGCTGACGATCCAGCCCCCGATGGTGCGGGGGCAATGCGGGGTGAACCCCAGTCCCTGTCGACGCCGGTACGACACGCGCCCGCCGCGTGCAACGCGCGCTTGCACAGCGGTCAGGCCAATGCCGGGGTTTGGTGTCAGAAAGAGATATTCGCGGTTTTTCCGCTCCGGTGGCCGCCGGATGCGAAGTGATTGCAGCCATCCCCCGGAATTGCCGGCCTGTCCACGATTGCGGCCGGTGCGTCGGAAACGTCCCCGCGGCGCGTTGTCGGCCGCATTTTCCGCACCCCCCCGGGGGAAGTCAATCGGCCGGCACCCGGACTGCTCTCGGATGCCGGTTTCTGCTGAAAATTTATTTAAATACAAATATTTATCATCAAAGACGCGATCAGTTTCCCCCTCTGCACCCGGGAACCGGCTACGTGTGATTACGGATTCGTATAGGGGAGGTTACTTATTCGAATCCGTCGCTTTTTCATTTTGCGAAAAAAACGGTGCCTGAGGCTTCGAGGTGAGAAAGCGAGGGCGGAGGCGGAATTCGGCACGGCCTCGAAAAACCCCGTCGGGAATCAGCCCGGTGCGGCGACCGCGAGCGGCGTGGTCCAGCGCACGGACGGGGCTTTCGGGACCCGCTGCAAGTCCCAGTGCACGCGCGCCCAGGCGAGCACGGTTTGTGGCGCTTCGGCTTCGAGTCCGGCCGCAGGCCGCTGGCCGAGGAAGTGCAGCGCCTCGACCAGCGCCGGTGCCGGACGGCTGCGCTCGAGCGCCGGCGCGCGGGTCTTCTTGCTGAGCTTGTCGCCGTGCGCATCGACCGCGAGCGGCAGGTGCGCGTAAGTCGGTACCGGTTCGCCGAGCAGATGCAGCAGATGGATCTGGCGCGGCGTCGAGTCGAGCAGGTCGGCGCCGCGCACCACGTGGGTGACGCCCTGCCCGGCGTCGTCGATCACGACGACCAGCTGGTAGGCGAACAGGCCGTCGGCGCGCAGGATCACGTAGTCGCCGAGCTCGCGCGCGAGGTTTTGCGCGACGCGGCCCTGCACGGCATCGTCGAAGGCGATCACGGCGTCTGGCACGCGCAGCCGCAACGCCCGTCCAGGGCCGCGCGGCAGACCGAGCTCGCGACAGGTGCCGGGATAGATCGGCGTACCGCCCGGGCCGCGCGCGGCGACCACCGCCAGCTGGCGGCGCGTGCAAGCGCAGGCGTAGGCCAGCCCCTGCGCCCACAGCCGCTCGAGCACGGTTTCGTAGCGGGCGAGCCGCCGGCTCTGCCACACCGCTTCGCCGTCCCAGTGCAGGCCGAAGGCTTCGAGCGTACGCAGGATGTCGTCGGCGGCGCCGGGCACCACGCGCGGGGTGTCGATGTCCTCGATCCGCAGCAGCCACTCGCCGCCGGCGGCGCGGGCGTCGAGCCAGCTGGCGAGCGCGCTGACCAGCGAGCCGAAGTGCAGCGGCCCGGTGGGCGAAGGCGCGAAGCGTCCGCGGTACATCGAGCCGGCGAGCCTTCAGGGCCGCTTGAGGCTGAACTTCTCGATCCGGTAGCGCAGCGTGTCGCGCGACAGTCCCAGCAGCCGGGCCGCCGCGGTGATGTTCCAGGCGGTTCGCTCGAGGGCCTGCTCGACCAGGCTGCGCTCGACCTGCTCGATGTCGACGCCTGCGCTCGGCAGGCGGAACTCGCTGGCCGCGTCCGTTGCGCGCAAGGTGGACAAGGGCAGGGCATCGGCACCGACCACGGCGTCCGGGCAGAACAGCACGATCTGCTCGGTGACGTTGCGCAGCTCGCGGACGTTGCCGGGCCAGCCGTGGCGCAGCAGGATCGCCTCGGCTTCGGGGCCCAGGCTCGGCGGGGGTCTGCGGTAGCGCCCTGCGTGCAGCTCGATGAAATGGCGGGCGAGCGTCAGGATGTCGTGCCCGCGCGCGCGCAACGGCGGCACCTCGAAGTCGATCGTCTTCAGGCGGTAGAACAGGTCCGAGCGGAAGATGCCCGCCCTGACGAGCTCTTCGAGCGGGCGGTTGGTGGCGGCGAGCACCCGCACGTTGACCGGGATCTCGCGCAGCCCGCCGAGCCGGCGCACCGTGCGGTCTTCGAGCAGCTTGAGCAGCTTGGCCTGCAAGGGCAGCTCGAGTTCGGCGACCTCGTCGAGGAACAGCGTGCCGCCCTCGGCGGCTTCGACCAGTCCGAGCTTCTTGCCCTTGGCGTCGGTGAAGGCGCCGCGTTCGTAGCCGAACAGCTCGCCCTCGATCAGCGACGCCGGCAGCGCGGCGCAGTTGATCTCGATGAAGGGTGCGGCACGGCGCGGGCCATCGAAATGGATCGCGCGGGCGATCAGCTCTTTGCCGGTGCCGGTCTCGCCGGTGATCAGCACGGCCGCAGCCGACGCGTCGCCGAGGCGCGCCTCCGCCGCCAGCAGCACGCGCAGCTTTTCCTTCAGCGTCACGATGGCCGCCGAGTGGCCGACGATGGCATCGAGACCGCTCTGGCGGGCCTGCTGGCGCTGGTAGTACGACAGGGTCTCGCCGATCCGCTCTTCGCCGAGCGCCCGCTCGATCAGCCGCAGCAGTTCGCTGAGTACCACCGGCTTGCTCAGGTAGTCGTAGGCGCCTGCCTTCATCGCGCTGACGGCGGTGCTGACGCTGCCGTGGGCAGTCATCAACACCACTTTCACCGAGCGGTCGCGCGCGAGCATCTGGGGCAAGATCTCGATGCCGTCGGCATCGGGCAGGCGCTGGTCGAGGAGCACGACGTCGGGTTTGAAGGTCTCGAAGGCTTCGAGCCCGGTGCCCGCCTGCTCGGCGGTCCACACCTCGTAGCCCGCGCGCGCCAGGTACGTCCTGATGTTGCGCGCCAGCGAGGTTTCGTCTTCGATGACGAGGATGCCGTAAGCCATGGTGTCACCGCGCCGCTGGGGTGCCGAGTGAAACGACGAGGCCGCCGTCGGGGCCGTTCGCCAGGTGCAGCCAGCCGCCGTGGCGCTCGAGGATGCTGCGGGCCAGCGGCAGCCCCAGGCCGAGGCCGGTGCCCTTGCTGGTGACGAAGGGTTGGAGGGCCAGCTCGATCTGCTCGGCGTTCATGCCGCTGCCGGTGTCGGCGATGGTGATCTCGATGCTCGCCTGGTCCGCCGAAGCCTGCGCCCGCACCCGCAGATGTCCGCCCCCGGCCATCGCCTCGATGGCGTTGGCGAACAGGCTGTTGAGCACCTGGGCCATCACCAGCGGGTTCAGCGTGGCCGGGGCGAGGTCGCGGGCGATCTCGGCCGTGTGCTCGATGTCGTGGCGCTGCAGCTCGGTCGCAAAGCTCTCCAGGCTGCGCTCGATCACCGCGGCGCCGGACTCCGGCTGCGCATGGCTGAGGTACTGGCGCACCCAGTGTTCGAGCCGGTCCGACTGCACGATGATGTCGTCGAGCAGTTCGGAGACTTCGCGACCCGGCCCGAATTCGAACGCGAGCTCGGCCGACGAGCGCATCGAGGCCAGCGGGTTGCGCAAGCCGTGCGCGACGGCCGAAGCCATCTCGCCGAGCGCCGCGAGCGTCTGCGAATCCGCCAGCTGGCGCTGCTGGTCGGCGATGATCCGGCTCCCGCGCCGCACCACCGAGAACAGCACCAGGAACAGGAAGGCGCCGGCGGCGATCGAGCCCAGCCAGATCAGCCGGGTTCCGGCATCGAGCGTGGCGAACAGTTCGCGCGGCGAGCGGTAGATCTCGATCGCGCCGATGGTGCGCGTCCCGGCGCCGTCGAAGATCGGCACGTAAGTCTCGACGAAGCGCATGCCGATCTCGGTGAAGAACGCGTGCTCTTCCTTTTCGGCCGCGCCGACCGTACCCATCGCGTTTTCGGGCTTGCCGGCGAAGGCGGAGCCGAGCTCTTCGTTGTGGGCGAAGCGCTTGCCGATCAACTCGGGGCGACTCGACCAGGCGACGGTCCCGTCGCGGAAGTAGACGTTGGCGCGCAGCACCTCGGGCATGCGCCCGAGGTGCACGAACAGCTCGGCCACGTCGCCTTCCAGCCTCTGGGCGCCGTTGCTGTCGAAGAAGGCTTCCGCCTGCTCGACGCGGACGATGTTGTTCAGTAGCGCGGTCAGCAGGGCGGCATCGTGCTCCAGCAGCCGTTCGCTCAGGAAGCGCGACAGCACGATCGAGGACAGGGCCCCGATCAGCGTGATCGACAGCAGGCACAGCGCCGAGAACCAGCGCACCAAATCGAAGCGCGCCGCCGCGCTCCGGTGGGCGAATGATGCGCTGCGAAGGATTGCGGACGGGGATTTCATCGCGGATCTGCACTCGCTGCCGAAAGGCGCGCAGCGCTCGCCCACCAGGACCGGAGCTTCCGTCCAGCGGCGGCGCATACCTGGGTGCAGCCTAGGCGGTGTCGACATGGCGATCAATCGGCAGCGCCGAGGCGAAGAAGGCTTCGAACACGCGCTGCACGAGCGCGCCGCGGTCGATGGCGTCGCGATACGAGTGCGCGGTGTACGGCAGCAGCGTCAGCCGGTGGCACGCCGGCACGCCGTGGTGGCGCGCCGCCACGCGCAGCGCGGCGACCCAGCGCCGCGCGCGCTCGAGGCGGTTGGCGCCCTGCTGGCGGTCGACGCGCACCGAGGTCCTGAGGCTGGCGTCGCGCTCGGTGTCGTGTTCGCCGACGAAGACGAAGGTGGGGATGCGCAGCGCCGCCGCCGCGTCGAAGGCAATGCCGTCCGGCGTGCCCGCGGCCCGCAAGCCGTAGGGGAAGGGCAGTTCGGTGTCCGGGAACGTGTACCAGCCGGCCGCGCAGATCGCCATCGCTCGCACGCGCTCGGGGTGGGCGAAGGCGAAGCGGTGGGCGAACTGGGCACCGCCCGAGAAGCCCGCCAGGTACACGCGCTCCGCGTGCGCGCCGGTCCGTCGCCCGGCTTCGTCGAGGATCGCCAGCAGCGCGAGGTCGGCCCGCGCGCCGCGTCCGGCGAAGCCGAGACGCTGGTAGTCGCGGTAGCGCTCGGCCGGGAACAGCGGCGCGACCACGACCACGCCGGCGCGCTCGGCGAGCGCCACGTAGCTCGCGACGTGCCGGCGGGCGTTGCGCGAGATGCCGTGCACGCTCGCCAGCACCGGCGCGCCGGCCCCGCCCGCGGACGGCACGAACAGGTAGTAGACCTGCGCCGGGTCGGTGCCGAGGCGACAGCGTACGAAGGGCGATGCCGAACCCGCCCCGGGCACGCCCGGAGCCGCCGCGAGCTCGGCGCCAGGCCAGAGGCCGATCGCCACGGCACTCATGCGGCGGCACTTCGTGCCGGGCCGAACAGCGTCGCGGCGCGCCCCGCGCCGCCGAGCAGCTGCTCGGGGGGGCCCGCTTCGACCAGCCGTCCGGCTTCCAGGTACCAGATTTCGTCGACGCGGGCGAGGCGCCCGGCGTCGTGGGTGACCATCAGCACGGTGCCGCGGAACTGCTCGAGCACGCGGTCGATCGCGGCGCGTGCCTGGGCGTCCAGGTGGGCATCGGCTTCATCGAGCAGCAGGATCACGGGGTCGCGCAGCAGCGCGCGCGCCAGCGCGATGCGTGCCCGCTGGCCCGCCGACAGGTTGGCGCCGCCCTCGCCGATCACGGTGCGCTCGCCGAGCGGCAACTCTTCGAGCAGCGCATCGACTCCGCACAGCGCGGCGACCCGGTGCATGGCGTCGGCGCGGGCGCTGCGCCGCCCGTAGCGCAGGTTGCTGTCGACGGTACCGCGCAACAGCGGCAGCTCCGGCCCCGCCATCGCCACGTGGCGGCGCACCGAAGCCCGCGCGCAGACGGCGAGGTCATGGCCGTCGATCAGCACCCGCCCGCAGGCGGGTTCCTGCAGCCGGGCGAGCAGCGCGAGCAGCGTCGTCTTGCCGGCGCCGTTGGGGCCGACCAGCGCGATGCGGCTGCCCGCTGCGGCCGCGGCCGACACGCCGTGCAGCGCGCCGTCGACCGTGACGTTCTCGAACGCGATCCGTCCGGGACCACGGGGCAGGCGCTGCGCGCCGTCGGCGAGGCCGGCATCGCGGCCGAGCACGGCCTCGATCTTGCGCCGCGCCACCTGGGCGGCGCTCCACGTTTCGTGCAGCCGCCCCACGTCGCGCAGGTGCGGCGCCAGCAGGCCGGCGACGGCCATCGCAGCGACCAGCGTACCGAGGCCGGTGCGCCCGGCACCGACTTCGGCGGCGCCGATGCACAGCACGATGCCGGCGGCGGCAGCCGAAGCCCCTTCGGCGAGCGAGCGCACCAGCCCGGCGATGCGGGCGCGGCCGACGGCGGCTTGCTGCAGGCGCGTGCTGCGCCGCATCAGGCGGCGCAGCTCACGCTCGCCCTGGCCGAAGGTTTGCACCACCGCCAGCGCGGCGATCTGCTCGTGCACCCGCGCCGCCAGCCGCGAGCGGCGCCGGCGGACTTCGCGCTCGGCTGCGCGCATGCGCGGGCCGAGCGCGAAGCAGCCGGCCACCCCAGCGGCGACGACCAGGCCCACGCCGAGCCCGATCGGCCAGTGCAGCGCCACCAGCGCGGCGATCACGGCCGCCGCGACCAGGGTGCTGACCGCGAGCCGCGCGAGCCCCTGGCTGACCCAGCGCTTCAGCGCCGACAGGTCACCGAGGAACGGCAGCATCACCGCGCCCGCGCTGCGGCTGCGCAGACTGCGCGGGCTGGTGCCGGCCAGCCAGGCGAACAGGCGCGTGCGGACATCGGCGACGTAATCCTGGCCCAGGCGCTCGGCATCGACCCGCTCGACCAGGCGCAGCGCGCCGACCGCGGCCGCCATGCCGGCGAGGGTCAGCCCCACCCGCACGGCGGTGTCGACGCCCGCCGCGGCGCCCGCGGCCAGCGCGTCGAAGGCTGCACGGGTCAGCAGCACCGCGGCGATCGCCAGCGCCGCCTGCAGCGCGCCGTTCAGCACCAGGCGCGCCAGCAGCCGCCGACGGCTGCCGGCGGTGATCGGGGGCAGCGTCATGGCCGGTCTCCGTCAGGCAAGGGCGGCGCGCACGCCGTCGGTCCGCTGCGGCAGCCATTCCCCGGCGCGCAGGACTTCGCGGTCGACGATCGGCAGACCGACGAGGCTGTCGACTTCGCGCACGGCGAGCGGCGAGGCGGTGAACAGCCCGCTGAGCGCGGCCAGCGGCAAGCCCCGCCGCGCGAGCCATTCGCTGCCGGCATACGCGCTCATCGCGTCGGCCGCCGCGAACACGAGCGCATCGACCGTCGCGCGGAAGCGCTTGGATTCGACCAGCGTCGCGGTCTCCTCGAAGAACAGCCCGTCAGCCACTTCGATCAGGATGGCGTCGACCGGCATCCGGCTCAGCTCGGCCACCAGCGCGACCATCGTCGCCTCGATCTCGGCCGCGGGGAGTCGAAACGTCGACGGATGGCCGGCGTCGGTGAAGTCCAGCACGCACGCGGCGCCCGCATCGAGCATGGCCCATACGTCGCCACCGGCGCCGGTGCCGGTCACCTTGGCGGCGCCGACGCGCAGCCCCGTCGCGCGCATGCCGTGGATCAGGCTCGCCACCGTCGTCGTCTTGCCGGCGTTCATCGACGAGCCGACCACGGCGGTGACATGCGGGCGCACGGCAGGCGGTTCCTGCGCCGGCGCGGCGAAGCTTCGCAGGTTCAGCGGGGCGCCGTGGCGGTCGCCGACCAGCCCGATCGGGGTGATCGCGGTCGGCGGCTTCATCCTGCGGTGGCTGCTCAGGCAGCGCGAGGCGATGCCGCCGGCGGCCACCAGGTGGCAGGGGCCCAGGTCTTCGGGCACCAGCGCCTCGAACTGGTCCGGCGCATAGCGGTTGCCGTAGCACACCAGGATCTCGTCGCCGGGATAGAGTTGCGCGCGGCGGCCGCTCGGCAGTTCCAGCGCGGTGTGCTGGCCGATCGCCTCGACGCGGGCCAGCACCAGGTCCCCCGCGCAGGGCGGGCGATCGGCCAGCAGGCTCGCGGCCCCGTCGAGCGCGATGCGCCGTGTGGCGTAGGCGCGCTTGGCGCTCGCCAGCCGCGACGCGGCGAGGGGGGCGGCTGAGCGGTCTGCGCGCAGCAGGGTCAGGTGGTTGGCTGGCAGCGGGCTGGTCATGATCGTTTTCCTCCACGTGCGCTGCTGCCGGACAAGCAAGAGCGGTTCCAACCTTCGCGATGCCCCTCGCGATGCATTGAGCCCCAAGAGAAACGCTGCCGCCACCGAGCGCGGCCGGCGGTATCGACCTCGGCGCTGGGTCGAGTACCGGGGCATATACCCCGGCGCTGCGGTGAAAACCCCCGCCGCTCGAGGGACGAGTCTCGAAACCGTCCCCTTGAACCGGCGCCGCTTCGCTGCGCGGCATGCCGTCGGCCATTACGCCTGCGGATTACGGACGTACCGTTTCTGTCAGGTTTTTTTACACCCCGAACTCGCTGCAGCCGGTGAATTGTGGCAAAAGCCATGAAAGTCAGGGAGTTTTTGAAACTGGTATGGTTGCCGCTTGATAAACCGTGGGGATCAGCGGAAGAACATCAGCGTCAGCAGCCCGAACAGCGGCACCAGGATGGCGCCCGACCAGGCCATGTAGCCGAAGAAGCTCGGCATGCGCACGCCGCGCTCTTCGGCGATCGCCTTGACCATGAAGTTCGGCGCATTGCCGATGTAGGTGTTGGCGCCCATGAACACCGCGCCGGCCGAGATCGCCGCCAGCGTCGAGGCCAGTGGCCCCATCAGCTGCTGCGGGTCGCTGCCGGCGAGGTTGAAGAACACCAGGTAGGTCGGGGCGTTGTCGAGGAAGCTCGACAGCGCGCCGGTCAGCCAGAAGTACATCGTGTCGATCGGCTGGCCATCGGGACCGGTGACCAGCTGTACCACCGGCGCCAGCGCACCGCTCGGGCCGGCGCGCAGGATCGCGATCGCCGGGATGATGGTGATGAAGATGCCGGCGAACAGCTTGGCGACCTCGACGATCGGTCCCCAGCTGAAGGCGTTGCCGGCGCGGCAGCGCCCGGGGGTGAGCTTCAGCGACAGCCCGGCCAGCGCGAGCAGCGCCACGTCGCGCACCAGGTTCTGCAGCTCGACGTGGACGTGGAAGACCTCGAAGCTCACGCCCGGCTTCCAGGTGCCGCTCAGCAGCACCGCAGCCACCACGCCGACGAGCAGCGCCAGGTTGAGCCTGCCCTCGAGCGCGACGCACGAGTCGGGGGTCGGATCGCGGCGTGGCTGCAGACGGGTTTCCTTGCCGAACAGCCAGCGGTCGAGCAGGTAGAACAGCGCCAGCAGCACGATCGAGGCCACCAGCATCGGCGCGAGCAGGTGGGCGGTGGTCCAGAAGAAGCCGACCCCCTTCAGGAAGCCGAGGAACAGCGGCGGATCGCCGAGCGGGGTCAGCGATCCGCCGATGTTGGCGACCAGGAAGATGAAGAACACCACCACGTGCACGTTGTGGCGGCGGTGGTCGTTGGCGCGCAGCAGCGGCCGGATCAGGAGCATCGCCGCACCGGTGGTGCCGGCGATGCTGGCGAACAGCGTGCCGATCGCGAGCAGTCCGGTGTTCAGCGCGGGCGTGCCGTGCAGATTGCCGCGCAGGTAGATGCCGCCGGTGATCGTGAACAGCGCCAGCAGCAGGATCAGGAACGGCAGGTACTCGAGCAGCGCCGTGTGCAGCAGCTCGTAGCCCGCCAGCGGCAAGCCGTGGCTGGCGGCGAACGGCGCCGCGAAGGCGAGCGCCCAGAACGCCGACACCTTGCCGTAGTGGTGGTGCCAGAACCCGGGCAGTGCCAGCGGCATCAGCGCGATCGACAGCAGCATGCCGGCGAACGGTACGGCCCAGACCAGGCCGAGCCCGGCGCCGTCGAGGTGCGGCGCGCCTTCGGCGGCGCCGGCGGCGCCGCTCGCCAGCAGGCTGCCGAGCGCGAGCCACGGACGGGTCCACGTGCTTGTCGTCATCGTTCCTCCGTGGGCCGGGGTGGTTTGCACGAGCGCGCGAGTATGGCGAAGCGGCGCCTGCGCAGGCAACGGCTATACTGCGCGCCCCCTGGAGCCGGGAGGATGCCGATGTCGACCGAGGACGAACGCTGGATGGCGCGCGCGCTCGAGCTGGCGCGCGCCGCCGAAGCCGCCGGCGAGGTGCCGGTCGGCGCGGTGCTGGTGCGCGACGGCGAGTGCCTCGGCGAGGGTTGGAACCGGCCGATCACCGGCGCCGACCCGACCGCGCACGCCGAAGTGGCCGCGCTGCGCGCGGCAGCGGCGCGCGTGGGCAACTACCGCCTGCCGGGCAGCACGCTGTACGTGACGCTGGAGCCGTGTCCGATGTGCGCCGGCGCGCTGGTGCACGCGCGCGTCGCGCGCGTGGTCTACGCTGCACCCGACCCGCGCACCGGTGCGGCGGGGAGCGTGTTCGAGCTGCTGCGCTGCCCGCAGCTCAACCACCGCACCGAGGTCGAGGGCGGGCTGCTGCAGGCCGAGAGTGCCGAGCTCTTGCGCGCCTTCTTCCGTGCGCGGCGGCGCAAGGTGCCGTCGGCGGGGTGAGCCCTGCTCGCGTCGGGCGCGGTTTTCGTTGGAGCGCAAGCCGGGTCGTACCGGGCCTACCCGCCGAACCGCTCCGGTG
>JBDHRG010000329.1:0-2589 GCA_039807445.1 Candidatus Competibacteraceae bacterium
AGAACGAGCGCACCAGGCTGTTCCTGAGCCAGATCCTGCACAACTAGACCCAGGGGCGAGGGGCGAGGGGTGGTGCTGGCGCCTCAGCAGCCGCGGTACGACAGCCAGCCGACCGCCGCACCGCCGGCGTCACGGGCGCGCTCGTTGTGGCTGCACGCCCCCTCGGGCGCCGGCTGCGGGTCAGGGACGAAGATCGGCGCGCCCGCGTCGGGTGGCTGCGTGGTCGCCGCCAGCGGGGTGAGGCGCTCGACGCGGCCGTCGGCGAGCTGCGCGGTGCAGTCCCAGCGCCTGCCGTCGGCGCCGCGCGTCCAGGCGCCGGCCAGGCCATGGTTCATCGGCCAGGCTTTCAGCGCCACCGCCGGCGGCGTCGGCGTGCGCGCGAGGCAGCCCTGCAGCACCGGCAGCAGATCGTGCAGATCGCGGCTCCAGTCGGCTTCGAGCAGCCCCGGCGGCGGCGGCACCGGCGCCAGCTCGGCGGCGGGCAGTTCGGCGGGCGCCAGCGGCTGCGCGCAGGCAGCGAGCGCGAGCGGGGCGAGGATCAACAGGGGTTTCATCGGGCACTCCCGGTTTGCGGATGGCCGACAGACTAACCCGGAACCGCCGGGACTGGATCGCCGCGCCACGCGCAGCCAGACTGGGGACTCCCGGGCTCGCATCGGCGAGTAAAGGAGTGAAGGATGAACAGGGAATCGAACTCGGCGCGTCCGAACGTGGTGCTGGTGCTGCAAGGCGGCGGTGCACTCGGTGCGTATCACGTCGGCGCCTTCCAGGCGCTCGACGAGGCCGGGCTGTGCCCGGACTGGGTGACGGGCATCTCGATCGGCGCGGTCAACGCCGCGCTGATCGCAGGCAACGCCCCCGGCGACCGGCTCGAACGGCTGATCGCCTTCTGGAACACCGTCGCGACCCCGGTCGATTGGGGGGCGTGGCTCGAAGGACCGGCGCGCCGCGCCTTCAACGCCGCAAGCGCCGGCCAGGCGCTGCTGTTCGGCCAGCCGGGCTTCTTCACGCCGCGGCCGATGAACCCCTGGCTCGCGCTGCCCGGCGCGCCGTACGCGACCAGCTTCTACGATACGGCACCGCTGCGCACGACGCTGACACGCCTGGTCGACTTCGACCGCATCAACGGCCCCGATGGGCCGCGGCTCAGCCTCGGTGCGACGCGCGTCACCACCGGCGAGCTGGTGTTCTTCGACAGCCTCGATGGCGCGATCGGCCCCGAGCACGTGATGGCGAGCGGCGCGCTGCCGCCCGGCTTCCCGGCCGTGGACATCGGCGGCGTGCCGTACTGGGACGGCGGCTGCGTCTCCAACACCCCGCTCGACCCGGTGCTCGCCGATCCGCCGGCCGGGCATACGCTGGTGTTCGTGCTCGACCTGTGGTCGCGGCACGGCGCCGAACCGCAGACCATGGACGCCGTGCTATGGCGGCAGAAGCAGATTCAGTACGCGGGCCGCACGCTGCAGCAGGTCGTCGCCGCCGCCGAGCGCTGTCAGCTGCGCTACGCGCTCGGCCGGCTCGCTGCGCAAACCGCGCCGGAGATGCTGGCGCTCGCCGGACTGGGTGCGGAAACCCGCGGGCTGGGTACGACGCGCTTCGACTTCGTGCACCTGGTCTACCACCCGGCCGCCGAGGAGGTCGCACAGAGCGACGCCGAGTTCTCGCGCGCCTCGATCGAGGCGCGCCGCGCCGCCGGCTACCGCGAGATGCGCGAGGCGCTGGCGCGCGCGCCGTGGCGCGAACCGGTCTGCGCCGGCGAGCATGTCGGCGCCGCGATGCACCGCATCGAGGACGGCAGGGTCAGCACCGGGGTACCGGCCGCGGGTGGCGCAGCGGCGCACGTGTTCACCGGCGCTGGCCGAGCCGCGACCGGTTGACGGTGCGCCGCGCGGCGCTCAGCCCGGCAGCACCACGCGGCCGTCTTCGGTCAGCGTGAAGCCCGGGTTCCACGCCACTTCCCAGGGGTGGCCGTCGGGGTCGGCGAAATAGCCCGAGTAGCCGCCCCAGAAGGTTTCCTGCGCCGGCTTCAGCAGCCGCCCGCCGGCGGCGGCTGCAGCCTGCGCCAGCACGGCGTCGACCTCGTCGCGCGAGCGGGCGTTGTACGCCAGTGTGATGCCGCCGAAGCCGCCCGCCGTCCCCGGCGCCAGGCAGGCGTCCTCGGCCAGCGCCGCGCGGCCGTACAGCGCCAGCACGGTGCCGCCGAGCTGGTAGAACACCACCGATGCGTCGCCGACCTCCGAGGCGTGCCAGCCGAGCGCCGCGTAGAAGGCGCGGCTGCGAATGATGTCGGCGACGCCGAGGGTGACGAGGCTCAGGCGCTGTTCCATGACGGGTTCTCCGGGCTGAATCCGCCGCCCCGATCGGCGACGGCTGGCGCAGATTCATCAGTTTGCGCGAAAAACCCCGGCCTCGTGAGCTTCAAACGCTTGGTGTGAATTGTTCGGAGGCTGGCGGAATGGGGCGGAAAGTGTCGCGGACCACACTGGAAGTACCCGTACCCACACGAGGAGCTTCCCCAAGGTCGACATCGACACCTTCCTGACCTTCCTGTAGGTCAGGATCGACGACTTCTGCAAGCAGCAGCTGCCG
>JBDHRG010000330.1:0-2588 GCA_039807445.1 Candidatus Competibacteraceae bacterium
GGTCGAGCCGCGCGCGCCGGTGTCGAGCACCGGGACGTTCCTGAACAGCCGGGTGACGAAGTCGCGCGCGGTTTCGGAGCTGCCGCCCGGCTGCTTCAGCGCGTAGCCCCACGCGGCCAGATAGTTCCAGCGCGCGCCGCCCGAAGTCTTCGGATTCGGCGTGATCACCTGCACCTCGGGTCTGACCAGATCGTTCCAGTCCTTGACAGCCTTCGGGTTCCCCTTGCGCACCAGGAAGACGATGGTCGAGGTGTAGGGGGCGCTGTTGCGCGGCAGCTTCGCCTGCCAGTCGGGGGCGAGCAGCCTGGCCTTGGCGGCGATCTCGTCGATGTCGTAGGCGAGCGCCAGCGTGACGACGTCGGCCTCGAGCCCGTCGATCACGGCGCGGGCCTGCTTGCCCGAGCCGCCGTGCGACTGGCGCACCTTGACCGCCTCGCCCGAGCTCGCCTGCCAGTGCCTGGCGAAGGCGCCGTTGAAGTCGGCATAGAGCTCGCGGGTCGGGTCGTACGAGACGTTGAGCAGTTCGACCTCGGCGGCCTGGGCGGCGCCGGCGAACAGCAGGGCGGTGGCGAGTAGGGTACGGCGCAGGCTCATGGCGATCATCTCCGTAGGGGCGGGAAGCGATGAACGCACGATAGCGGTGCCGAAAAATAACTATAAATAATAAAAAATTAAAATAAAATTCTTTTAAATTATAAATCCACCCGATAAGCTTGGCTCGGATGCCTGGAGGAGAGGTTCTTTGGAAATCGTGTCGCAAGAGGCCCTGCTGTCGTCGCTGAACGACGAGTTCCGCCGCAGGGGCGGACCCCGGCCTTTCACCTCGAGCGAGGGTGCGGTCAGCGCGCATTTCTTCGGCATGCGCCTGGAGAGCACGTTCGAGACCCTGTTCGACGCCGCCGGAGCGGTGCGCGGCCACCATGCGGTGCTGTGCGCCTACAGCGCCTGCGGGCGTACGGTGTCGCCTTGGGCGCCGTACCCGGCATCCCGACATCGCCCATCTCGGCACGGCGGTGGCGGCCTTGCGCAGCCGCGGCTTCCGGCTGTCGCTGCTCGCGCACGACGGCGACGCGCCCGCGGCGCTGACGGCGCTGCGCCCGGAGGTGGTCAAGATCGACCGCGTCCAGCTCGCCCGCGCCGAAGCCGAGCGCGACGCCTACCTGCGCCTGGCCGAGCGCATCCGCGCGCTGAAGGCCGGCGGTGCCGAAGTGCTGCTGTGCGGCGTGGACGCCGCGCAGGGTGTACGCCTCACGGCGGCGCTCGGTGCCGACGGCTGGCAGGGGGCCTGGAGCGAGCGGGGCGCGCTGGCGCAAGCCTGCTGACACGGCGCCGCGGGCCGGGCGGGGCGCTCTCCCGTCACATCGAGGGTGCCCTGCCGGCGTTGGCGACCCGGTTGGCCCAGCGCCAGACGACGGGCATCCTGCCCATGCGCTCGGCCAGTCTGAGCCGCGGCGGCAAGCCCAGCGTAAAGAGATCGAAGCGCATATCCGCGCAGAAGTTGATGTGCCGGCGCGTGACCGCGGTCGGGGTGCGCGGTGTCACCGCGTGGATCGATCGGGGCGAGTTGAGGAACAGCACCAAGGTGTTCGGCGCGTACTTCACCGTGCGCGTGGCTTGCACCCGATCGGCGTCGATCTCGGCCGGCAGGCGGTCGATCCGTACCGTGCCGGACGTGGGGAAGAGGCGCTGCGGCTCGCGCGCGCGGCAGATCTCGAGGTCGCCGCCGCTGGATTCGTCGGCCGGGTCGCGGAAGTAGAGCAGCGCGGCGAACAGTTCGGTCGGTCGGTCGACGTGGGGGCCGCGCACGGTGCGGCCGCCGCGCGTGTAGTTCAGGTAGAACTGGCATTCCATCGAGGCGTCGGCGCCGGGAGCGAGAGGGTTGCCGCGTCCGCCCGGGCGCATGCCGACGTCGAAGTCTTCGAGGTACCGTCCGGCGCGACGCTCGAGGTCCGGATAAAGCGCACGCAGGCGATCGCCGAAATGCCCGACGAATTCGCGGAAGAAGTCGGCCGAAACGTGATAGTCGAAGAAGCTGCGCCACGTCGGGCCGATCTCGGCGTTGCGCAGCACTTTGCAGGCGGGATAGTCGAACCAGGTTTCCTTCGCTTCGCGCCCGTCGCGCAGCAGCGCCTCGTCCGGGAACTCGGCTTCCAGGCGGGCGAACAGCGCCGCCGGCAGGGCGTCGGGGATCACGACGTGGGGGTAGGGGACATCGGCGATGTTGGCCGATGCCAGGTTCTGCAGGATGCTGAGCTCGCGGTTCGACACGGTTTCTCCTCCCGTTCGGCTTTCTTTCTATGCTTTCATGGGTGGAGCGTTCGTGCCCGGGAGCCGCGGCGTCCACCCGAGCGTAAGCGTATTCGCTTGCAGGCACGATCGCCTGCGGCCGCCACAGGGGGATCACCGATGTCCGCGCAGCAGACCGAGAGCGGCAGGACCGCGCAGCAGCCCGCAGGGCCCGTCAACCTCGCCGAGATCCGCGAAGAGGAGGTGCGCGGGGAAACCGATGTGCACCTGCTCGAGCGCCTGCATCCGCACACGCCGATGGAACGCGCGTTCTGGCCCTATGCCGAGCGCCACCCCTGGCC
>JBDHRG010000077.1:0-16691 GCA_039807445.1 Candidatus Competibacteraceae bacterium
GAGCGCTGGGACGAAGCCGTGTGCGAACACGCGCAGATGCTCGACGCGCTCGAGGCGCGCGACGGCACGCGTCTGAGTCGCCTGCTGAGCGAGCACCTGCAGCACAAGCTGCAGACGGTGAAGAAAGCGATGGCGGTGAAATCGCAGAGCTGAGGCACAGCGCCGGCCCACCGTCCACCGCGGTGCAGCAGGGAAATTGCAGCGCCCTGTCCGCTTTCCAGACACTCGGCAGACGCGGGCTCCTTGGCACCCTGGACTTTCTCCACCGTGAAGCGGGCATACCTTCGCGTCCGCCGTGATCGGTGCCGCTCGCGTTTCCGTTGCATCTCCCGAACCAGCTGCACCTCCTGCGGAGGCAAACAATATTATAAAAAATTTATAATTTGTAATTATAAATTAACATAAGATACTCATCGCGGATGCCGCGACGATGCGTTTCGCGAGCACGCCTTTGACAACCATCGAGATGGACGAAGAGAGATGCGACTCCTGCTGCTGAACCCGAACACCTCGGAAAGCGTGACCGACCGGATCGCGAGCGCGGCCCGCAATGTCGTCGGTCCCGACACCGAGCTCGTTCCCGTGACCGCCCCCCGGGGCGTGCCCTACATCGCGACGCGCGCCGAGGCGACGCTCGGCGGCGCGGTGGCGCTCGAGATGCTCGCCGAGCTGCACCACGGTTTCGATGCGGCGATCATCGCCGCCTTCGGCGATCCGGGGCTCGGCGGCGCGCGCGAGCTGTTCCCGATCCCCGTGATCGGGCTGGCCGAAGCCGGGATGCTGACCGCCTGCATGCTCGGGCGCTCGTTCGCGATCGTCACCTTCTCGCAGTCGCTCGAGCCCTGGTACGAGGAATGCGTCGCCTGGCACGGGCTGCAGAACCGCTGCGCTGGTATCCGGGCACTCGGCGGTTCGTTCCAGTCGATCTCGGATGTCCAGCAAGAGAAGGAAGCGCTGCTGGTCGAGCTCGCGCAGCGCGCGATCGCCGAAGACGGCGCCGACGTCGTGGTGCTCGCCGGCGCGCCGCTGGCGGGGCTCGCGCGGTGCGTCCGCGAGCGGATCCCGGTCCCGGTGGTGGACTGCGTCGAAGCCGCCGTCAAGCAGGCCGAGGGTCTGGTCGCGCTGGCGCCGCGCAAGGCCGAACAGGGCACTTACCGCCGCCCGGCGGCCAAGCCCTGCGTCGGGGTGTCCGAAGCGCTGGCGCGATGGATCGCCCACGAGTGACCCCAAGGGCATCTCGCACAGATGCAACGTGAAATCGACAAGGTGCAGCATTTTTGATGCTGCGCCTTGTCAGCAAGCAATCCGAGATCGAGCAGCTCTTGCTCGGTCTTCACGCTGCACCTGGGCAAGGACAAGGGTTTTCCGGCCATGGATGCAGGCTTCACATTCGATCCACGCCGATATCCACCGTTTTCGTGGAAAAGCGCGGATCAGCCACCCAGGCCAAAGGCCAAGCCTTTGTCGCTCGGTACGTTGCCCTCAAACCACTCGAACACGCGTTGTTCCACGTGGAACATCAATCGTCATCGCCGAGTCCCAACTCCTTGATTTTGCGCGTCAGCGTGTTGCGGCCCCAGCCGAGCAGGCGTGCGGCGTCCTGACGGTGGCCGTGCGAGTGCTTCAGCGCGACCTCGATCAGGATGCGCTCGAACTCGGGCAAGGCGGCGTCGAGAATGCCGTGCTCACCGCGCGCCAGGCTGCGATCGGCCCAGTCGGCGAGCACCCTGCGCCAGTCGGCTTCGTCCGGCCCACCCCCCTCCCCTGCCGCCACCGGTGCCTGGCGCAGCTCGGGCGGCAGGTCCTCGAGGTGTACTTCGCGCCCCGAGGCCATCACCGTCAGCCAGCGGCACAGGTTTTCGAGCTGACGCACATTGCCGGGCCAGTCGAGCTGCGACAGAAAGGCTTCGGCTTCGGGACGCAGCACCTTCGGTTCGACGTCGAGCTCGCGCGCGGCGAGCTTCAGGAAGTGCGACATCAGCACCGGGATGTCTTCGCTGCGCTTACGCAACGGCGGCAAGTGGATGCGGATCACGTTCAGGCGGTGGAACAAGTCTTCGCGGAACTGCCCCTGCCGCACGCGCACCTCGAGGTCCTGGTGTGTCGCGGCGATCACGCGCACGTCGACCTGCACCGGATTGTGACCGCCGACGCGGTAGAACTCGCCTTCGGCCAGCACGCGCAAGAGGCGCGTCTGCAGTTCGGCCGGCATGTCGCCGATCTCGTCGAGGAACAGCGTGCCGCCGTCGGCCTGTTCGAAGCGCCCCTGGCGTGCCGTCTGTGCGCCGGTGAAGGCGCCGCGCTCGTGGCCGAACAGCTCGGACTCCAGCAAGTCGCGCGGGATCGCCGCCATGTTCAACGCGATGAAGGGCTTGCCGGCACGCGGGCTGTGGCGGTGCAGTGCACGCGCGACCAGTTCCTTGCCGGTGCCGGATTCGCCGTTGATCAACACGGTGATGTTCGAACGCGACAGTCGGCCGATCGCGCGGAACACTTCCTGCATCGCCGGCGCCTCGCCGACGATCTCGGGCAGCGGCCGTCCACCGTTGTCGGCCTGCGCGACCTGCTCGCGCCGAGCTTCGCAGGCGCGCCGCACCAGTGCCACCGCCTCATCGACGTCGAAGGGTTTGGGCAGGTATTCGAAAGCGCCACCCTGGTATGCCGACACCGCGCTGTCGAGATCCGAGTGCGCGGTCATGATGATCACCGGCACCTCGGGTGCACGCTCGCGCAGCCTGGAGAGCAGCTCGAGGCCGTTGATGCCGGGCATGCGTATGTCGGCGACGATCGCGTCGGGCGGCTCGCCGTGCTCGAGCGCCTTCAGCGCGGCGTTGCCACTGTCGAAGGCGCTGACGCCCATGGCTTCGCGCGCCAGCGCCTTCTCGAGCACCCAGCGGATCGAATGGTCGTCATCGATGACCCAGATGTGGTCTTTCCTCGCCATCGCTTACTCCGTCGCCATCGGCAGCAGCAGCGTGAACACCGTTTCGCCCGGGCGGCTGGTGTGTTCGATCAGCCCGCCGTGCTGGCTGATCAGGCTCTGCGCGATCGAGAGTCCGAGGCCGGTACCCTCGGCGCGGCCGGTGATCATCGGATAAAAGATGCGTTCGCCGATCTCGGGTGGGATGCCGGGTCCGTTGTCGACGATGTCGAGCCGCACCACCAGTTTGTGACGTTTGTGGCCGATCGTGAACTGGCGCTGGACGCGCGTGCGCAGCGTGATCGTACCGCGGCCGTCGAGTGCCTGCACCGCGTTGCGGACGATGTTCAGCACCGCCTGCACCAGCTGATCGGGGTCGCCGCTCAGCGCCGGAATGCTCGGATCGTAGTCGCGCACGATGCGAATGCCGCCGACGCCTTCGACGAGCATCAGGCTGCGTACGCGTTCGAGCACTTCGTGGACGTTGACATCGACGCGCCGCGGCGATCGCGTCGGCCCGAGCATGCGGTCGACCAGTGCGCGCAGGCGGTCGGCCTCGTGGATGATGATGCGCGTGTATTCCTTGAGCCGGTCGTCCGGAAATTCGCGCTCGAGCAGTTGGGCGGCGCCGCGCAGCCCGCCGAGCGGGTTCTTGATCTCGTGCGCGAGATTGCGCACCAGCGCCTGCGCAGTGGTGTGCTGCGCGATCAGTGCCTCTTCGCGCGAGATACGCAACTGACGGTCGACTTGCACCAACTCGACCAGCAACTCGACCACGCGCTCGCCCTCGACCAGCGGCGTCACGGTGCAATCGACGGTGATCAGGTGATCTCCGGGCAGCGTCAGCGCCAGACCGCGCTCTGTGTACGAGGGGTGCAAGCCGTCGAGGCAGCGGCGCATGCCGGCAGCGAGCGCCTCGGCGCCGAGCGCCAGATCGGACACGTGCATGCCGAGTGCCTGGCGCACGCTGAGTGCGAACAGCATCTCGGCCGCGGGGTTCATGGTTACCGTGCGCAGCTGGCGGTCGAGCACGACGACGCCGGTCGTCAGATTGTCGACTACGCGGCGGGAATGATCGGTCTGCACCACCTTGGGCTGCCCTCTTTCGGTCTCCGCACCGAAGACAAGCAAGAAACGAACCAAGCTACATGAATGCGTACGAATCAAGTGATCTGATTCGAACGGTCCTGTATGCACCATGATTGGGAGGCAATATGCACCAATATCGTGCATAAAGCGTCTAATAAAAACGCCCCCGGCTGGGGGCGTTCTCGGCTTCTACGGGGCTCGGGTCGAAAACCGAGCCGGGATTTACAGACTGTAGTACAGCTCGAACTCGACCGGGTGCGGGATCATGCGCACGCGCTGCACTTCCTGGTTCTTCAGGTTGATATAGGCGTCGATCAGATCATTGGTGAACACGCCGCCCTTCAGCAGGAACTCGCGGTCCCTGTCGAGTTCGGCCAGCGCCTGGTCGAGCGAGAAGCACACCTGCGGGATGTCCTTCTCCTCTTCCGGCGGCAGGTCATACAGATCCTTGTCCATCGCGTCGCCGGGATGGATCTTGTTCTGGATGCCGTCGAGGCCGGCCATCATCATCGCCGCGAAAGCCAGGTACGGGTTCGCGGCCGAGTCCGGAAAGCGGACTTCGATGCGGCGCGCCTTCGGGCTCGAGACGTAGGGGATGCGGATCGAGGCCGAGCGGTTGCGCGCCGAGTAGGCCAGCATCACCGGCGCCTCGAAGTGCGGCACCAGGCGCTTGTACGAGTTGGTCGACGGGTTGGTGAACGCGTTCAGCGCGCGGGCGTGCCTGATGATGCCGCCGATGTAGTACAGAGCCAGCTCCGACAGGCCGCCGTACGCATCGCCCGAGAACAGGTTCTTGCCGTCCTTGGCCAGCGACTGGTGTACGTGCATGCCCGAACCATTGTCGCCGTGCAGCGGCTTCGGCATGAAGGTCGCGGTCTTGCCGTAGTTGTGCGCGACGTTCTGGATCGCGTACTTCAGCACCTGGACCTCGTCGGCCTTGCGCACCAGCGTGTTGAAGCCGACGCCGATCTCGCACTGGCCGGCGGTCGCGACCTCGTGATGGTGCACCTCGACCTTCAGGCCCATGTCTTCGAGCGCCAGGCACATCGCCGCGCGCACGTCGTGCAGCGAGTCGACCGGCGGCACCGGGAAGTAACCACCCTTGATGCCCGGACGATGTCCGATGTTGCCGTCCGAGTACTGCTTGTTGGTGTTCCACGCCGCCTCTTCCGAGTCGATCGTGTACGAGACGCGGCCCATCTCGGTGGAGTAGCGCACGTCGTCGAACACGAAGAACTCGTTCTCCGGACCGAAGTACGCGGTGTCGGCGATGCCGGTGCTCTTCAGGTAAGCCTCGGCACGGCGCGCGATCGAGCGCGGATCGCGCTCGTAGCCCTGCATCGTCGCCGGCTCGATCACGTCGCAGGTTATGTTCATGGTCGGCTCGTCGAAGAACGGGTCGACCTGGGCCGTAAACGGGTCCGGCATCAGGATCATGTCCGACGCCTCGATGCCCTTCCAGCCGGCGATCGACGAGCCGTCGAACATCTTACCGGTTTCGAACACGTCTTCGTCGACCGTGCCGGCCGGCACGGTGACGTGCTGCTCCTTGCCGCGGAAGTCCGTGAAGCGGAAATCCACGAACTTGATACCTTCGTCTTTGATCTTCTTCAGAACGTCTTCGACGGACACTTTCAGTATTCCTCCAGCTCGATTTAACCGACCGAACGTACGGCCTGCAGTCCAGATTCACTGCCGCTTTTGATCTGCACTATACATGCCAATCATGCAAAAGCACTAAAAACGGGCAGCTGCATGCATCTGCACTTCGATGTGGTGAGGTGATGCGCTGTTTGAGTGCAAAGCGCGCAACACCGCACCAAAAACATGCACTGTCTCCATCCTGCCGACAGTGCCATCATCTTGCCACTGCGGTGTGGTGAATACACGCTTGGGCTAGAGCGGCCTCACGGGGGACCAACCTGTGGATAAGTCTCTGGATAAGCCTTCGCCTTATCCACAAACAACCCTAAACGTACACACCCTGGGTATTGGCGCAGCATCCCGTACTGCGCTGCTGCTGAGCGGCGGTGGCGCGCATGCGGCGTACCAGGCCGGCGTGCTGAAGGCGGTTACCGAGTGGCTCCCGGACGGCGCCCCTTGCCCCTTCTCCATCGTCTGCGGCAGTTCGGCCGGCGCCATCAACGCGATGGTGCTGGCGAGCAAGGCCGGCCACTTCGCTGCCGCCGTCGACGCCCTGGTCGGGATCTGGCGCCACATCCGCTGTCGCGAAGTGTTCCGCACCGAACCCTGGCATGCGCTGCGCAACGGCACGCTGGCGGCTCTGTCGCTGCTGAGCGGCGGTCTCGGGCGCTGGACTCCGCGTGCGCTGCTCGACAATACCCCGCTGCGCGCCTTGCTCGAGCGCCATGTCTCCGCGGCACGGATCGCCCACTGGATCGAACGCGGCGTGCTGCACGCGGTCGGCATCACTGCGGCGGCGTACGGTTCGGGACTGTCGACCACCTTCTTCCAGGGTCGTGCCGAGTTGCGCCCCTGGACGCGCACACGGCGCATCGGCGTGCCGCGCGCGCTGACGCTCGACCACTTGCTCGCCTCGAGCGCGATCCCGCTGCTGTTTCCGGCGGTGCGGATCGGCGGTGACTGGTTCGGCGACGGCTCGATGCGCCAGACCGCACCGCTGTCGCCGGCGCTGCACCTGGGCGCCGAGCGCATCCTGGTGATCGGAGCACGCCACCGCCCGCCGTTCGAACCTGCGGCCTGCCCCCTGCCCGCCTACCCTTCGCTCGGCCAGATCGCCGGCTACATCCTCGACACGCTGTTCATGGATAGCCTGAGCTTCGACATCGAGCGCCTGCAACGTGTCAACGCGACGCTGGCGCGCATCCCGCTCGAGACACGCAGCGACTTGCCGCTGCACCACATCGAGCTGCTCGGGCTGTTCCCGAGCGAAGACGTGCGCGTACTGGCCGAGCGCCACAGCGACGCCTTCCCGCCGTCGGTGCGCTACCTGCTGCGCGGCATCGGCGCAACCCGCGGCCGTGCGCTGCCGCTGATCAGCTACCTGCTGTTCGAGGCGCCGTTCTGTCGCGAGCTGATCGCGCTCGGTTACCGCGACGCCTCGGCCGAGCGCTGCGCACTCGAGGCGCTGCTCGGACTCGATGTTCCACGTGGAACATTTCCTGGCAAGGAGTGAAGGATAAGGAAGAACAAGACAGAGGGCGGCCTCCTCACTCCTCACGCTATACTGCTTCGTCCTTATATTTTCCGACGTCGGGGCCCCCCCGACTCCCATTCCCCGGAGACGCTCGTGCGCGACGTATCGACTTTCCAGGGCCTGATCCTGGCCCTGCAACAGTACTGGGCCGAGCAGGGTTGCGCCCTGCTGCAGCCCTATGACATGGAGGTGGGCGCCGGCACGTTCCATACTGCGACCGTGCTGCGCGCCGTCGGCCCCGAACCCTGGGCCGCGGCCTACGTGCAGCCTTCGCGTCGACCGACCGACGGCCGCTACGGCGAGAACCCCAACCGCCTGCAGCACTACTACCAGTTCCAGGTGGTGATCAAGCCTTCACCGACCAACTTCCAGGAGCTGTACCTCGGCTCGCTGCGGCGGCTGGGCATCGACCCGCTGGTGCACGACATCCGCTTCGTCGAAGACAACTGGGAATCGCCGACGCTCGGTGCCTGGGGTCTGGGCTGGGAGGTGTGGCTGAACGGCATGGAGGTGACGCAGTTCACCTACTTCCAGCAGGTCGGCGGGCTCGACTGCAAGCCGGTGACCGGCGAGATCACCTACGGTCTCGAGCGCATCGCGATGTACCTGCAGAACGTCGAAAGCGTCTACGACCTGGTCTGGACCGACGGTCCCTTCGGCCGCATCAGCTACGGCGACGTGTTCCACCAGAACGAAGTCGAGCAGTCGACCTACAACTTCGAGCACGCCGACGTCAACTGGCTGTTCCGCCAGTTCGACCACTGCGAAACCGAGAGCCAGCGCCTGGTCGATGCCGGGCTGGCGCTGCCCGCCTACGAGCAGATGCTCAAGGCTTCGCACACCTTCAACCTGCTCGATGCGCGCAAGGCGATCTCGGTGACCGAACGCCAGCGCTACATCCTGCGCGTGCGCGCGCTGGCGCGCGCCTGCGCCCAGGCCTATCACGACGCCCGCGCTGCGCTGGGTTTCCCGATGTGCAAGCAGGAGCCGGTTCATGGCTGACAAGCGCGACCTTCTGATCGAGATCGGCACCGAAGAACTTCCGCCGAGGGCACTGCCCATCCTCGCCGAAGCTTTCGAAGCCGGCATCCGCGACGGCCTCGGCAAGGCCGATCTGAGCTTCGGCGGCGTACACCGCTTCGCGGCGCCGCGACGCCTGGCGGTGCTGATCCGCGACGTGGCAGCGATGCAGCCCGAGCGCAGCCTCGAGCGCCGCGGCCCGGCGCTGGCGGCTGCCTTCGATACCGAAGGCAGACCGACCAAGGCTACCCAGGGCTTCGCGCGCTCGTGTGGCGTCGTGGTGTCGGCGCTGGGCCGGCTCGAGACCGACAAGGGTAGCTGGCTGGTCCATACCAGCACCGAGCCCGGCGCACCGACCACGAGTCTCTTGCCTGGCATCGTCGAAACCGCGCTCGCCCAGCTCCCGATCCCCAAGCGCATGCGCTGGGGCGACCGTAACGACGAGTTCGTGCGCCCGGTGCACTGGGTGGTGCTGCTGTTCGGCGAGGACGTCGTCCCGACGACGATCCTCGGCGTACCGACCGGTCGCGAAACGCGTGGCCACCGCTTCCACCACCCCGAGCCGATCGCGATCGCGCGTCCCGAAGCCTACCCCTCGGTGCTGGCCGAAACCGGCAAGGTGCTCGCCGACTTCACGCAGCGCCGCGAAGCGGTGCGTGCGCAGGCGATCCAGGCCGCCGCCGAACTGCACGGCGAAGCGGTGATCGACGCCGGGCTGCTCGACGAGGTCACCGCACTGGTGGAGTGGCCGGTGGCGCTGGTCGGCAGCTTCGAGTCGCGCTTTCTCACGGTGCCGCAGGAAGCGCTGATCACGACGATGCAGGACAACCAGAAATACTTCCCGATCGTCGACGGCCACGGCCGGCTACTGCCGTACTTCGTGTTCGTCGCCAACCTCGAGAGCCGCGACCCGGCGCAGGTGCGCACCGGCAACGAACGCGTGATCCGGCCGCGCTTCGCCGACGCCGAGTTCTTCTGGAACCAGGACCGCAAGGTGCGCCTCGACAGCCACCGCCACGCGCTGAAGAGCGTGGTGTTCCAGCAGAAACTCGGCACGATGCACGACAAATGCGAACGCGTTGCGCAGCTGGCGCGCACCATCGCGCGCCTCGCGGGTGCCGACGCCAACCTCGCGGCGCGTGCCGCCGAGCTCGCCAAGTGCGACCTCATGACCAGCATGGTCAGCGAGTTCCCCGTGCTTCAGGGCAGCATGGGCCGCTACTACGCGAACCACGACGGCGAAGCCGCCGAAGTCGCGCAGGCGCTCGAAGAGCAGTACCGCCCGCGCTTCGCCGGCGATGCGCTCCCCGAGAGCACCACCGGTCGCATCCTGGCGCTGGCCGACCGCCTCGACACGCTGGTCGGCATCTTCGCGATCGGCCAGCCGCCTTCGGGCGCCAAGGACCCGTTCGCGCTGCGTCGAGCCGCACTCGGCGTGCTGCGCCTGATGATCGAGGGCAGGCTCGAGCTGGACCTGCACGCACTGCTCGCCGAGACGGCGACCCAGTTCGAACCGGCGCTGAAGGCGGGGGAAGCGGTCGAGCCGGTGTTCGAGTTCGTCACCGAGCGCCTGCGCGGCTACTACGCCGAACAGGGCTTCCGCGCCGACGAGTTCGACGCGGTCGCCGAGTGCCGCCCGACGCGGCCGCTCGACTTCGACCGCCGCCTGCGCGCGCTCGCCGGCTTCCGCGCGCTGCCCGAAGCCGGGAGCCTGGCCGCGGCCAACAAGCGCATCCGCAACATCTTGAAGAAGCTCGACGGCCAGGCACTGCCGTTCGCGGTACGCCCCGAACTGCTGCGGGAGGACGCCGAGCAGGCGCTCGCTGCGAGCCTCGCCGAGCTGGCTTCGGAAGTCACGCCGCTGATGGACGCCGGCCTCTACGCCGAGGCACTGACGCGCCTCGCCGCACTGCGCGCGCCGGTCGACGCCTTCTTCGACGGCGTGCTGGTGATGGTCGACGACGCCGCGGTGCGCGACAACCGCATCGCGCTGTTGAACGAGCTCGGCAGCCTGTTCCTGCGTGTCGCCGACTTCTCGCGGCTGCAGGGCTGAGACCGGACGCACCCCACCGCACGGAGGCGCGCGATGCCCCTGTTGATCCTCGACCGCGACGGCGTGCTCAACCAGCCGGTCACGCCCTGCGTCGCCGCGCCGGCGCAGTGGCTGGCGCTGCCCGGCGCGCTCGAGGCGATCGCCCGCGCCGGGCACGCCGGCTGGCGCGTCGTCGTCGCCTGCAACGAGCCCGCGGTCGGCCGCGGCGAGCTGTCGCTCGAGGCCTTGTTGCGCGTGCACGCCGCGATGCTGCAGCACGTGCACGAGGCCGGCGGCAACCTCGACGCGGTGTTCTTCCACCCGGGCGCCGAGCCCGAACACGCCTGGCGCTGGCCGCATCCCGGACTGCTCGAGGCGGCGCTGAAGCGCTTCCACGTGGCGCCGGCGGACGCAGTCGCGGTCGGAGCCAGTCCGGGTTTCGTGCAGGCGGCACGTGCTGCGGGCATCCGCACGCTGCTGATCGCGCCGAACGGCCGCGGCGACGGCGAGGTACCTGCGCATCCGAGCCTCGGCGACGCGGTCGTGGGCTTGCTCGCCCCACCCTGACCCCTCACCCACCAAGGAGTCCTCTCCGTGACGCGGTCGACGCCTTCGCAGGCGACCCTGCTGTTTCGCTCGCTGCTGTTCTCGGCCGGCATGGTGCTGGCGACGCTCGTGTGGTCCTCGTTGTCGCTGCTGACCTTCCCGCTGCCGCCGGCGCAGCGTTACGCCTTCATCAGCCGCTGGTCGGTGATCGTGCTGTGGTGGCTGCGCGTGACGTGCAGGATCCGTGTCGAAGTCAGCGGCCTCGAGAACATTCCGGCAAAGCCGGCAGTGATTCTCGCCAAGCATCAGTCGGCCTGGGAAACGCTGTTCCTGCAGCGCCTGTTCGTGCCGCAGGCCTGGGTGCTGAAACGCGAGCTGCTGTGGATTCCGGTGTTCGGCTGGGCACTGGCGCTGACCCGGCCGGTGGCGATCGATCGCAAGGCCGGACGCGCGGCGATCAAGCAGGTGCTCGGCCAAGGCAAGGTGCGCCTCGACGAAGGCAACTGGGTGGTGATCTTCCCCGAGGGTACACGCATCGCCCCGGGCGAGCGCGGCAACTACCAGATCGGCGGCGCGATGCTGGCGGCGCACGCGGGCCGTCCGATCCTGCCAATCGCGCACAACGCCGGCGAGTTGTGGCCGCGCCGTGGCTTCATCAAGCACCCTGGAACGATCCGGCTGGCGATCGGCCCGCTGATCGAAACCGAGGGCCGTAGCGCCAAGGAGCTGATCGCGCAGACCGAAACCTGGATCGAGGGGATGCAGGCAAAACTCGAGCCGGCACGGCAGACGACGAGCGGTCCGACGTAGGGCGTGCACCTGCGCGCACCGACCGGACGCCGCTGCAGCGAAAAAGGCCGGGAGCTCCGGCCTTCTTCATGCACCGCAGCCGCACCTTATTGGGGCACGCTGCCGATCCGTAGCCTTCGCGCGGCGCTGAGCCAGTCGCGCTCGAGCCGCTCGCGCTCGGCGCGCGAGGCGCCGCGGCTGCAGGCGGCGAAATAGGCCTGCATCGCGTCGATCGCCGCCCGGGTCTGCTGGTGTGCACTGCTGTTGTCGTGGTGCTCGGTCATCTCGCTTTTCACCCCTACTTTGCGTCCGGCCGGATTTCCCCCCCTGTGCCGGTCCCGCCGCATCCTTGCCGCACCGCATGGCCTTCGCGCGGCATCCCGGCACCACCACCACTGCCGCGGACACGCTCCGTCCTCTGCTGCTCCCGCAGGATCGCGCGCGTCTCTCCTCGCTGTGACTTGGTGCCGAACCTTGCATACACCCGGCAATCTTGATCCTAAGGCCCTCCCTCCCCTGCCTTCAAGCGATCCGCCGGCGCATCCCCGTGAACGAATGCAACGGCAATGCCGCGTCCCGTCTGCACCGCCCGGAATCGCTCCATCCGGAAACGATCCACCCCCTCGCCCACCGTTTCCACGGACAAACAAAAGCCCCGGCCTCGCGGTCGGGGCTGGTCGTGCGGGTGACCATTCAGACATCGAGGTTCAACGCCGACAGTGCGTTCTGCTCGATGAAGTCGCGGCGCGGTTCGACCTCGTCGCCCATCAGCGTGGTGAACACTTCGTCGGCGGCGATCGCGTCCTCGATGTGCACCTTCAGCAGGCGGCGTGTCTCAGGGTTCATCGTCGTCTCCCACAACTGCTCGGGATTCATCTCGCCGAGGCCCTTGTAGCGCTGGACGTGCTGGCCGCGCTTGGCTTCCTCGAGCAGCCATTCGACCGCCTGTTTCAGACTCGGCACCGGCTGCACACGCTCGCCGCGGCGCACGGTGGTTTCGGCGCCGAACAGCCCTTCGAGCTTGGCGCCGAGCCTGGCGATAGCCTCGTACTCGGGCGAGTCGAAGAATTCGGCGCCCAGGCGAGTCTGGCGCGTCAGGCCGTGCAGCTTCGCACCGACCACCAGTACCGAACCCTCGCCGCCCTCGCGCGGCTGCAGCTCGGCGACGTAGCTGGCTTTTTCGCCTTCGCGCGCATTGAGTCGCTGCACCAGCTCGGTGATCCAGGCGGCGTCGAGCGTACCACCGGCGCGCAGTTGCCCCGGGTGCACGCGCGGCAGGTGCACCAGCAGCTCGAGCACCGCGGCGTCGAAGCGTCGACTCAGGCGACGGATGATCGCGGCGACCGCCATATGCTCGCGCGCCAGCTCCTCGAGCGCCAGCGCCCGCAGCGGCGGCGCCCCGGCGCCGATGTCGAGCTCGGCGCCGTCGAGCGCCACGGCCAGCAGATAGGCCGACAGCTCGCCGTCGTCCTTGACGTACTGCTCCTGCTTGCCCTTCTTGAGCTTGTACAGCGGCGGCTGGGCGATGTAGATGTGGCCGCGCTCGACCAGCTCGCGCATCTGCCGGTAGAAGAAGGTCAGCAGCAGCGTGCGGATGTGCGAGCCGTCGACGTCGGCGTCGGTCATGATGATGATGCGGTGGTAGCGCAGCTTGTCGGGGTCGAACTCCTCGCGGCCGATGCCGCAGCCGAGCGCGGTGATCAGCGTACCGACCTCCGCGGACTGCAGCATCTTGTCGAAGCGCGCCTTCTCGACGTTCAGGATCTTGCCCTTCAGCGGCAGAATCGCCTGGAACTTGCGGTCGCGGCCCTGCTTGGCCGAACCGCCGGCCGAATCGCCCTCGACCAGGAACAGTTCGGACAGCCCCGGGTCCTTTTCCTGGCAGTCGGCGAGCTTGCCGGGCAGGCCGGCGACGTCGAGCACGCCCTTGCGCCGCGTCATCTCGCGCGCGCGCCGTGCCGCTTCGCGCGCGCGCGCGGCTTCGACGATCTTGCCGGTGATCGAGCGCGCCTCGTTGGGCTTCTCGAGCAGGTAGGCCTGGAAGTGTTCGGCCATCAGCGACTCGACCACCGCCTTGACCTCGGACGACACGAGCTTGTCCTTGGTCTGCGACGAGAACTTCGGATCGGGCACCTTGACCGACAGTACCGCCGTCAGCCCTTCGCGCGCATCGTCGCCGGTGGTCGCAACCTTGGCCTTCTTCAGGATCCCCTCGGCTTCCATGTAATCGTTCAGCGTGCGCGTCAGCGCGGTGCGGAAGCCGGTCAGGTGCGTGCCGCCGTCACGCTGCGGGATGTTGTTGGTGAAGCAGAAGATGTTCTCCTGGTAGGAGTCGTTCCACTGCAGCGCCAGCTCGACCACGATGCCGTCCTTGTCGGCGTTCAGATAGAACACCGATTCGTTCAGCGGGGTTTTGTTGCGATTCAGATGTTCGACGAACGCCTTGATGCCGCCCTGGTATTCGAAGGTGTCGGACTTGCCGCTGCGCTCGTCCTCGAGGCGGATGCGCACGCCCGAGTTCAGGAACGACAACTCGCGCAGACGCTTGGCGAGCACGTCGTAGTGAAACTCGAGGTTGGTGAAGGTCCGGGCGCTGGGCTTGAAGCGTACCTCGGTGCCGGTCAGCTCGGTGTCACCGATGGCCTTCAGCGGGTACTGCGGTTCGCCATGGCGGTAATCCTGCTGATAGAGGTGGCCGTCGCGGCGGATCGTCAGCTTCAGCGTCTCGGACAGCGCGTTGACCACCGACACGCCGACGCCGTGCAAACCGCCCGAGACCTTGTACGAGTTGTCGTCGAACTTCCCGCCGGCATGCAGCACGGTCATGATGACTTCGGCCGCCGACACGCCTTCCTCGGGGTGGATGTCGACCGGGATGCCGCGGCCGTTGTCCGACACGCTGACCGAGTTGTCGCCGTGGATCACCACGCGCACTTCGTCGCAGTAGCCGGCCAGCGCTTCGTCGATCGCGTTGTCGACAACTTCGAACACCATGTGGTGCAGGCCCGTGCCGTCATCGGTGTCGCCGATGTACATGCCGGGGCGCTTGCGGACCGCGTCCAGGCCCTTCAGGACCTTGATGTTCGAAGAGTTGTAAGTGCCAGTTTCGCTCATCGAAGCGCTTCCCCCAAAGGTGATCGATCATTATACCACCCCGCTCCCGAGGCCCAGGATGCCGCGCTCGAGTCGGAACACGGCGCGGCTGCCCCACACGCCCTCGTCCAGGCCGTCGGGCTCGATCGCGGTGACGAACACTTGTGCGCCAACCTCGGCCAGACGCCGCATCACGCGCCCGCGGTGCGTGCGATCGAGTTCGGCCGGCAGATCGTCGACCAGCAGCGTGCAGGCGGCATCGCGGTGGCGCCGGTACAGCTCCGCCTGCGCCAGCACCAGCGCGGTCACCAGCAGCTTGTGCTGGCCGCGCGACAGCGCCTCGGTCGAGGGCCGGCTGTCGAGCCTGACGACGAAATCGGCGCGGTGCGGACCGCTGCGCGTATGGCCGAAGCGGCGGTCGATCTCGCGCCCTTCGGCCAGCACTTCGGCGAGCTCGCGCTCGTGGTGCCAGCCGCGGCGGTAGTCGAGCGTGACCGCCACCGGTCCCAGCAACGCCACCAGGTGCGGCGCCAGTGCGCCCTCGAGCTCGGTGCAGAAGCCGCGCCGCGCTGCGTCGAGCGCTGTGGCTGCGTGCGCGAGTTCTTCTTCCCACGCCACGATCGTGCGCAGTACCCCGCTTTGGCGCAGCGCCGCATTGCGCTGGTGCAGCGCCGCTTCGTAGCGGCGCCAGCGGACGATGAAACGCGCATCGGCCTGGAACAGTCCCCAGTCGAGAAAACGCCGCCGGTGGCGCGGCCCGGCGTCGAGCAAGCGGTGGCTGTCGGGCGTCAGCAGCAGCAGCGGCAGCGCCTGCGCCAGCTCGGCCAGCGAGCGCGCCGCTTGCCCGGCGATGCGCACCTCCAGCACCTCGCCTTCGCGCTGCACACCGAGCGGCACCCGCCGACCATCCCCCTCGCCCACCATGCCGACGACGCGGAAGCCCTTCTCGCCGTGCTGCACCAGCTCGGCGGTGCGACCTGCACGGAACGACTTCGCCCGACCGAGGAAATAGATCGCCTCCAGCAGGCTGGTCTTGCCGGAAGCGTTGTCGCCGAGGACCAGGTTCAGCTGCGCCGCGCAGGCGAGCCGCAGCTGGCGCAGATTGCGGAAGCGCTCGGTTTCGAGCGTGAGTAGCGGCATCGCGGGTCCGTGGCTGTGCACTCAGGCGATCAAGCTACGCCATCCATGAAGACTACACAGACTACGAGACACTGCAGCCTACAGCCGCATCGGCATCACGACGTACTTGCAACGCTCGCTCTCGGGGTCCTGGATCAGGCAGCTGGCATTGGCGTCGGTGAACGACAGCTTGATCAGCTCGCTCGGCAAGGCACCGAGCGCATCGATCAGGTACGTGACGTTGAAGCCGATCTCGAAGGCTTCGCCGTTGTAGTTGATTTCGACCTCTTCCTCGGCCTCGTCCTGCTCCGGGTTGTGCGCCTGGACGCGCAGCAGCCAGTTCTCGGCTTGCAGGCGTATGCCGCGGTACTTCTCGTTCGACAGGATCGCGGCGCGCGCCAGCGCGGTGCGCAGCACGAGGCGGTCGGCGAGCACCACGCGGCTGCCTTCCTTCGGGATGACCCGCTGGTAATCCGGAAACTTCCCGTCGATCAGCTTGGACGTGAAGCGGATGTCGCCGAGCCTGACCTGGATGTGGTTGCTGCCGATGCGCAGCCGTGCGGGCTCGTCGTCGGTGCCGAGCAGACGCAGCAGTTCCTGCACGCCCTTGCGCGGCACGATCACAGCCAGCAGCTCGTCACGGCTGGCGACGGCCTCGGCCGAGCAGAACGCCAGGCGGTGGCCATCGGTGGCGACCGCCTTCAGCTCGCCGCCGGCATAATCGAGCAGCAAGCCATTGAGGTAATAGCGGACGTCCTGCTGCGCCATCGCGAAGTGCGTGCGCTCGATCATCGTCCGCAGCGTGATCTGCGCCAGGCTCAGCTCGATCTCGAAGGGCACGTCTTCGAGCGTCGGGAATTCCGCCGCCGGCAGCGTCGTCAGCACGAAGCGGCTGCGGCCACAGC
>JBDHRG010000078.1:0-16658 GCA_039807445.1 Candidatus Competibacteraceae bacterium
CTCAGACGCGTGCCGTCGCGCGCCTCGAGCGCGTCGAGCATCTGCGCGTGTTCGCACACGGCTTCGTCCCAGCGCTCGCGCGACTGGTTGGCCATGTAGCGGGCACGGGGCGGATACGCATCGCCAGGTTGCGATGCGTCGCGAGCAGCACACCGCATTGTCGGCCATTTCGAGGAACTTCTCGTGGATGCGCTGATTGCAGCGGAAATATTCGGCGGGCTCGGAGCGGGCGTGGTGCGCGAGTATCTGGTAGTGCAACGCTCGGATCTCGGCCAGATCCTGCGCGTTCGCATCGGCTTCCAGATCGCGCTGAACGGCTACGCGGTCAATCTGGACACCTGGAACAGGTTCGCACCCGAGCAGCAGGCGAAGCTGCAGGCGGCGTTCGACGCGCTGGTCGAAGAGATCTGGACGTATTCGGAAGAGATCTACCAAGACGCGGTGCGCTGCAACCTCGGCAAGGAACCCTGCACCACCGGCAAGAAGTTCAAGCTGAGCGAGGTCGCAGTGACGCCGGTCGATCTCGAGCTGATGCGCCGCACCGTCAAGGACGTTTCGTATCCGGAGTGGGCCCGGGTCTGCGACAAGACCAATCTGAACTGTTCGACGGCGTGGAAGCAGGCCGTGGGAGTGAACGTCGGCATCCAGTAGCCGGGCTCCATGCCGGCGGGCCCCGACCCGCCGGCGACGACCCACGCTCCCAAGGAGGCGTCCATGAAGCGGCTCGAAACCATCCTCGGCCTGATCTTCGGCTTTGCCTTTCTGGCCCTGTCCTTCCTGATCGCCGTCGAGACCCTGCTGCGCAAGCTGTTCAACGTTTCGCTGCAGGGCGCCGACGAGCTCGGCGGCTACACACTCGCGGTCGGCTCGACGATCGCCTTCACGCTGGCCCTGTTCGGGCGCAGCCACATCCGCATCGACATCTTCCACGAGCGACTGCCGCGCCGCGCGCGGACGGCTCTGAACTGGCTGTCGGCGCTGCTGCTGGCCGCGTTCGCGCTGCTGCTGGTCTGGACCTGTGCCGGGGTGATCCGCGAAACCGTCGAGTACGGCAGCACCGCGCAGACGCCATGGGCCACGCCGCTGATCTACCCGCAGAGCGTCTGGTTCGCAGGTCTCGCGGTGTTCGCGCTGGTCGCCGCGAGCCTGGCTGCGCGCGCGAGCTGGCTGCTGTTCGCCGGGCGCAGCGGCGAGCTGAACGCCGAGTTCCATCCCAAGGGCACCCACGAAGAGCTCAAGGAAGAGCTCGACGACTTCGAGCAGCGCGTCGGCCAAGGGCCAGTGCACGCGAACCGCACGCAGCACACGGCACCCGATGGGTCTGCAGCGGCCGCGTAGTTAGTTAGGGGGAGATCGACATGATGATTCCAGCTTTCGGCATGGCTTTTGCAGCGATGCTTGCGCTGCTGCTGCTCGGCATCCCGATCGCGGCGGTGATGGCGTTGATCGGCACCAACACCGGCGTGCTCCTGTTCGGCGAGACTTTCGTGCAGTCGATCGGCGTGGTGGTGTGGAGTGTGCAGAACGAAAACATCCTCACTGCGATCCCCTTGTTCATCCTACTCGGCGAATTGCTGCTGCGCAGCGGTATCGCCGACCGCATGTACGTCGCCCTCGCGGCCTGGCTCGGCCGGATGCCCGGCGGGCTGCTGCACACCAACATCGGTTGCTGTGCGCTGTTCGCGGCGACCTCGGGCTCGTCGGTCGCGACTGCGGCGACGGTCGGCACCGTGGCGCTGCCTTCGCTGTACGCGCGCAAGTACTCGATGCGCCAGGCGCTCGGCAGCCTCGCCGCTGGCGGCACGCTCGGCATCCTGATCCCGCCCAGCGTCAACATGCTGGTGTACGGCTCGCTGACCAACAATTCGATCGGCAAGCTGTTCATCGCCGGTATCGTGCCCGGCATCCTGCTGTGAGCCTGAGCTTCATGGCCTGGATCGCCGTCACCAACCTGCGCGCCGAAGCGGTGCGCGAAGAGCCCGTACCGCTCGCCGAGCGTATCCGCCTGCTCGGCAGCCTGGTGCCGCTAGTCGTGGTGTTCGGCATCGTGATGGGCAGCATCTACCTCGGCATCGCCACCGCGACCGAATCGGCAGCGCTCGGCGTCGTCGTCGCGCTGTTCTTGGCCTGGCGCACCGGTCGCGTGAACCTAGAGTTCCTACAAGCCTGCTTCCTGCAGACCGCACGCATCAGCGGCATGATCCTTTTGATCATCACCGCCGCATTCGTGCTGAACCTGACCATCAGCCTGAGCGGGGTGGTCGACACGCTGGCCCATTGGGTGACTTCGTTCGGGCTGTCGCCGACCGTGCTGCTGCTGGTGCTGATCGGCTTCTATCTGGTGCTCGGCATGTTCATGGATGTGTTGTCGATGCAGGTGCTGACGATCCCGATCACCTACCCGATCGTCACTGCGCTCGGCATCGACCCGATCTGGTACGGCATCTTCATCGTGCTGATGTGCGAGATCGGGCTGATCACGCCGCCGGTCGGCATGAACCTGTTCGTCGTGCAGGGCGTGCGCCGCGACGGTGGCCCGATCCAGGACGTGCTGTGGGGCTCGCTGCCCTACGTCGCGATCATGCTCGGCTTCACCGTGATGCTGATGGCTTGGCCGGAGATCGTGCTGTGGCTGCCGAACAAGATATGAGTGCCGACCAAGCCTGGCGCCTGTCGGCGCAGCAGCTCGTCGCGCTGTACGTGCGCGGCGCGCTGACGCCGGTTGCAGTGGTCGAGCGCCTGCTGGAACGGATCGAACGGCTGAACCCGGCGCTGAACGCTATGGTCGCGCTCGACCCTGGTGCCCGCGAAGCCGCGCTCGATAGCGCGCGCCGGCTCGCCGAGGGTCGACCGCGTAGCCCGTTCGAAGGCGTGCCGGTCACCGTCAAGGACAACCTGTGCGTCGCGGGCCTGCCGGCGAGTTGGGGCAACTGCGCCTTCGCGGAGTTCGTGCCCGAGCACGACGAGTTGCCGGTGGCGCGGCTGCGCGCCGCCGGCGCGGTGCTCCTCGGCAAGACCAACGTGCCCGAGTTCACGCTCGAGGGTTACACCAGCAACCCGCTGTTCGGCACCACGCGCAACCCCTGGGATCCGCGGCTGACGCCGGGTGGCTCGAGCGGCGGCGCGGTGGCTTCCATCGCCGCAGGCTTCGCGCCCTGCGCGCTTTGCACCGACGGCGGCGGCTCGATCCGGCGGCCCGCCTCGCACACGGGGTTGGTCGGCTTCAAGCCCTCGATCGGCAGCCTCGCGCGCCACGGCGGCTTGCCGCCGCTGCTGTTCGACTTCGAGGTTGTCGGGCCGATCGCGCGCACCGTCGGCGACGCTGCGTTGGTCTACAACGCGCTGGCCGGGTCCGACCCGCGCGACCGCGGCGGCTCGCTCGCCGTCCGGGCGCAGCCGGTCGACTGCAGTGTGCCACTACCGCCGCTGCGCATCCTGTACGTACCGCGCTTCGGCGACAACCCGCTCGATCCCGAGATCGCCGCCAGCGTCGCCGAGGCGGCTGAAGCCTTGCGTGCGCTGGGGCACCGAGATCGCCGCGGCTGCGTGCTTGCTGGTCGAGGCATATCGCAGCCGGAGGCAGCTCGAGGCGCTGCCGCCGACGCCACGCGACGCCGCACAAGCCTACGCGATCCAGGACGCCGTGATCGCTGCACTGGTCGAAGGCCAGCGCGTGAGTGCCTGGAAGACCGGGGCACCGAATGCGCACACCGTGCCGATCGCCGCGCTTATCCGGCCGGCACGGCTTTGCTTCGAGCCGGCCGAATGGCCGGCGGCGGACTTCCACATGCTCGGCATCGAAGCCGAGCTGGCCTACCGCCTCGCTGCCGACCTGCCACCGCGGACCGAACCATACGGGCCGGACGAGGTGATGGCTGCGGTCGGTGTCGTGCACGCCGCGATCGAAGTCTGCGACACACGCTTGCGCGACTGGCAGTCCGCCGATCCCTTGTGGCGGCTCGCCGACAACCAGATCAACGGTGCGTTGGTGATCGGCGAGGGAATCGCTGACTGGCGCGTGCTGGAGTCGGTTCGACAGCCGGTGCGACTGATCGTCGACGGCGAGAGCCGGGTGGAAGCCACCGGCAGTCATCCGCTCGGCGACCCATCGGCGCTGCTGCCATGGATCGCCAACCACTGCGCAGCGCACTGCGGCGGCTTGCGCGCCGGCGACATCGTCACGACCGGCACCTGGACCGGCATGGTTTTCGTCGAACCAGGTGTCGAGGTGGTGGCGAGCTTCCCGGGGATCGGGGAGGCGCGGGTGGTGTTGCGCGCTTGAAGCACGCGATCAGTCGCCGGTGTCCTCGGGCAGCGCACGCAGCGCCTTCAGCACCTCGGCGGCGGTGTGCGCGTTGTGCTCGCGCAGCCGCTGGCCGAACAGCGCGCCGTCGCGCGCGCGCAGGGCTTCCATGAAGGCCTCGTGCTCGGTGAGCGATTCGTCCCAGCGGAAGGGCTCGGCGTTGGCCAGACTGCGCGCGCGCACGATCTTGCCGAGCATGCCGGCGTAGGTCGACAGCAGCGTCGGATTGCCGGTGGCTTCGGCGAGCGCGAGGTGGATGTCCTGGTTGACGCGGAAGTACTGCGCGCGCTTGTGCTGGCGGTGGAGTTCGGCCAGCTGCCGGTGCAGCTTCTCGATCCGCTCGAGCTGCGCCTCATCGGCGCGCTCGCACACCAGTTGCCCGGTCAGCGTTTCGAGCGCGCCGAGCACTTCGAAGATCGCCGCGATCTCGTCGACCTCGACGCGTGCGACGCTGAAGCCGCGGTTGGGGCGGTGCTCGACCAGCCCTTCGGACGTCAGCACCTTGAGTGCCTCGCGCAGCGGCGTGCGCGAGATGCCGAAGGACTCGGCGAGCTCGAGCTCCTGGACCCGGCTGCCGGGCGGCAGCTCGCCGTCCTGGATCATCGCCCGCAGGCGCTCGGCGATCTCCTCGTGCAGCGACTGGCGCTGGATCGCCCGCCGCGACACCGGAACGCCGCTCAACGCAGCCGTACTTCGCTTGTTCATCACGACCTCTCCTGTGCGTGGCTCCCCGAGCCGCCGGGTTCCCGTCGATGGCTTCCCACTCTACACACCAGCACCCAGCGGCGTTTCGATGTGTAATTAATTATTTGTAATTATACATGATATGTTTCGCGATCAAACACTTGGGTTGTTTGTAATTATAAATTACTGATTATAAAATCTTGTCCAGCCGCCCGGATCAGGCACTTAGAGGCGGTCTCGAGGAGGCGGGAATGAGGCTGGTGAGATTCTCCGCGGACGATCGGGTCCGCATCGGCGCCGAGCACGGCGATGCGATCGTCGACCTGGGCGCTGCCTACCGTGCGCTGTGCGCCGGGGCCGTGCCGGGGCTCGAAACGCTGCCCGAAGGGATGTGCGAGCTGCTCGCACTCGGCGAGGTCGGCTTCGCTGCGGCGCGCACCGCGCTGACGTGCACCGCGGCGCTCGCCCCGGCGAGGGCGCGTGCGACCGGGCTGCTCCATCCGCGCGAGGCGGTGCGCCTGCTGGCACCGATCGCCGACCCGCGCAAGATCGTCGGCCTCGGCCTCAACTACCGCGACCACGCACGCGAATGCGGTTTGCCCGAGCCGGCCGAGCCGGTGCTGTTCGCCAAGTACGCGACGGCGCTGATCGGCCCCGACGAGCCGATCCGGCTGCCGCCCGCGAGCCGCGCGGTCGACTGGGAAGCCGAGCTGGTGCTGGTGATCGGCCGCGGCGGGCGCGACATCCCCGAGCGCTCGGCCGAGGCGCACATCGCCGGCGTCAGCTGCGGCAACGACATCACCGCGCGCGACTTCCAGGGACCGCGCGGCGGCGGGCAGTGGCTCGCCGCCAAGACCTTCGACACCTTCGCGCCGCTCGGCCCGGCCATCGTCACGCTCGACGAGCTGCCGAGCTGGCCGCGGCTGCCGATCCGCTGCCGGCTCGGCGGCGAGACGGTGCAGTCCTCCGACACCGGCGAACTGATCGTGCCGCCGGCGCGGATCGTCGCCTACGTCTCGAGCATCGTCGCACTCGAGCCCGGCGACCTGATCTTCACCGGAACGCCGGCCGGCGTCGGCATGGCGCGCACGCCGCCGCGGTATCTCGCCGACGGCGACGTGCTCGAGGTCGAGATCGACGGCGTCGGCACGCTGCGCAACCCGGTGCGCGGTGCGTAGCGAACGCGAAAACCCGGCGACCGCCCGCGCCGGCGGGTGCAAGCGAGAACCTGCGGGGCCTACCCCGCGGTGGCGCGGCAGAGAGCCGTGCCGAAACGAGTGCCGCATGCACGTGGCCATTTGTAACCACCCGAGGAGAAAGCGATGGAGAACACGATGAGCGTCGCTGGCGCAGTCGCCTCCGCCGAGCCCGCGACGCGGGTCCGGTGGAAGATCTTCCTGATGATGCTGTTCCTGATCGCGATCAACTACATCGACCGTGCCTCGCTGTCGGTGGCGATGCCGCTGATCGCGAAGGAATTCGACATGAACCCGGCGACCCAGGGCCTGATCCTGAGCGCCTTCTTCTGGACCTATGCCTTCATGCAGGTCCCCGGCGGTATGCTCGCCGACCGCTTCAAGCCGCGCATCGTGATCGCCGGCGCGACGCTGGGCTGGGGTTTCTTCCAGGCCATCGCCGCGGGCTGCGGCAGCTGGTTCACGCTGCTGCTGACGCGCCTGGGGCTCGGCGCCGCCGAAGCGCCGATCTACCCCGCCGGCGGCAAGCTGAACGCGATCTGGATGACGCAGAACGAGCGCGGCCGCGGCGCCACGCTGCTCGACGGCGGCGCGCCGCTGGGCGCGGCGCTCGGTGCGATCATCATCTCGGCACTGATCGCCTTCTTCGACTCGTGGCGCACGGCCTTCGTCGTCGCCGGCGTCGGTACCGTGATCGCCGGTCTGTTCGCCTGGCACTACATCCGCAACACTCCGCGCGAGCACCCCGCCGTCAACGAGGCCGAGGCGCGCTACATCGAGGAGGCGCACGCCGAGGAAGACCGCCTGACCGCGGTGGCCGGCAGCGGCCGCGTGCTGGACTTCTTCCGCTACCGCTCGGTGTGGGGGATGTTCTTCGGCTGGATGTGCTTCAACAGTGTGTTCTACGGGCTGCTGACCTGGATGCCGAACTACCTGTACAAGGTGCACGGCTTCGACATCAAGCAGATGGGCGGTGCCAGCTTCATCATCTTCTTCTCGGGCTTCGTCGGCGAACTGGTCGGCGGCTGGATCTGCGACACCTGGAAGGCCCGCGGCGGCTCGCCGAACCTGGTGATGCGCACGCTGTTCGGCATCGCTGCGGTCATCGCGACGGTCTCGATCTTCTCGGTCGCGTACACCACCGACCCGATGGTGGTCGTGGCGCTGCTGTCGACCACGCTGTTCTTCCTGCGCTGGTGTGGGCTGTACTGGTGCGTGCCGTCGATGATCGCCAACCGCAGCCGCGTCGGCTTCCTCGGCGGCACGATGAACCTCGGCGGCAACATCGGCGGCATCCTGGTGCCGGTGATCGTCGGCCTGATCGTGCAGGCGACCGGCTCGTACTTCCTGGCGCTGATGTTCTTCGCCGGCGCCGGCGTCGGTCTGTTCCTGTGCTCGACCTCGATCGACTACAGCAAGAAGCTGCCGGTCTGATCGCTGCGCAATCCTCCGAACCCGGCCGCGGCACCTCCCGCCGCGGCTGGGAGCGACCTCCCAGCTAGGAACCCGAAAGATGAGCAACCGTACCCTGCTCGGCATGCTGACCCCCTCGTCGAACACCGCGCTCGAACCGCTGACCAGCGCAATGGTCGCGGGACTGCCCGGCGTCTCGGCGCACTTCTCGCGCTTCACCGTCACCGAGATCTCGCTGCGCGACCAGGCGCTCGGCCAGTTCGACGACCGCAAGATCCTCGAGGCGGCCAAGCTGCTCGCCGACGCCCGCGTCGACACCATCGGCTGGAACGGTACCTCGGCCGGCTGGCTCGGCTTCGAGACCGACGAGCACCTGTGCAAGCGCATCGAGGCCGAAACCGGCGTCAAGGCCTGCACCTCGGTGCTGGCGCTGAACGAGATCCTGACCCGGACCGAGGCGATGGAGTTCGCGCTGGTGACGCCCTACCTCGGCGAAGTCCAGGCGAAGATCGTCGACAACTACGCGCGCTCGGGCTTCAAGGTGGTCGCCGAGCGCCACCTCGACCGCCACGTCAACTTCAGCTTCTCGGAGGTCGGCGAGGGCGAGATCCGCCGCATGGTCTACGAGGTCGCCGAAGCCAGACCCAAGGCGATCACCACCTTCTGCACCAACCTGAAGGCGGCGCACCTGGTCGAGGAGCTCGAGCAGGAAGTCGGCATCCCGATCTACGACACGATCTCGACCGTGGTGTGGAAGTCACTGAAGCTGGCCGGCTACGACCCCAGCCGGGTGCAGGGCTGGGGCCGGCTGTTCCGCGAAGTCCGCTGAGGAGGGCGCCGCGATGACCGTCTACGACCTGGTGATCCGCAACGCGCATGTCGCGACCGCCGCGGACAGCTTCCGCTGCGACATCGGCATCCGCGACGGCCGCATCGCGGCGCTGGCCGAGGGCCTGCCGGCGGGCCGTGAAGAGATCGACGCCACCGGCAAGCTGGTGCTGCCGGGCGGCATCGACGCCCACTGCCACATGGACCAGCCGATGCCCGACGGGCTGAGGATGGCCGACGATTTCGAGACCGGCACGCGCTCGGCGGCCTGCGGCGGCACCACGACGGTGATCCCGTTCGCGGCGCAGCAGAAGGGGCACTCGCTGAAGGCTGCAGTCGAGGACTACCACCGCCGTGCCGAAGGCAGGACCTACGTCGACTACGCCTTCCACCTGATCGTCACCGACCCGAGCCCGCAGGTCTTGGCCGAGGAGCTGCCCGCGCTGATCCGCGCCGGCTACACCTCGTTCAAGGTCTACATGACCTACGACGACCTCAAGCTCAACGACCGCCAGGTCCTCGATGTGCTGGCGATCGCGCGGCGCGAAGGCGCGCTGGTGATGGTGCACGCCGAGAACGCGGACTGCATCGGCTGGCTGACCGAGGTGCTCGAGGCCGCCGGCCATACCGCGCCCGCGTACCATGCCGTCGCGCATTCGGCGGTGGCCGAGCGCGAGGCGACGCACCGCGCGATCTCGCTGTCCGAGCTGGTCGACGTGCCGATCCTGATCGTGCACGTGTCGGGCAAGGAAGCGATCGAGCAGATCCGCTGGGCGCACGGCAAGGGTCTGCGCATCTACGGCGAGACCTGTCCGCAGTACCTGTTCCTGACCGCCGAGCACCTGGGTCACGGCTACGAAGGCGCCAAGTGCGTGTGCAGCCCGCCGCCGCGCGACCAGGCCAACCAGGCGGCGGTGTGGGATGCGCTCGCCTCGGGCGTGTTCCAGGTGTTCTCGTCGGACCACGCGCCGTTTCGCTTCGACGACCCGCAGGGCAAGAAGCCCGGCGGCCGCGAGGTGCCGTTCCACTACATCCCGAACGGCATCCCGGGGCTCGAGACGCGGCTGCCGCTCCTGTTCTCCGAAGGTGTGGGCAAGGGGCGCATCGACATCCACCAGTTCGTCGCGCTGACCGCGACTCAGCCGGCGAAGATGTACGGGCTGTTTCCGCGCAAGGGTACCGTGGCGGTCGGTGCCGACGCCGACCTCGTGCTCTGGGACCCCGAGCGCGAAGTCACGATCCGCAACGAGATCTTGCACCACGCCGTCGACTACACGCCCTACGAGGGCATCCGGGTCAAGGGCTGGCCGGTGCTGACGCTGTCGCGCGGCACCGTGGTCCAGCGCGACGGCGAGCTGCTCGCCGCGCCGGGCCACGGGCAGTTCTTGCCGTGCGGGCTGCCGGCGCCGGCAAGGCCGAAGGTCCGATAACGCTTCCCTCCGCGGGGCGGTTTCACCGGCAGGTGATCCGCCCCTTCTTTTCAAGGGTATCCCGAATCCCCGTCATGGAGCTTGCCGTATGTTCAAGCACATCCTGCTGCCGACCGACGGCAGCGAACTTTCCGGACAGGCGATCGCGAAGTGCATCGCCTTCGCCCGCTCGATCGGCGCCAAGGTGACCGGCTTCCACGCGGTGCACGAGTTCCCGCTGCTCGCCTACGGGGCCTACGAAGAGACCGGCGACGGCGCGCCGGTTTCGAAAGCCGACTACGAGCGCGAGGCCGTGGCTCGGGCGCAAAGCGCGCTGGCGGCGATCGACGCCGCGGCCCGGGATGCCGGCGTCGAATGCGAATGCCTCCAGCGCAGCGCCAGCCATCCGTTCGCCGCGATCGTCGCCGTGGCCGAGGAACGGGGCTGCGACCTGATCTTCATGGCGTCCCACGGCCGCAAGGGGCTCGAGGGGCTGCTGATCGGCTCCGAGACCACCAGGGTTCTGACCCACAGCAGGATCCCCGTGCTCGTGTATCGCTGAGCCGCCGCCGCGATCATCGGCAGGAGACCACCAGGCCGAGCATCGCTCGAGTTCGCAGCTCGTTCCACCCGAGGAGATTGGCAATGAACAGAACGGCGAAAAAGCCGTCGACGACATCCTTTTGCCTGCGTTCCGCCCGTCGGGACGCCGCAAGCGGTTTCGCCATCGACCCCCAGCCGAGCCGTCCGTGCCGAGCGCAGGAGAAGCCATGAAGATGAAGACCGTCGTATCCCGCTGCATCGCCCCTGTCGTGTTGCTGGCCGCGTGCGCCGGATACCCGCTGCTTTCCGCAGCCACCGAGCCCGCGACGGCCAACGGGACCGATCTGCCGGCGGCGGCGCCGGAAGCCGTCGGCGTCGATTCCGCGCTGCTCGTGCGCATGTCCGAATGGATCCGCAACGACAAGCTGGACGTGCGCAGCCTGCTGGTCCTCGAGGACGGCAAGCTGATCTTCGAGCGCTACAGCCAGGGGCTGACTCGGGACCACAACTACGAGCTCTATTCGGTCACCAAGACCGTGAGCTCGCTGCTGACCGGGATCCTGGTCGGGGAGGACAAGCTGAAGGTGCCGAACGTGGCGATGTTGCGCCCCGAGCACTACGAGGCGGCCCACGCCGAGCTCGACGGCCTGCTGCCGCTGGCCGAGCAGCACTTGGCGCGCATGATCGCGCTCGACCGAGCGTTCATCGAGGCGGTACTGCGCCCGGCGGTGAGCATCCGCAAGGTGCGCGCGCTGGCGCGGCGCCAGGCGCGCCAGGGTGATCAGGTCGATCTGCTGAACTGAGCCGCGTGGTAAGCTCGGCCGCAGGAGGTTCGACCATGGCGACGGTCACGTTCGATACGCTGAAGTTCGTCGAGAGGCTCAGGGCGGCCGGCGTGCCCGAAGAGCAGGCCAAGGCGCTGGCCGAGGCGGTCAGTGAGGCGCAGGACGCCGCCGATGTGGCCACCAAGCGCGATCTGCGCGAGGTCGAAACCGTCCTGAAGCGCGACCTGCGTGAGGTCGAGACGGCACTGAAGCGCGACATCCAGGATCTGCGCGCCGAGCTGCACGCCTCCCTGCGCGACCTCGAGCAGCGCCTGACGATCCGGCTCGGCGCCATGATCGCCGCCGCCGTCGCCCTGACGGCGGCGCTGGTGAAGCTGCTGTAGCCCAGGCCGAAGGCGACAACCCGACAAGCCCCGCCCCGCGCGGGGCTTCGCATGTGTGCGCCCAGCATGGGCATGACCTCGGAGGTGAAAGTCCTCCCGCGAGCTGACCACAGCGAGCGAAGGGAAGCGCAACTGCGCGAGGGCGACCGAGCGTGGGAAGGGAGCGTGGAACGAAACTGCGAGCCGATGGACGAGAACCGGATACGAGGCGTGGCGGATCAGGGCGAGCGGGCACATCGTCGCGAAGCTCTTGTGGTCGAAGAGAAGCTGCGTAGATCCGGCGGCTGTGCAGTGAAGGGGCATGTCCTTACCTGGGGAGATCTCGCCTTGCGCCTGAAAGGGCGACGGCCAGCGAGGCTGAGGCGAGAAGTCAGCAGAGGCCGTAGTAGCCGTTCGACTACACCGACGTCAACCCGGTGATGGTCGGCGCCGCGATCAGCGCCGCCGCCGGCCAGCGTGAAGACCGGTTCGCCGAGCAGCGGCTGTTCAAGCCGCTGGGCATGCGCGACTACCACTGGACCGGCGTCGATCAGACCGGTTCGGGCTGGGGGGCTGGGGGGCTGCGGCTGCGCGCGGTCGACATGGCCAAGCTCGGGCAGCTGGTGCTCGATGGCGGCCGCTGGCAGGGCAGGCAGATCGTTCCCGAGGCCTGGCTCCGGCAGATGACCTCGCCGAGCAGCGCGCCGTTCTACGGCTACTACTGGTGGATCAACAACGTCGTCGAGGGTCGGCCCGAGGTCGACGTGATGGGCTTCAAGGGACAGTTCATCACCGTGCTGCCCGCGCAGCGCGCCGTGGTCGTGATGACCAGCATGCTGCCGATCGAGGGCGGACTGCAGACCGCGAAGAACGTGCAGCTCTTCCGGCAGATGCTCGAGGACTACATCCTGCCGGCGCTGGACGGCGGGGCGGCGCCTTCCGAAGCCGCCCGCGAGGCGCTGCTGGACGAACTCGAACTGAGCCGGCGCAGCCAGGGCGTCGCGGGCGTGGAGGCGGATCCGACCGACACCCCACGGATCTGAAAGGCCGGCATGCGGAACGCCGGACGCTACCCTGCCGACGGCGGACGGGCGTCGGCCCGCTCGGGGAACAGCAGCTCAAGGTAGGTCTGCAGCACCAGATTGGGGCGCCCGCCCTTGCGGGTGATGGCCTGGAACTCGGTGACGTAGCGGTGCCGCTCGGGCAGCAGCGCCCGCATCCGGCCCTGCTCGACCCACAGCCGGGCGTAGTGCGTCGGCAGGTAGCCGATGTAGCGCCCGGTCAGGATCAGGAAGGCGACGCCTTCGCGGTCGGTGGCGGTAGCCGTGGCGTTCAGGGGCTGCTGCAGCGCCCGGATCGCCGGTGCCTGCGCGTAGGCCGGCGCGACGGCGTCGGTCGCGGCGATCCGCGCGTCGTCGAGCTCGGCTTCCGCCAGGTCGAACAGCGGGTGGCCGTGGCCGCAGTACAGCAGCGACTCCTCGTCGTACAGCGTGCGGTAGTCCAGCCCCGGCAGCGCGCGCAGCGCCGGCACCACGCCGACGTGCAGCCGACCGTCGAGCACGCCGAGCTCGATCTCGTTGGGCGGGATCATGCGGATGTTGACCCGCACGTCCGGCCCCGCCGCCTTCAGCGCGCTCAGCGCGTCGGTGACGCGCATGCGCGGCATCGTCACCAGGTTGTCGGTGATGCCGATGTCGAGCTCGCCGCGCAGGCGCGCGTGCAGCGTGTTGACCTCGGTGCGGAAGGCTTCGAGCGCGGCCAAGAGCTGCAGGCTCGCCTCGTGGACCTGCCGCCCCTCGTCGGTCAGCGCGAAGCCCGAGCGGCCGCGCTGGCACAGCCGCAGCCCCAGCCGCTTCTCGAGATCGGCCATGTGCAGGCTGATCGCCGCCCGGCCGATGTTGAGCTCGACCTCGGCGGCCGAGAAGCCGCCGCACTCGACCACGGTCTTGAAGACGCGCAACAGGCGTATGTCGAAGTCGCTGATCTGGCCGGCGAGCGCGGGACGTTTGGCGGGCATAGGTAAACGGTTTCTTGACTGAAGATTTCAATTTATAGATTTAACCAACGTATTCCCCGGCGCATCCTCGCGTCAACGAACACCACCGAGGAGCGTGCCATGCATCCCTTCGACCCTCAACAGGCAGCCGGCCTGAGCCGCGAGCAGCTCGAAGCCCACTGGATGCCGTTCACCGGCAACCGCGAGTTCAAGGACAATCCGCGCATGATCGTGGCCGCCGACGGCTGCCACTACACCGACGCCCGCGGCCGCCGGATCTTCGATAGTCTGTCGGGGCTGTGGTGCTGCGGCGCCGGCCATAACCGCAGCGAGATCGTCGAGGCGGTGTCGCGGCAGATCCGCGAGCTCGACTACGCGCCGGCCTTCCAGTTCGGCCATCCGCTGGCCTTCCAGCTCGCCAACAAGCTGGCGGCGATGACGCCGGCGGGGCTGGACTACGTGTTCTTCACCGGTTCGGGCTCGGAAGCGGCCGACACCTCGCTGAAGATGGCCCGCGCCTACTGGCGCTACAAGGGGCAGCCGAGCAAGACCAAGCTGATCGGCCGGTCCAAGGGCTATCACGGCGTCAACTTCGGCGGCATCAGCCTCGGCGGCATCGGCGCCAACCGCAAGCTGTTCGGTACGCTGCTCGACGCCGACCACCTGCCGCACACGCTGCTGAAGGAGAACGCCTTCTCCAGGGGCATGCCCGAGCACGGCGCCGAGCTCGCCGACGCGCTCGAAGAGCTGGTCGCACTGCACGACGCCTCCAACATCGCCGCGGTGATCGTCGAGCCCTTCGCCGGCTCGGCCGGCGTGCTGCCTCCACCCAAGGGCTATCTGCAGCGGCTGCGCGCGCTGTGCGACAAGCACGACCTGCTGCTGATCTTCGACGAAGTCATCACCGGCTTCGGCCGCGCCGGCGCGGCCTTCGGCGCCGACGTCTTCGGCGTGGTGCCCGACATCATGAACGTGGCCAAGGGGCTCACCAACGGCACCGTGCCGATGGGGGCAGTGGTCGCCAAGCGCGACATCTACGAAACCTTCATGGCCCACGGCGGCCCCGAGTACATGGTCGAGTTCCCGCACGGCTACACGTATTCGGCCCACCCGGTGGCGTGCGCCGCCGGCCTCGCCGCGCTCGAGATCTTCGAGAAGGAGAAGCTGGCCGAGCGCGCGGCGGCGATGGCCTCGTACTTCGAGGAGAGCCTGCACGCGCTGAAGGGACTCAGGCACATCACCGACATCCGCAACTGCGGGCTGGCCGGTGCGCTGCAGATCGAGGCCCTGCCGGGCGAGCCGGCCCGGCGGCCGTGGGAAATCGCGATGAAGTGCTGGGACGCCGGCTACTACGTGCGCTACGGCGGCGACACGCTGCAGTTCGGCCCCCCGTTCGTCTGCGAGCGCGAACACATCGACGGGCTGATGAACGCCCTCGGCGATGCGATCCAGGCGGTGAAGTGAGCGGCGGATCGCGCCGCCACCCCTAGCGATTTTGAGAGGACGATTTCGATGAACCTCGTCGGACACCTGATCAACGGCGCAAGCGTCGCCGATGCCGACGGCCGCAGCCAGGCCGTGTACAACCCCGCCACCGGCGAAGCCACCAAGCGGGTGGCGCTGGCGAGCCGTGCGACCGTCGAGCAGGCGATCGCCGCCGCGCAGGCGGCCTTCCCCGCCTGGCGCAACACGCCGCCGCAGAAGCGCGCGCGCATCATGTACCGCTTCAAGCAGCTGCTCGAGGACAACGCCGAGCGCATCTGTGCCCTGATCACCGAAGAGCACGGCAAGGTGCTCGACGACGCCCACGGCGAGCTCGTCCGCGGCATCGAGAACGTCGAGTACGCCTGCGGTGTGCCCGAGCTGCTGAAGGGCGAGCACTCGAAGAACGTCGGCCCGATGATCGACAGCTGGTCCGAGTTCCAGCCGCTCGGCGTCGTCGTCGGTATCACGCCGTTCAACTTCCCGGCGATGGTGCCGCTGTGGATGTATCCGATGGCGATCGCCTGCGGCAACACCTTCGTGCTGAAGCCCTCGGAGCGCGATCCGGCCTCGACGCTGCTGATCGCCGAGCTCGCCCACGAAGCCGGGTTGCCGCCGGGCGTGCTCAACGTCGTCAACGGCGACAAGGAGGCGGTCGACACCCTGCTGACCGACCCGCGCGTTCAGGCGGTGAGCTTCGTCGGCTCGACGCCGATCGCCGAGTACGTCCATGCGACCGCCAGCGCCCACGGCAAGCGGGTGCAGGCGCTGGGCGGGGCCAAGAACCACGCGATCGTGATGCCCGACGCCGACCTCGACAACGCCGTCAGCGCGCTGATGGGCGCGGCCTACGGCTCCTGCGGCGAGCGCTGCATGGCGATCTCGGTGGCCGTGGCGGTCGGCGACGAGGTCGCAGATCGGCTGGTCGCCAAGCTCGGCGAGCGGCTGCGGACGCTGAAGGTCGGTCCCGGCACCGGTGCCGGCTGCGAGATGGGCCCGCTGGTCACCCGTGCGCACTTCGACAAGGTCAGGAACTACGTCGACCTCGGCGTGCAGGAAGGCGCGGAGCTGGTGGTCGACGGCCGCGGGCTGACCGTGCCCGGCCATGAGGGCGGCTTCTTCCTCGGCGGCTGCCTGTTCGACCGCGTGACCCCCGAGATGACGATCTACCGCGAGGAGATCTTCGGCCCGGTGCTGTGCGTGGTGCGCGTGCCGACGCTGCGAGAGGCGATGGACCTGATCGATGCCCACGAGTACGGCAACGGAACCTGCCTGTTCACCCGCGACGGCGAGGCGGCGCGCTACTTCAGCGACCACATCCAGGTCGGCATGGTCGGCATCAACGTGCCGCTGCCGGTGCCGGTCGCCTACCACAGCTTCGGCGGCTGGAAGCGCTCGCTGTTCGGCGACCTGGCAGCCTACGGCCCGGATGCGGTGCGCTTCTACACCCGGCGCAAGACTATCACCCAGCGCTGGCCGTCGAGCAGCGTGCGCGAAGGCGCGCAGTTCGCGTTCCCGAGCCTGAAGTAATACCAGATACCGTTAAACACTTCCGCTACCCATCCCCTCTCCTGTCAAGGGGGAGGGAGTCGTAGGTTGAGTGTTTACGGAGGCGTTGGTGCATGAATCAAACGCTTGGTGTGAGTTCGGACTCACC
>JBDHRG010000079.1:0-16649 GCA_039807445.1 Candidatus Competibacteraceae bacterium
CCGGCGACCGCGCGCGCGATCTGCCCGAAGACGCGCGCCGCGCGGTCGCCGGACGCCTGCGCGCAGCCGCCGCGCCCGAGTCGTGGGCGCGCATGGTCGAGGCACGGATCGAACTCGCCGACGACGATCGCCGCCGCATGTTCGGCGAGGCGCTGCCGCCGGGGCTGCGGCTCCTGGGCTGAGCGAAGCACGGCGAGGATGTGGCGCACCGCGCCTCGTGCCTCATTCACTCACCTCGAAGCGCAGTGCCCCGATGCGCTGGCCGCCGGCGGTTTCGACGGTGACGCGCCATCGGCCTGCAGCCTCGCGCGGGAAACTCAGCTTGTGGCTCCAGGCGCGATAGCCGGCGTCGCGGCCGCCGGCGATCTCGAGGCGGATGCGATCGATCACGCGGCCCTCGTGGCGCCAGACGTGGAACACCGGTTCCTTCAGCCCGAGCGGGGCGTGCAGGGCGGTGTAGGCGTACAGCCCGCGCGCGAGTGCCGCCCGGTCGAGGCGCTCGAGCGGCTTGCCCGGCGCGCGCCTGGCGGCGTCGAGCGTGTGGCTGACCACGCCCTCGGCCAGCCACAGCGTCGCCGGCGGCACCCAGGGCTGGATCAGCCACAGCGTCGCGGCGAACAGGCCCGTCGCCGGCAGCGCCAGCCAGCGCCGGCCGGGGTGCGGCAGACGCGCCAGTCCGGGCAGTGCGCCGAGCGCGGCGATCGCGAGCGCGGTGCGGTAGGCCGCCGCGGTGTCGAGCCGCGCCAGCAGCGGAGCCACCGTCAGCGCGGCGAGGAACAGCGCGAAGGCGTGGAAGCACAGATACAGCGCCCGGCGCGGGCGCAGGCGCTTGTCGTACAGCGGGTCGGTGATCGACAGCAGCGCGCAGGCGGCGACCAGCCCGGTGAACAGCGCCTGGGCGCTGGTCCACTCGGTCGCCGCGATCAGGAAGGGTAGCGCGAAGAAGAAGGTTTCCTGCTGCACCGCCTGCGTCACCAGCCGCGCCAGCTTCCACGACAGTCGGTAGCCGCGCCAGTGCGCGAACCAGGGCTCGGCGAACAGGTACAGCCAGCTCGCGGCGAGCAGCGCCGCCAGCCACGGCGCGCGCGACTCGGTGCGCGCCACCAGCAAGTAGCTCGCCAGCCCCGAGGCGAAGCTGAACACCGGCCACCAGGGCCGCACCCGCGCGATCAGCGCGAGCACGCGCGGCGGCGGGTTGGCGAGCAGGTCACGGAGCACGCAGGTTCACGGCGGCGGAAGACGGTCGGGGGCGCAGCCTACCGGGGCGGGATCGGCTAGTCTAGGCGGCCTCGCAGGGGAGGGGCCCGGCTTGAGGATCGACATCGCGTGCGCCGACCGCGTCGGCATCGTGCAGGAAGTGCTGGTGGTGCTCGCCCGGCACCGGCTGAACCTGGCCGCGGTCGAGGTGCGGCACCACCACATCTACCTCGACGTGCCGGCGCTGTCCGCCGCCGAGACCGGGGAAGCCGAGCCCGAGTCGCTGGATGGCGGCGCTGAAGGCGTGTGAGCGCGCGCTGCTGGTGCGGCTGTATCCGCGCTACCCGAGCAGCCGCCAGCTGGCCAAGCGCCTCGGCGTTTCGCACACGACGATCGCGCTCAAGCTGCGCGAGCACGGTATCGGCAAGGATGGCCGATGATGCCGGGGTTCCAGCAGATCGACTCCCGTTGGATGACCGATATTGCTGGAGTCGTGGCAGCGAGGCGGACTCTGGAAAAGTTCGAGGGCCGCTCGCGCGGCCCTCGGGTGTGCTGGCCGGTCGGGCGCTTACAGCCCGGCGGCGTCGCGCAGCAGCGCGGCCTTGTCGGTGCGCTCCCAGGTGAAGGCGGTGGCGGTTTCGCTCTGGCCGGTCTTGGGATCGGTGTAGGTGAGCTCGTACGGCTTGCGACCGAAGTGGCCGTAGGCCGCGGTCGGCTGGTAGATCGGGTGCAGCAGGTCGAGCATGCGCGTGATCGCGTACGGGCGCAGGTCGAAGTGCTCGCGCACCAGCTCGACGATGCGCGCATCGCTCACCTTGCCGGTGCCGAAGGTGGTCACCGAGATCGAGGTCGGCTGGGCGACGCCGATCGCGTACGAGACCTGGATCTCGCACTTCTCGGCCAGGCCGGCAGCGACGATGTTCTTCGCCACGTAGCGCCCGGCGTAGGCGGCCGAGCGGTCGACCTTGGACGGGTCCTTGCCCGAGAACGCGCCGCCGCCGTGACGCGCCATGCCGCCGTAGGTGTCGACGATGATCTTGCGCCCGGTCAGACCGCAGTCGCCGACCGGACCGCCGATGATGAACTGGCCGGTCGGGTTGATGTGGAAGCGGGTGTCGCGCGTGATCAGCTCGGCCGGGATCACGTGCTTGACGATCAGCTCCATTACCGCTTCGCGCAGGTCTTCGTACTTGACCTCGGGGTTGTGCTGGGTCGACAGCACCAGCGCGTCGATGCCGACTACCTTGCCGTTGTCGTAGCGGCAGGTGACCTGGCTCTTGGCGTCGGGGCGCAGCCACGGCAGCAGCCCGCTCTTGCGCGCTTCGGCCTGGCGCTCGACCAGGCGGTGGGCGTAGCAGATCGGCGCCGGCATCAGCACGTCGGTCTCGGTGCTGGCGTAGCCGAACATCAGCCCCTGGTCGCCGGCGCCCTGGTCCTCCGGCTTGGCGCGGTCGACGCCCTGGGCGATGTCGACCGACTGCTTGCCGATGATGTTGAGCACGCCGCAGGTGGCGCCGTCGAAGCCGACCGCCGACGAGGTGTAGCCGATGTCGGTGATGACCTTGCGCACCAGGTCCTCGAGGTCGACCCAGGCCGAGGTGGTGATCTCGCCGGCGACGATCGCGACACCGGTCTTGACCAGCGTCTCGCAGGCGACGCGCGCGTGTTTGTCCTGGAACAGCAGTGCGTCGAGGACGGCATCCGAGATCTGGTCGGCGACCTTGTCCGGGTGGCCCTCGGACACCGACTCGGAGGTGAACAGGTAGGCTTCGCTCATGCTTGCAGGGTCCTCGCAGACGTGCGTTCGCCCGGGGGGCGGAGTGGCTTGGAGAGGCGGTGCGGCATCGGGCCGCAAAATTCGCCAATGATAACCGCAGTCGAGAGCGATTTCATCTCGTCGCGGCGCGGGTTTGCGGCGCCCGTGGCGGCTCCGCTACAGTCCGCGGTATGGCCACTCGCGACGAACCAGGAGAAGCGCCCATGGTCCTGATGCACTCCCCGATCTGCGACTTCGGCGCGCCGGCGCCCGACTTCAAGCTGCAGGGCGTTGACGAACGCTGGTGGACGCTGGCCGACTGCAAGGGACCGAAGGGGACGCTGGTGATGTTCATCTGCAATCACTGTCCCTACGTCAAGGCGGTGCGCGAGCGCCTGATCCGCGACACGCGCGAGCTACGTGCGTACGGCGTCTACAGCGTCGCGATCAGCTCGAACGACCCGGCCGACTACCCCGAGGACGGCTTCGACAACATGGTCAGGCTCGCGCGCGAGCTCGATTTCCCGTTCCCTTATCTGTTCGACCAGGCCCAGGACGTCGCCAGGGCCTACGGCGCCGCCTGCACGCCCGATTTCTTCGGCTACGACGCCGGACTCGGGCTGCAGTACCGCGGCCGGCTCGACGCCAGCGGCCGTGAGCCCGGCCCGGTCGATGCCAAGCGCGAGCTGTTCGAGGCGATGGTGCGCGTCGCCGACACCGGCCACGGCCCCGAGCACCAGGTGCCGAGCATGGGCTGCTCGATCAAGTGGCGGGCGGCACAGTGAGGAGAAAGGCGTGAGGGGCGGTCGGACCGCGTTTTCAGCATTTTCCCCCCCCGCATCACTCCTCACTCCCCGCTTTCCCCCGTATAATCGCGCCCGTTTTCGCCGGGCCGGACAGGCGCCCGTGATGACCCTGCCCTTGGCCGGCCTGTTCCTGGCCGGGCAGATCTGGTCGCGAGGAGCGCGGCGGTGCCCGACCCGGTTGGCCCCCCGCTCCCTGCCGCTCCCCGTCCGACGCCGCGCGCCCGCGGCCGAACCGAGACTGACAGGAGACACCCGATGCCCTCGCGCAGAGAGCTGGCGAACGCCATCCGAGCCCTGAGCATGGACGCGGTGCAGAAGGCCAATTCCGGCCACCCCGGTGCCCCGATGGGGATGGCGGACATCGCCGAAGTGCTGTGGAGCGGGGTGCTGCGCCACAACCCGGCCAACCCGGGCTGGCCCGACCGCGACCGCTTCGTGCTGTCGAACGGTCACGGCTCGATGCTGATCTACTCGCTGCTGCACCTGAGCGGCTACGACCTGCCGATCGAGGAGCTGGCGAACTTCCGCCAGCTCGGTTCGAAGACCCCGGGCCACCCCGAGAACATCGCCACCGCCGGCGTCGAAACCACCACCGGCCCGCTCGGTCAGGGCCTGGCCAACGCGGTCGGCATGGCGATCGCCGAGCGCGCGCTGGCGGCGCAGTTCAACCGTCCCGGCCACACCGTGGTCGACCACCATACCTACGTCTTCCTCGGCGACGGCTGCCTGATGGAAGGCATCTCGCACGAAGCCTGCTCGCTCGCCGGCACGCTGGGGCTGGGCAAGCTGATCGCCTTCTACGACGACAACGGCATCTCGATCGACGGCCACGTCGAGGGCTGGTTCACCGACGACACCGCCAAGCGCTTCGAAGCCTACGGCTGGCAAGTGATCCGCAAGGTCGACGGCCACGACCCGGTCGAGATCGAGACGGCGCTGAAGACCGCGCGCGCCGAAACCGACCGCCCGACGCTGATCCTGTGCAAGACCGTGATCGGCTTCGGCGCACCCAACAAGCAGGGCGGCCACGACGTTCACGGCTCGCCGCTCGGTGCCGACGAAGTCGCCGCGGCGCGCGAGCACCTGGGCTGGAAGCACGCGCCGTTCGTGATCCCGGCGGAGATCTACGCCGCCTGGGATGCGCGCAGCCGCGGCGTCAGACTCGAGGCCGAGTGGCAGCAGCGCTTCGCCGCCTACCGCACCGAGTACCCGGGACTGGCGGCCGAGTTCGAACGCCGCGTCGCTGGGCGGCTGCCGGCGAACTGGACCGACACCGCGCTGGCCTATCTGGCCGAGGCGCAGGCAGCGGGTGCGAGCATCGCCACGCGTTCGGCGTCGCAGCAGGCGCTGAACGCGTTCGGCCCGGTGCTGCCCGAGCTGCTCGGCGGCTCGGCCGATCTGACGCCGTCGAACAACACCTTCTGGAAGGGTTCGAAGCCGATCGGCCGCGAAGACTTCGGCGGCAACTACCTGCACTACGGCGTGCGCGAGTTCGGCATGAGCGCGGTGATGAACGGCATCGCGCTGCACGGCGGCTTCATCCCCTACGGCGGCACCTTCCTGGTGTTCTCGGACTACGCGCGCAATGCGCTGCGCGTCGCCGCGCTGGCGAAGGTCCCGGCCATCTACGTCTACACGCACGACTCGATCGGGCTGGGCGAAGACGGCCCGACGCACCAGCCGGTCGAGCACCTGGCGTCTTTGCGCGTGATGCCCAACCTGGGCCTGTGGCGTCCGTGCGACGCGGTCGAGACCGCCGCCGCCTGGCGCGCCGCGATCGAGCGCAGGGACGGGCCGACCTGCCTGGTGCTGTCGCGCCAGAACCTGCCGCACCAGCCGCGAAGCGAAACCGAGCTCGCCGCGATCGCGCGCGGCGGCTACGTGCTGGTCGACTGCGAGGGCGAGCCCGAGCTGATCCTGATCGCCACCGGCTCGGAAGTCGCACTGGCGGTCGACGCCGCGAAGGCGCTCGCCGACGAGGGCCGCAAGGTCCGCGTCGTCGCCATGCCCTCGGTCGATACCTTCGAGCGGCAAGAAGCCGCCTACCGCGAAACGGTGCTGCCCTCGGCCTGCCGCAAGCGCGTCGCGATCGAGGCCGGTGCCACCGCGCCCTGGTACCGGTACGTCGGCCTCGACGGCCGCGTGCTCGGGCTGGACCGCTTCGGCGAGTCGGCCCCGGCCAAGGCGCTGTTCGAGCACTTCGGCTTCAGCGTCGGCCATGTGCTCGCGGTGGCACGCGAGCTGCTCGGCTGAGCCGTGACGTCATCGGTTGCGCTCATCGGAGAACCTGCACAGGGAGGTCGGCATGGGGTTGGAGTTGTTGCCGCAGTTCATCCGCGAGCACTATGAGGTGCACGAATGGAAGCATGCTTGCGCGATCTTGCGGCACGACTTCCCCGACGAGTGGAACGATATCGTCGAAGTGCTGACGGCGTTCCGTCTGCGTCGAAGTTGGCTCGAAGTTGGAGGCGGCAACAAATCCAGCATTTCCAGGGCGATCGACAGCAAGCTCTACCGGCGAGGCTGGTGCGAAAAGGAGTTCTCGACCCAGATGCTCGTCGATGGCGTGGTCAACGACTCGCCGACCCACAAGGTCGATTGCTTCAAGAACCGGATCGCGCTGGAGATCGAGTGGAACAACAAGGATCCGTTCTACGACCGTGATCTGAACAACTTCCGCCTGCTGTTCGATCTGCGTGCCGTGAGCGTGGGCGTCATCGTCACGCGTAGCGACGAGATACAGGCGATCGTCAACGAACTCGGTCGTGGCGGCTCGTTCGGCGCATCGACCACGCACATGGGCAAGCTGCTGCCTCGGATCCGCGGTGGCGGGAGCGGCGGCTGCCCTATTCTTGTGTTCGGAATCACTTCCGATCTCTATCTGCCCGACGAGTAAGCCCCATGACCAGTGCCGAAGAATTCCGCAGCGAGGTCACGGGTCGCTACCGGACCGTGCTCGCCGATCCGCCGTGGCAGTTCACCAACCGGACCGGCAAGATGGCGCCCGAGCACAAGCGTCTGAGCCGTTATCCGACGATGGCGCTCGACGAGATCATGGCGCTGCCAATCGAGCAGACGCTCGAAGAGACGGCGCATCTGTATCTGTGGGTTCCCAATGCGCTGCTGCCCGAAGGACTGCAGGTGCTCGTGGCCTGGGGCTTCACCTACAAGACCAATCTCGTCTGGCAGAAGGTTCGCAAGGACGGCGGCCCCGACGGTAGGGGGGTCGGCTTCTACTTCCGTAACGTCACCGAGCTGGTGCTGTTCGGCGTGCGCGGCAAGAACGCCCGGACGCTGGCGCCGGGCAGACGGCAGGTCAACATCCTGTCCACGCAGAAGCGCGAGCACTCGCGCAAGCCCGACGAGCTGTATGACATCGTCGAAGCCTGCAGTCCGGGGCCTTATCTGGAGCTGTTCGCGCGTGGCACTCGGCCGGGCTGGTCCGCTTGGGGCAATCAGGCGGATGGGTACGAGCCCGACTGGCCGACCTATGGCAACCACTCGGCGTCGGACAAGCAGTTGCGTTTGCTGGAGGAGCAGGCGGCTTATGCCGACAAGCCTTGAGCGTATGCCGCATCCCTTTCGTGTTGCGATCAACGGCTACGGCCGCATCGGCCGCTGCGTGCTGCGCGCGCTGTACGAGCGCGGACTGCAGGATCGGCTCGGCCTGGTCGCGATCAACGAACCGGCCGACCTGCCGAGCATGGCGTATCTGACCCAGTTCGACTCGACCCACGGCCGTTTCCCCTTCGAGGTGGCGGTCGACGACGACGCGCTGGTGGTCGGCGGGCGCACGATCAACGTATCCCACGCGGTCGAGCCCGAGCAGCTCGACTGGGCAGCGCTCGAGCTCGACCTTTTGCTCGAGTGCTCGGGCGCCTTCGGCGACCGCCACGGCGCGATGCGCTACCTCGAGGCCGGCGTGCCGCGGCTGCTGGTGTCGCACCCGATGGCGTCGAGCCGCGACGTCGATGCCACCATCGTCTACGGCATCAACCACGGCATGCTCACCGGCGCCGAGCGCATCGTCTCGAACGCCTCGTGTACCACCAACTGCATCGTGCCGGTGCTCAAGCGCCTGGACGAGACGCTCGGCCTCGAGTACGGCAGCGTCACCACGCTGCATTCGGCGATGAACGATCAGCCGCTGATCGACGGCTACCACAGCCGCGACTTGCGCCGCACACGTTCGGCGATGCAGTCGATCATCCCGGTCGAGACCGGGCTGGCGCGCGGCATCGACCGCCTCCTGCCCGAACTGCACGGGCGCATCCAGACCAAGGCGGTGCGCGTGCCGACGCTGAACGTCTCGGCGCTCGACGTCTGCCTGACCGTGGGGCGCGACACCAGCGCCGCGGAGGTCAACGCGATCCTCGAAGAGGCTGCCCGCAGTGTGCTGAAGGGCTTGCTCGCCTACACCGAGCTGCCGCATGCCTCGACCGACTTCAACCACGACCCGCACTCGGCGATCGTCGACGGCAGCCAGACCCGCGTCAGCGGGCCGCGGCTGGTCAACCTGCTGCTGTGGTTCGACAACGAGTGGGGTTTCGCCAACCGCATGCTCGACACCGCGCTGGCGTGGCTGGCCCGCATCCCGGAGTGAGGCGTGAGGGGTGAGGGGTATGGCCGGTGGGCACTCCTCACTTCTCACGCCTCACCCCTCACCGAGCGACGAATGGAGCGACCATGGCCGTCATCACGATGTCCGACCTCGACCTGCGCGGCAAGCGCGTGTTCATCCGCGCCGACCTGAACGTGCCGCTGAAGGACGGCAGGATCAGCGAAGACACCCGCATCCGCGCCTCGATCCCGGCGGTCGAGCGGGCGCTGGCGGCCGGCGCCGCGGTACTGCTGAGCTCGCACCTCGGCCGCCCGACCGAGGGCGAGTTCTCGGCAGAGAACTCGCTGGCGCCGGTCGCCGCGCGGCTGTCCGAGCTGCTCGGCAAGCCGGTGCGGCTCGTGCGCGACTGGGTCGACGGCGTCGCCGTGGCGCCCGGCGAGGTCGTGCTGCTGGAGAACTGCCGCCTCAACCAGGGCGAGAAGAAGAACAGCGACGCGCTGGCGCAGAAGCTGGCGAAGCTGTGCGACGTCTACGTCAACGACGCCTTCGGCACCGCTCACCGCGCCGAGGCGACCACCCACGGCATCGCCAAGTACGCGCCGGTCGCCGCCGCGGGGCCGCTGCTCGCCGCCGAGCTCGACGCGCTCGGCCGTGCGCTCGAGGCCCCCGAGCGGCCGCTGGTCGCGATCGTCGCCGGCGCCAAGGTCTCGACCAAGCTGACCATCCTCGAGCGTCTGGCCGACAAGGTCGACTACCTGATCGTCGGCGGCGGCATCGCCAACACCTTCATGCTCGCCGCCGGCCTGCCGATCGGCAAGTCGCTGGCCGAGGCCGAGCTGGTCGACGCGGCCAGGGCGGTGATGGCGAAGCTGGCCGCGCGCGGCGCCTCGGTGCCGCTGCCGGTCGACGTGGTCGTCGCCAAGGTCTTCGCGGCTACGGTCGAGGCGACGGTCAAGCCGGCGGCCGAGGTCGCCGAGGACGACATGATCCTCGACATCGGCCCGCGGACCGCCGCGGCGCTCGCCGAGCGGCTGAAGGCGGCGGGCACCATCGTCTGGAACGGCCCGGTCGGCGTGTTCGAGTTCGACCAGTTCGGTGAAGGCACGAGGACCCTGGCGCTGGCGATCGCCGCTTCGAAGGGCTTCTCGATCGCCGGCGGCGGCGACACGCTGGCGGCGATCGCCAGGTACGGCATCGCCGACCGGATCGGCTACATCTCGACCGGCGGCGGCGCCTTCCTCGAGTTCCTCGAGGGCAAGAAGCTGCCTGCGGTCGCGATCCTCGAGGCGCGCGCCGCGGGCTGATGCGCGGCCTTTCAGCGCTGGATCGCTGCGGTTTCGCGCAGGGCTTCGTACATGATCCGCATCGCCTTGCCCAGTTCGCTGACGGGGAGCCGTTCGGCGTCGCTGTGCATCGTCGCCACGATTGCGGTGGGAAGCGCGGCGGGGTTGATGCCGTAGCTCTTGACCCCGCGGGACCGGAAGAAATTATTGGAGTCGGTGCCGTACGGAATGAGGATGGGCGAGACGATGGCGCCGGGATTATGGCGCTGGATGGCAGCCGCCAGTGCCCGGAACAGCGGCGTGTCATGCGGGGTGACCACCGGGTCGCCCGACGACTCGTACGCCACTTCCAGCGTCAGGCTCGGATCTCCTCCTAGACGTTGGCGGATTTCTTCGAGCCACGCCTCCTTGCTCGTGCCGGGCAGGACCCGGCAATCGATCGTCGCTTCCGCGAGCGACGGAATGACGTTGATCTTGGGGGGATCGCCGACCCCCGAGCGCAGCGAGGTGAGCGAGCAGGTCGAGCGCTGGATGGCATTGGTGAACTTGTTCTTCGCGAACTCGCCGATGTTCTGCTTCATCGCTTCCAGCACCGGCAGCGGGGCCGCCGGGAAGGGCTCGGCGAAGAGGCGCGCCAGCGCGCGCACCAGGTGATCGTTCGGGTTCTGCTCGTGGGGCTGCGAACCGTGCCCGGCCACGCCCTCCGCCTTCAGCTTGATCCAGACGACCTTCTTTTCGGCGACCGAGATGCCGTAGACGAGCTTGCCGTCGGCGAACTGGTCAGGGCTGCCGAATCCGCCTTCGTCCAGGACGTACTCGGGATCGAGCTCGGCATAGTGGTTCTGGGTCATCCAGCCGGTGCCCAGGGCGCCTCCCACCTCTTCGTCCGGGACCGCCATGAAGATGATGTCCCGTGCCAGCGGGATCCCTTGCCGCTTCAGCTCGAGGAAGGCGAACAGGTGTACGATACCGAGGCCTTTCATGTCCATGGCCCCACGGCCCCAGATTTCGCCATCGATGAGGCTGCCGCTGAAGGGGTCGACCTTCCAGCGGCTGGCGTCGGCGGGCACGACGTCCATGTGGTGGAGCAGGAGGATCGGCTTGCCCTGGCCGGCTCCCTTGAGGCGCGAATAGATGATCACTTTCCCGGGTGCCGATTCGTAGCGGGTGACCGCCAATCCTTCGCGCTCCAGGATCTTGCTCAGGAAGTCGGCCGATTCGCGGGTGTCTCCCGGCGGGATGGTGGTATTGATCCGGATGTACTGCTGGAGCAGGGCGACCGCGTCGTCCTGGGCCTTCTTCCAGTCGATCTCGGCGGCAGCGGCAGCCCACGAGCCGAGCAGAACGGTCATTCCCAGCAGGACCCTGTGCACGGTTCGCCGGCCGGCACCGCGTGCATGAAGCGTGGCGAAAGGTTCGCCGTCGGTCATCTTGCCCTTGGGCTGACGGATCATCGAAGCACCTCCGTAAGGCTCGTCTGGATATCCGTCCCCGGTCCTGGCGGACGACGTCCGCTGCCGGCGCCGAGGGCCACCCGCAGCTTGGTCAAAGATAGAAGACGGGGCGAGGATGGCAATCCATCGATCCGGCGTACGGGTGCCGCCGCGGCTTTTGGTCTGATCCGCCGGTGCGTCATCCATGCGCAAATCGCCAGAGGCGGATGCGCCCGAACATCGTGCGACTCAGCGCAGCAGTTCGATCCCGATGCCGATATCGAGTGCGCCCCATGCACGGTCGGCAGTCACCGCGGTCAGCCCATGGCACGCCGCCAGCGCGAGGCAGGCGCGGTCGCCGAGCGAGAGGCCCGTTGCGCGGGTGGCGGCGCGCAGTTCGCCACAGCGGCGTGCCTGCTCGGCGTCGAATGCGACGGTGCAGGGAGCGAACTCGGCGACGACCGCATCGACCAGCGCGGCCGGAGCGCTCCAGTCGCACAGCTTGGCTACCACCTCGGCCAGATTCACGCTCGAAACGACGGCTTCGTGCGATGCCAGCAGCGGCTCGAGGCGTTCCGCCCCCGTTTCAGCGTTGATCAACACCAGCAGCGCCGAGGCGTCGAGAGCGTAGCGCATCCCCCTCACTCCCGTTCGGCGTCGCGACGCCGTTCGGCGATCAATTCGTCGGCCAGGCTGACGCCGTGGGGCACGTACTGCCGCACCTGGGCCTGAATGCGGCGCAGCCGCGCGCGATATGGCTGCAAGCGGATCTCGCCGTTCTCTTCGATCACGAGCAACTCGTCGCCTTCCTTCAACTCGAGGCGCTGGCGGATCTCGACGGGGATCACGACGCGCCCGCCTTGGCCGAGGCGTGTGATCGGATCTGACATGGCTGTTTCCCGTGGCAGACGATTGATGGATGTCAGTATAGAAGCCGTCTGCCAGCAACACGGGGCGTGTCAGTCGGAGCGCGTCACCGAGCGGACCGCCGTGGGTGTTGCGGCCCGGGAACACCAGCACGTTACCGGCCAGCACCAGCGCCAGGCCGGCGACACCGAGCAGCGTCCACCGGTACCCGCCCGGCTCCTTTAATCCCCGCTCACCCCTGACCCAGCGGCCTCCATTGCCAGCCCTCCGCGGACAAGGGAAAATCGGCCCTCATTGCCGCCGCCGCTCGCGGCGGGCTCCGGACCACCCGCAGAGGACCCCCCATGGCCCTGATCTCGATGCGCCAGTTGCTGGACCACGCCGCCGAACACGGCTACGGCGTGCCGGCGTTCAACGTCAACAACCTCGAGCAGATGCGCGCGATCATGGAGGCGGCGGCCGAGACCGACAGCCCGGTGATCGTCCAGGCTTCGGCCGGTGCCCGCAAGTACGCCGGCGCGCCCTTCCTGCGCCACCTGATCCTGGCCGCGATCGAGGAGTTCCCGCACATCCCGGTGTGCATGCACCAGGACCACGGCACCTCGCCGGCGGTGTGCCAGCGCTCGATCCAGCTCGGCTTCAGCTCGGTGATGATGGACGGCTCACTCGGCGAAGACGGCAAGACGCCGACCGACTACGACTACAACGTCCGCGTCACCCGCACCGTGGTCGAGATGGCGCACGCCTGCGGCGTGTCGGTCGAGGGCGAGCTCGGCTGCCTCGGCTCGCTCGAGACCGGCAAGGCCGGCGAAGAGGACGGCATCGGCGCCGAAGGCACGCTCGACCACTCGCAGCTGTTGACCGACCCCGAGGAGGCCGCGCACTTCGTCCGCGCCACCGGCGTCGACGCGCTGGCGATCGCGATCGGCACCAGCCACGGCGCCTACAAGTTCACCCGCCCGCCGACCGGCGACGTGCTGGCGATCTCGCGGATCAAGGCGATCCACGCGCGCATTCCCGACACCCACCTGGTGATGCACGGCTCGAGTTCGGTGCCGCAGGACTGGCTCGAGATCATCAACAGCTACGGTGGCGACCTGGGCCAGACCTACGGCGTGCCGGTGCCGGAGATCGTCGAGGGCATCAGGCACGGCGTGCGCAAGGTCAACATCGACACCGACCTGCGCATGGCCTCGACCGGCGCGATCCGCCGCTTCTTCGCCGAGAATCCGAAGGAGTTCGACCCGCGCAAGTACCTGGCGGTCGCGACCCAGGCGATGCGCGGCATCTGCAAGGCGCGCTACGAGGCCTTCGGCACCGCCGGCCAGGCCTCGAAGCTCCGTGCGCTGTCGCTCGAGGCGATGACCCGGCGCTACGCTTCGGGCGAGCTCGACCCGAAGGTCAACTGAGCCGCGCCGCCCGCCGGGAGCGGCGCGGATCGCCCCGACGGCCGCGCCACCGAACGGCGGCGAAGCACTCGCCTCACTGGCTGGCGAACAGCCCGTGCAGTTCGGCTTCGACGCGGCTGCGGTAGGCGGGGCGCGCATCGCGGATCGCCGCCAGGCGCGCCTCGAGCCCGCCGGCGTCGAGGCGTACGCCGAAGCCGTCCGCCGGGACTGCGCCGAGCACGCGCTCGAGGATCAGGTCGCCGGCGGCCTTCTTGTAGTGCCCGCCCTCCCAGTACCAGCGCATGGCCGTGCGCGTGTCGCCGCGCGCCGGCACCGGCTCGGTCGTGACGCGGTCGTAGCCGCCGAAGTCCCACAGCGGCACGTCGGCAGGCAGTGTGCGCACCAGCTCGCGCTTCCAGTCCTCGAAGGCCGGCCACAGCCCGGCCTGGTGGAAGGCTTCGAGCAGGTGGCCGTGGTAGGGATGGATGAAGAGCCGCAGCGCGATGCCCTCGCGCTGACACAGCGCCACGATCTCCTGCAGCGCGGCGAAGGCCGGCGACGGCGTGCCGTCGGCGGCGCGGACCGTCTTGGGGCCGGCCAGGTAGCCGCGCAGGTTCTCGAGGTCGCGCTGGCGGAACAGCCCGAAGTGGCCTTCGTCGGCGACCAGCTCGGTGTATTCGTTCAGCGGGTTGAAGCCATCGGCGCGCAGATCGCCGACGTGTGGCGTGCGCTGCGCGGCGACGGTGCGCGCGCTGTCGAGCAGTGCGTCGAGCGACAGCAGGGTCGAGGCCTGGTCGGCGAGCCAGCGGCGCAGCCGCTCGGCAGCCGGGACGCCGTTGCCGAGCAGGCGCGGCGAGGGCGCTGCGGCGTCCCCGCCGCCGGCGTAGCGGAAGTCGAGGAAGTCCAGGCCCAGCACCACCAGCCCGGGGCGCGACACGGTCAGCGCGTGGCGCAGGTGCGCAGCCGCGCTCCCGACCCCGGAGCCGGGGATCGCCAGGTTGTAGACCGGGCGCGCGTCCGCCGGCCAGGCCGGGTGCTGCGGGTCGATACCGATCTCGGCGCGCGAATTGCCGAGCACCAGCGCGCCCGGCCGGGCCGCGGCCACGCCGCGCACCTTGGCCAGATGGACCTGCATCTCGGCGCGAGGCTTGTGGCGGTTGAAGCCGTCCAGGCTCAGCACGCGGTTCAGGCCGTAGGGGTCGACCGCGAAGTTGATCGCGACCGTGCCGCCGAGCACCGCCATCAGGCTCAGGCCCCAGATCCTCAGGTAGCTCATCGGCTTCGGTCTCAGAACTGGAAGTACAGGAACTCGGTGACGTGCGACAGCGTCAGCACGCCGATGCCGCTGAGCGCGCCGACGGCCAGCGCCCAGCGCGGGGTGGGGCGCCAGCGCCAGCCGGGTGCGGGTGCCGCGGGGCGAGCGCCGAGCGCCGGGCGGTAGGCGCGCAACCACTGCTGCGAATTCGGCGCGAGCCAGGCGATCGGGGCGAGGGCCGCGATCCAGGCCCAGGTGGCGACGAACTGGCCGCCGCCGCCGGGCGTGAAGGCGACGCCGAGCGCCTGCAGCGGCGCGGCCAGCCCCGGCAGGCGCAGCGCGATCGCTTCGGGCAGGCTCACGCCGTTGAGCCCCGCCATGCCGGCGAGCAGGCGCAGCGCGGCGTCGAGGCTGGTGGCGCGGAAGAACACCCAGGCGAGCACCACCGCGAAGAAGGTCAGCGCCCAGCCGGCCAAGCGTCCACCGCGGGAGGCGGGGCGCTTGCCACGGCGCTGGCTCCAGGCGTGATTGATGGTCAGGTAGGCGCCGTGCAGCCCGCCCCAGACCACGAAGTTCCAGCCGGCGCCGTGCCACAGCCCGCCGAGCAGCATCGTCGCGATCAGGTTCAGGTGGCGGCGCAGCGGTCCGTGGCGGTTGCCGCCGAGCGCGATGTACAGGTAGTCGCGCAGGAAGCGCGACAGCGTCATGTGCCAGCGGCGCCAGAAGTCGACGATGCTGGTGGCCCGGTACGGCGAGTTGAAGTTCAGCGGCAGGCGGATGCCGAATATGCGCGCCGCGCCGATCGCCATGTCGGAGTAGCCGGAGAAGTCGAAGTAGAGCTGGAAGGTGTAGGCGAGCACGCCGCCCCAGCTCTCGAACAGCGTCGGCTGCGCACCGGCGGCGGCGGCGGCGAACACCGGATTGGCGTAGACGGCGATGCCGTCGGCGAGCACGGCCTTCTTGAACAGGCCGATCGTGAACAGCGTGATGCCGACGGCGAGGTCGAGGCGCGATATCCGGTACACGGCGTCGCGCGCGAACTGCGGGATGATGTCGCGGTGGTGGACGATGGGGCCGGCGATCAGCTGCGGGAAGAAGGTCACGAACAGGCAGAAGTGCAGGAAGCGATATTCGCGCGCCTCGCCCCGGTAGGCGTCGACCAGGTAGGCGATCTTCTGGAAGGTGAAGAACGAGATCGCCAGCGGCAGCACGATGTGCTCGAGCCGGAGCCCGGCGCCGGTGAGCGCGTCGAGGTTGTCGACGAAGAAGTTGGCGTACTTGTAATAGGCGAGCACGCCCAGGTCGACCGCGATGCCGAAGGCGAGCAGCCAGCGCCCGGGGCGCGTGCCGGCGTGGCGGCTGAGCGCGACGCCGACGACGTAGTTGAACACGATCAGCACGCCGAGCAGCGGCAGGTAGACGGGGTTCCACCAGGCGTAGAAGCCGAGCGACGCGGCCACCAGCCAGCCGAGTGCGGCCTGGCGCCAGCCCCGGCCGGCGAGCCAGTAGAACACGGCCCAGCCCAGGGGCAGGAACAGGAAGATGAATTCGTAGGAGTTGAACAGCATTCCGTATGCTCCCCCTGCCAGCCGTGCCGGATCAGTCCCAGCCCATGTACAGGTCGTGGAAGCGGCGCGTGTCCGGGTCGTACTGCATCAGCTCGCCGTTCTCGATGTCGAAGTACCAGCCGAACAGTTTCAGGCGGCCGTCGGCGACGCGCTCGTGCACGAAGGGGAAGCTCATCAGGTTCTCGAGCGACACCAGGATCGCGGCGCGCTCGCAGGCGCGCTGGCGGAACTCGGGGGTGGCGTCGGGCCAGCGCGCCAGCACGCGCGCGCGCGCGCGCGCTGCGATCCGCATCCAGGGACCGATGAAGCCGCCGCTGTCGGCGGGCTCGTCCTGGAGCAGCGCGCCGATGCCGCCGCAGTGGCCGTGGCCGAGCACGACGATGCACTCGACGCCGAGCTCGCACACCGCGAACTCGAGCGCGGCGCTGGTGCCGTGGAGGTCGCCGCCCTGCTCGCACGGCGGCACCAGGTTGGCGACGTTGCGGATCACGAACAGGTCGCCGGGTTGGGCGTCGGTGACGATCGCCGGGTCGAC
>JBDHRG010000331.1:0-2562 GCA_039807445.1 Candidatus Competibacteraceae bacterium
TGTCGCTGACGGTGGCGGATGCGGCCGAGGCCGATCGGCGCTTCACCGCGCTGGCCGACGGCGGACAGGTGCAGATGCCCTTGACCAGGACCTTCTTTTCCCCGTGCTTCGGCATGGTCGCCGACCGCTTCGGCGTGTCGTGGATGATCATCGTCGAGCCGTGAAGCACCGCGCAGCCATACCCGAGGGTGGAGGTCGCGATGGCGTACATGCTGTTGATCATCGAACCGGTCGGACAGAGACGGGCCCGTTCCGAGCAGGAGGGGCGCGAGCTCTACGAACGCATGCTGCGCTTCGGCGAAGACCTGAAGGCCCGCGGCCTGCTGTCCGCCAGCGAGTCGCTGCGCTCCGATGCCGAAGGCGTCCGCATTCAGGTGCGCGGCGGCAAGCGCACCGTGGTCGACGGCCCGTTCGCCGAAGCCAAGGAGATGGTCGGCGGTTTCTTCCTGCTCGACTGCGAATCCCGGGAACAGGCGATCGCGATCGCCAGCGCATGTCCCGCGGCCGAGTGGGCCACCGTCGAGGTGCGCGGGCTGGGACCCTGCTTCGAGGGCAATGGCTGAGAATCGCGGCCGCATCCCGGCGCGGCATGGAGCAGTGGCGCCCGGGGGATCGCCCCGGCGCCCGACCGGGCAGGAGGAGGCCATGAAGCCGACGCCATGACGACTTCCGACACGCATCGCACGATCGACGCGGTCTGGCGGATCGAGTCGGCACGGATCGTCGCCGGGCTCGCGCGTATCGTGCGCGACGTCGGGCTCGCCGAGGAACTCGCGCAGGACGCACTGGTCGCCGCGCTCGAGCAGTGGCCGGTCTCGGGCGTCCCGGACAATCCGGGCGCGTGGCTGATGACCGCCGCCAAGCATCGGGCGATCGACCGGCTGCGCCGAGCCAGGCTGCTCGAGCGCAAGCACGAGGAACTCAGCCGCGAGCTCGAAGCCGAGCAGGCGGCAGCGGATTTCGACGCCGCGATCGACGACGACATCGGCGACGACCTGTTGCGCCTGATGTTCACCGCTTGCCATCCGGTGCTCTCCGCCGAGGCGCGCGTCGCGCTGACGCTGCGCCTGCTCGGCGGCCTGACCACCGGGGAGATCGCGCGCGCCTTCCTGGTCCCGGAGCCGACCGTCGCCCAGCGCATCGTCCGCGCCAAGCGCACGCTGACCGAAGCACGCGTCCCCTTCGAGGTTCCCCGCAAGGACGAGCTCGCCGCGCGGCTGGCGTCGGTGCTCGAGGTCATCTACCTGGTGTTCAACGAAGGCTACGCGGCGACCGCCGGCGACGACTGGATCCGGCCCGCGCTGTGCGAAGAGTCGCTGCGCCTGGGCCGCATCCTGGCCGGGCTCGCCCCGCAGGAGCCCGAGGTCCACGGTCTGGTCGCGCTGATGGAGCTGCAGGCCTCGCGTCTGGGCGCGCGCACCGGTCCGTCGGGCGAGCCTGTGCTGCTATTCGACCAGAACCGCGCGCGCTGGGATCAGCTCTTGATCCGCCGCGGTTTCGCGGCGCTCGCGCGCGCCGAAACCCTCGGCGGCGCGCTCGGTCCCTACGCGCTGCAGGCCGCGATCGCCGCCTGCCACGCCCGCGCGCGTACCCCGGTGCAGACCGACTGGGCGCGCATCGCGGCGCTCTACGATGCGCTCGCCCAGCTCGCGTCCTCACCAGTCGTCGAGCTGAACCGCGCGGTCGCGCTGGCGATGGCCTTCGGTCCGGCGGCGGGGCTCGAACTCGTCGATGCGCTGACCGCGGAGCCGGCGCTCGCGGCGTACCACCTGTTGCCGAGCGTGCGCGGCGACCTCCTCGCCAGGCTCGGCCGCTGCGACGAGGCGCGCCAGGAGTTCGAGCGCGCGGCCGCGCTGACGCACAACGCCCGCGAGCGCGAACTGCTGCTCGAGCGCGCCGCCGCGTGCGCGCACGGCTCGGCACCGCCTGCGCCGCGCTGACGCAGCTGGGCGCCTGGCGCACGTGTCATCGTCAGGGCGTGGATCGATCCGCCTCCAGCGCCCACTCGGCCGCGCGCCGGGCGTGGAGCGCGGTGGTGTCGAACAATGGCACTGCGGCGTCCTCGGGCCCGAGCAGCAGCCCGATCTCGGTGCAGCCGAGGATCACCCCCTCGGCGCCGGCCGCGACCAGCCGGCCGATGACCTCGCGGTAGCACGTGCGCGAAGCCTCGAGCACCCGGCCCAGGCACAGCTCCTCGTAGATCACCCGGTGCACCAGCGCGCGATCCTCGGGTCCCGGCACCAGCACCTCGAGCCCGTGGCGCGCGCGCAGCCGCCCGGCGTAGAAGTCCTGCTCCATCGTGAAGCGCGTGCCGAGCAGCCCCACGCGCCGCAAGCCGGCGGCGCGGATCGCGTCGGCCGTGGCGTCGGCGATGTGCAGCAGCGACAGCCCCGCCGCGGCCTCGATCGCCGGCGCCACCCTGTGCATGGTATTGGTGCACAGCACCAGGCACTCGGCCCCGGCCGCCTTCAGCGCCCTTCCCGCCTGCCCGAGCAGTTCGCCAGCCTCGTCCCAGGCATTGGTACGCTGCAGCCGCTCGATCGCGTCGAAGTCGACGCTGTA
>JBDHRG010000080.1:0-16538 GCA_039807445.1 Candidatus Competibacteraceae bacterium
TAGGCGCGATTGGATTCGAACCAACGACCCCCACCATGTCAAGGTGGTGCTCTAACCAACTGAGCTACGCGCCTGAAGCACAAGCCGTGCATCCTACGGGACACCCCGTTCCCGACGCAAGGCCCGCTTTTGAAAACAGCCCGTGCCACGGCGTCCAGCGAAAACTGGTAGGCGCGATTGGACTCGAACCAACGACCCCCACCATGTCAAGGTGGTGCTCTAACCAGCTGAGCTACGCGCCTGAAGCACAGGCCGCGCACTATACGGACCGGAGCCGGACCACGCAAGCCCTTTCCTCACTGCGGCTCGGGGAAACCGAACGCCTGTTGGCGCAGGCGCTGGATCGCATCGCGCAGCCGCGCCGCCTGTTCGAATTCGAGCTCGCGCGCGTGGCGGTACATCGCCGCCTCGAGCGCTTTGATCTGCTTCGCCGCCTGCGCCGAACTCAGCGCGGCGTACTCGCCGGCCGGCTCGGCGACGCGCAGCCTGGCGGCGCGCGCCGCGACCGCGCCGGCACCGGGCACCGCACCCTCGAGGATGTCGGCGACCGCCTTGCGCACGCCCTGCGGCACGATGCCGTGGCGCGCGTTGAAGTCGGCCTGCTTGGCGCGGCGGCGCTCGGTTTCGCCGAGCGCGCGCCTGATCGAATCGGTGATCGCATCGGCGTAGAGGATCGCCTTGCCACGCAGGTTGCGCGCGGCACGGCCGATGGTCTGGATCAGCGAGCGCTCGGAGCGCAGGAAGCCTTCCTTGTCGGCATCGAGGATCGCGACCAGCGCCACCTCGGGCATGTCCAGCCCTTCGCGCAACAGATTGATGCCGACCAGCACGTCGAACTCGCCCAGGCGCAGGTCGCGGATGATTTCGACGCGCTCGACCGTGTCGATGTCCGAGTGCAGGTAGCGCACGCGCACGCCGTGCTCGCGCAGGTACTCGGTCAGGTCCTCGGCCATGCGCTTGGTCAGCGTCGTCACCAGCACGCGCTCGTCTCGCGCGACGCATACGCGGATCTCGCCGAGCAGGTCGTCGACCTGCGTACGTGCCGGGCGCACCTCGACCTCGGGGTCGAGCAAGCCGGTCGGCCGGACGAGCTGCTCGGCGACCTGGCCGGCGTGCTCGGCCTCGTACGGCCCGGGGGTGGCCGAGACGAAGATCGTCTGCGGCGCCAAGCACTCGAACTCGTCGAAGCGCAGCGGCCGGTTGTCGAGCGCCGAAGGCAGGCGGAAGCCGTACTCGACCAGCGTCTCCTTGCGCGAGCGGTCGCCGCGGTACATGCCGCCGAGCTGCGGGACCGTCACGTGGCTCTCGTCGATGAACAGCAGCGCGTGACCGGGGAGATAGTCGAACAGCGTCGGCGGCGGCTCGCCGGCGGCGCGCCCCGACAGGTGGCGCGAATAGTTCTCGATGCCCGAGCAGTAGCCGAGCTCGGCCATCATCTCGAGGTCGAAGCGCGTGCGTTGCTCGAGGCGCTCGGCTTCGAGCAGCTTGCCCGCGGTGCGCAGCTCGGCCAGCCGCAGCGCGAGCTCGTCCTTGATCGCGTCGATCGCCGCGAGCAGCTTGTCGCGCGGCGTCACGTAGTGCGTCTTCGGGTACACCGTCAGCCGCGGCACGCGGCGCCTGACTTCGCCGGTCAGCGGATCGAAGTACGACAGTTGCTCGATCTCGTCGTCGAACAGCTCGATGCGCACCGCCTCGCACTCGGATTCGGCCGGGTGGATGTCGATCACTTCGCCGCGCACGCGGAAGGTGCCGCGCTCGAGCGCGAGGTCGTTGCGCACGTACTGCAGCTCGGCCAGGCGGCGCAGCACCGCGCGCTGGTCGACGCGCTCGCCGCGCACCAGATGCAGGATCATCTTCATGTACGACTCGGGGTCGCCGAGGCCGTAGATCGACGACACCGTGGCGACGACGATCGTGTCCGGGCGCTCGAGGATGGCCTTGGTCGCCGACAGCCGCATCTGCTCGATGTGCGCGTTGATCGAGGCATCCTTCTCGATGAAGGTGTCGGATGCGGGCACGTAGGCTTCGGGCTGGTAGTAGTCGTAGTACGAGACGAAGTACTCGACCGCGTTGTGCGGGAAGAAGCCCTTCATCTCGCCGTACAGCTGCGCCGCCAGCGTCTTGTTCGGCGCCAGGATCATCGCCGGGCGCTGCACCCGCGCGATCACGTTGGCCATCGTGAAGGTCTTGCCGCTGCCGGTGACGCCGAGCAGCGTCTGGTGCGCCAGACCGTCTGCCAGGCCGCGCACCAGCGCATCGAGCGCGCCGGGCTGGTCGCCGGCGGGGGGGTGATCGGTGTTCAGCTCGAAGCGGGCAGGTTCGCTCATCGGGGGGACACTGTGATCGGGCGGAGGCCGGAGCCGGCCGGCGTGGTTCGCGCCTGCCGGAAGTGTCCGTTATACTCGCACGTTCCGGCCGGGATGGCCCGAGCCCTCGCAAACCGGTCCGCACGCCTTTCCGTCAACCCGCTGTACCGAGCTGCCGACATGAGCCTGTTTTCCGCCGTCGAAATGGCCCCGCGCGACCCGATCCTGGGTCTGAACGAGGCCTTCAATGCCGACCCCCGCACGACCAAGGTCAACCTGGGCGTGGGCGTGTACTTCACCGACGAGGGCCGCATTCCGCTGCTGCGCGCGGTGCAGGAGGCCGAGAAGGCGCGCCTGGCGGCGCACGCCCCGCGCGGCTACCTGCCGATCGAGGGCATCGCGGCCTACGACAGCGCGGTGCAGAAGCTGCTGTTCGGCGAGGCTTCGCCGCTGCTCGCCGAGGGCCGCGTGGTCACCGCGCAGTCGCTCGGCGGCACCGGCGCGCTGAAGCTCGGTGCCGACTTCCTCAAGCGCCTGCTGCCCGAGGCCCGGGTCGCGATCTCCGACCCGAGTTGGGAAAACCACCGCGCGCTGTTCGAGTCGGCCGGCTTCGAGGTCGTCAACTACCCCTACTACGACGCCGCGACCCACGGTGTGAACCTCGACGGCATGCTGACCGCGCTGAAGGCGCTCCCCGAGCGCTCGATCGTCGTGCTGCACGCCTGCTGTCACAACCCGACCGGCGTCGACCTGAATCCCGGGCAGTGGCGCCAAGTGCTGGCGGTGCTGGCCGAGCGCGGCCACGTGCCCTTCCTCGACATCGCCTACCAGGGCTTCGGCGACGGCATCGACGCCGACGCCGCGGCGGTGCGCCTGTTCGCCGACAGCGGCATGGCGTTCTTCGTCGCCAGTTCGTTCTCGAAGTCGTTCTCGCTGTACGGCGAGCGCGTCGGCGCGCTGTCGATCGTCACCGGCTCGAAGGACGAAGCCGCGCGCGTGCTGTCGCAAGTCAAGCGCGTGATCCGCACCAATTACTCGAACCCGCCGACCCACGGCGCGGCGGTGGTTTCGGCGGTGCTGAACAGCGCCGAGCTGCGCGCGATGTGGGAGCAGGAGCTCGGCGAGATGCGCGAGCGCATCCGCGCGATGCGCGGCGCGCTGGTCGACAAGCTGGCCGCCGTCGGCATCGCCCGCGACTTCGCGTTCGTCAACCACCAGCGCGGCATGTTTTCGTACTCCGGCCTGAGCGCCGTGCAGGTCGAGCGCCTGAAGACCGAGTTCGGCATCTACGCCGTCGGTACCGGTCGCATCTGCGTCGCCGCGCTGAACAGCGGCAACATCGACGCCGTCGCCCGGGCAGTCGCGCAGGTGCTGAAGTAAGCGGCCCCGAACGGCCCGCTCCGGCGGGGCGTTTTCGTTTCGGCGCGGTGGCGCGAAACCCCGATCCGGGGGCTTGACGCCCCCGGGGCGCATCCGTAACATGCGCGGCCTCGGCTACTCCCCGATAGCTCAGTCGGTAGAGCAAGTGACTGTTAATCACTGGGTCGGCGGTTCGAGTCCGTCTCGGGGAGCCAGATAAAGGAAGGGCCGCTGTTTCCAGCGGCCCTTCCTTTTTGCGGTTTCAGAAATCCGCATTGCCCGGCGTACGCGGGAACGGGATCACGTCGCGCACGTTGGCCATGCCGGTCACGTAGCTGAGCAGGCGCTCGAAGCCCAGGCCGAAGCCGGCGTGCGGCACGCTGCCGTAGCGGCGCAGGTCGCGGTACCAGCCGTACGATTCGCGGCTCAGGCCGCATTCGGCCATGCGCGCATCGAGCACCTCGAGGCGCTCTTCACGCTGACTGCCGCCGATGATCTCGCCGATGCCCGGCGCCAGCACGTCCATCGCCGCGACGGTGCGCCCGTCGTCGCTGAGGCGCATGTAGAAGCTCTTGATCTCCTTCGGGTAGTTCATCACCACCACCGGCCCGCCGACGTGCTTTTCGGCCAGATAGCGCTCGTGCTCGGACTGCAGGTCCAGCCCCCAGCGTACCGGGTATTCGAAGCGCTCGCCGCTCGCCTCGAGAATACCGATCGCCTCGGCGTAATCCATGCGCACGAAGGGTTTGGCGACCAGCGCCTCGAGCCGCGCGATCAGCCCCTTCTGGATGCGGTCGTCGAAGAACGCCAGATCGTCGGCGCGCTCGGCGAGCACCGCGATGAACACCGCTTTCAGCAGCGCCTCGGCGAGCTCGGCGTTCGCCGCCAGATCGGCGAAGGCGATCTCGGGCTCGACCATCCAGAACTCGGCCAGGTGACGGCTGGTGTTCGAGTTCTCGGCGCGGAAGGTCGGTCCGAAAGTATAGACCCGGGTCATCGCCAGGCAGTAAGCCTCGACGTTGAGCTGGCCCGAGACGGTCAGGAAGGTTTCGCAGCCGAAGAAGTCCCGACTGAAATCGACGCGGCCGTCGGCAGCGCGCGGCAGGTTGGCCAGATCGAGGGTGCTGACGCGGAACATTTCGCCGGCGCCCTCGCAGTCCGAGGCGGTGACGATCGGCGTGTGGATCCAGAAGAAGCCCTGCGCATCGAAGAAGCGATGGATCGCCTGCGCCAGCGCGTGGCGCACGCGCGTGACCGCGCCGAAGGTGCTGGTGCGCGGGCGCAGGTGCGCGACCGTGCGCAGGAACTCGAAGCTGTGCGGCTTGGGCTGGATCGGATAAGTTTCGGGATCGTCGATCCAGCCGAGCACTTCGATGCGCTCGGCGTGCACCTCGAGCGCCTGCCCTTTGCCCTCCGAGGTCACCAGGACGCCGTCGACGCGCACCGCGCAGCCGGCACCCAGGTGCTGGACTTCGGCGGCGTAGTTCGGCAGCGCCTGCGGCGCGACCACCTGGATCGCTTCGAAGCACGAGCCGTCGTACAGCGCGAGGAACGACAGCCCGGCCTTGGAGTCGCGGCGGGTGCGGACCCAGCCTTGCACGCGCACCGGGCTGCCGGGCGCAGCGGCGCCGGCGAGCAGCGCGGCGATCGAAGGCGTCGTCATCAGGCTTCTGCTCTCAAAAAGGTGAACAAAGGTGTTCACGCTTTTCTTCCTGCCCTGAACCGTCTTGAAGACCGTATTCATGTCTGACAGGCGTCACTTTCCCAACTGCAAACAGGCACTTCCTTGTTCCTGTCGCAGTGTCTGCCGTTGCCGGACAGACTCGCCACGGGTAGGGCAGTTGTGGTTGCCAGCCTTGGCGAAGCACCTCAAACCGTAGCAGGGTCGGGGCGCAACGCAAGGCTGAAGACGGCTTCGTGCTTCCTTGCAAACACCATTGCTCACTATCGCGCACACTTGGCTCTACCAGAGTCAAGCTCCCCTGGCAAGCGCCGCGGACGCTCCGCGGCACGGGATGTGAACGGCGCTTGCGATGGTGGCATAGTGGCCGTCCCCCCGCAAAAACCGCCCGAGGAGTCCGCCCGATGCAAGTCGTCGCCGTCCAGCTCGACATCGCTTGGGAAGACAAGGCCGCCAGCTGCGCGCGCGCGCACGAACTGGTCGCCGCTGCGCGCCCCGAGCCCGGCGCGCTGGTGGTACTGCCGGAGATGTTCGCGACCGGCTTCAGCATGAAGGTGCCGCGCATCGCCGAGGGCGAGGAACGCGCAGCCGAGCGCTTCCTCGCGGCGCTGGCGCGGGAGTTCGGCGTCTACGTCACCGGCGGCGTGGTCAACCGCGCCGCGGACGGTCGTGGGCTGAACGAATCGCTGACGATCGGCCCCGACGGGCGCGAGCTCGCACGCTACGCCAAGTGCCATCCCTTCTCGTTCGCCGGCGAAGACCGGCACTACGCCAAGGGCACGGAGCCGCTGTGCTGGGACTGGAGCGGGATCACGGTCGCGCCGGTGGTGTGCTACGATTTGCGCTTCCCCGAGCTGTTCCGCCACGCCGTGCGCCGCGGCGCGCAGCTGTACACGGTGATCGCCAACTGGCCGGCGAAGCGCGAAGCGCACTGGCTGACGCTGCTGCGCGCCCGCGCGATCGAGAACCAGGCCTGGGTGGTCGGCGTCAACCGCAGCGGCGACGATCCGTGGCTGCACTATCCGGGCCGCAGCCTGATCGTCGATCCGTACGGCGAAGTGCTGGCCGACGCCGGCAGCGCCGCCGGCTGCATCGCCGCCGCGATCGACCCGGCCGCGCTTGCCGCGTACCGCACCGAGTTCCCGGCGCTGGCCGACCTGCGTCCGGAGTTCCTGGGGGGCTGAAACGCGGAAGCCGGGCCGAGCCCGGCTTCCGCTTCCAGGGCCGGACGGCGCGCAGGACGCGCACCGCGGCCCCGTGCCGTCCGCCGGCTCAGTCCGGTCGGTTGGCGCGCCGGCGCGACCGCCCGGCGGACGGCTCGGCGTCCGCCTCCGGGGCCGGCTCGGCTTCGGCCAGGGCGGCTTCCACCGCGGCTTCGGCGGGCTCGACCACCGCTTCGGCGGTTTCGATCACCGGCTCCGCGCGCTCGGCCACCGCGGCGGTGGCTTCGATCACCGGCTCCGCGGCCAGCGGCTGCACCGCAGCGGCCGGCTCGAGCGCAACCACCGCTTCGGCCACAGCTTGCACCGCCTCGGCCGGCGCTGCGCCGCGCAGCGCCGTGAGCAACCCGTCCCACAGCTGCTGCTGCGCCGTCAGCCACTGGCGCAGCCCCTGCTCGGCCTGACGGCTCCAGTCGGGGCTGCCCGACTCGCTGCCGAGCCACTGCTCGAGCCATTCGGACTGCTGTCCGAGCGCTTCACGCACCGTGCGCTCCCAGGCTTCCAGTTGCCGGTTCCAGGCCTCCAGCCCGGCACCGCCGGCGAGCGGCCACGGCTGCCACCACTGCCGCTGGGCATCCAGCCAGGCTTTCAGCACTTCATCGTCGATCCACTGCTGCATTGCGCCCCACTCCTCCGGGCAGGTTGAAAACGGTTCGGCCGAGTGTAGCCCAAGCCCCTGACGCAGCAGCTTAAATCGCTTGCATGACACGCAATCGCGTGCGCAATGAGAAATGCGCCGAATCATCCACCCTTGCGCAGCACGAACACGAAGCGGCCCTCGGCCGCCGTCGATTCGAGCAGCGCGTGGCCGGACTGACGGCTGTAGGCTTCGAAGTCGCGAACCGCGCCGGGGTCGGTCGCGACCACGCGCAGCACCTGTCCCGGCGCCATGCTCGCCAGCGCCTTCTTGGTCTTCAGGATCGGCAAGGGGCAGTTCAGCCCGGCCGTGTCGAGTTCGACATCGATCAGCATGCATGCCTCGCTGGATCAGGGTGACGGCGCAGCACCGTCACCGTTGCCGATCACGCCTTCCCGGCCGCTGCGGCTCGAGTGCACTGTAGCGAGCGCCGCGCGGCAGCGGCAAGCGCGGGCTCCCGGCCGCGAGCCTGTGCTAAGCTGGCTTGGCCGGCTAGGCGCGCGCCTCGTGCGCCGATGCCGCCTGCCCAAGCCACGGTACCGATGTCCGCATGCTCCGTCCGCTCGCCGCCCTCGTCCTCTGCTGCACGCTGAGCGCCCAGCCGCTCGCGCAGCCGCTCGACCTCGACCTGCAGCTGCCCGACATCGGCGACCCTTCGCAGCAGTACCTGGGGCCATCCGAGGAGCGCCGCCTCGGCCAGACCATCGTCCGCAAACTGGCCGACCGCGACCTGGTGCTCGACGACGTGCAGCTGGCCGAATACCTGAACGGCCTCGGCAACCGCCTGGCGCTGCACGCCAGCGGCAACACCAGCCCCTTCGCCTTCTTCTGGATGCGCGACACGACGCTGAACGCCTTCGCGCTGCCCGGCAGCTTCATCGGCGCCAACGTCGGGCTGATGCTGGCGACGCGCAACGAAAGCGAGCTGGCCGGCGTGCTCGCGCACGAAATCGCACACGTCGCGCAGCACCACATCACCCGCGCCTACGCCGACGCCTCGCGGATGTCGATCCCGACGATGGCGGCGATGCTGGTCGGCGCGATCATCGCCGCCAGCGCCAAGGACGCGAGCGGCGCCCAGCTCGGCCAGGCGGCGCTGGCCGGATCGATCGCCGCCGGCGCGCAGCGCCAGATCAGCTTCACCCGCGCCAACGAGCAGGAGGCCGACCGCGTCGGCGCCGAGATCCTCACCCGCGCCGGCTACGACACCGATGCGCTCGCCGCCTTCCTCGGCCGGCTCGAGAACCTGAGCGGCTCGGCGGCGCAGGTGCCGGAGTTCCTGCGCACCCACCCGCTGGCGCTGAACCGCATGAGCGACGTGCAGGGCCGCACCCGGGGATCACGCGGCAAGCGCGCCGACCCCGACGAGCTCGGCTACCGCTACGCCCGCGCGCGGATCGAGGCGCTGGCGAGCGACCGGCCGCTGGTGGCGCTGCGCGACGTCGAGACGCGGCTGGCCGAGCGCGAAGACGAAGCCACGCGCTACGGCTACGCGCTGCTGCTGCGCCGCGCTGGCAGGCTCGACGAAGCCGCGCTCCAGATCGCGCGGCTGAGCAAAACGCGCCCGGACCTGATCGCGCTGCGCATCGAGGAAGCCGAGCTCGCGCTCGCCCGCGGCGACGCGGCGCGCGCCTGGCGGCTGTTCGAGGCGGCGCGCAAGATCTACCCGAACGACTACCGCCTGGCGATGAGCTACGCCGAAGCGCTGATCGGCCAGGGCGACCCGCGCCAGGCCGAACAAGTGCTGCAGGGACAACTTCGCCGGCGCCCCGACGAGCCGGCGCTGCACGCGCTCTACGCGCGCGCCGCCGAGCGCAGCGGCGATCAGGCCGGAACCCATCTGGCGATGGCCGAGTACTACTTCCTGAACGGCGAGCTGAAGGCGGCGATCGACCAGGCCGAGCTCGGCTTGCGCACCGCCGACGCCACGCCGTACCAGCTCGCGCAGTTGCGCTCCCGCCTGAACCAGCTGCGCGAGCTGAAAACGGCCGACGACGCGCGCCGCTGAGCGGAAGCTCCCCGATGAGCCCCGACGTGATCGAGCAGCAGCACGCCGCGTGGCGCGCCTGGCTGGCCGGCGAGGCCGCGGCGGCGCCGGAAGGCTTCGCTGCGACGCTGCGCGCCTGGCGCGCGCGGCTGCCGCCCGTGCCCGAGATGGCACGGCTGTTGCGCCAGGGCGAGGATTTCGTGCGCCTGGCCGAGGAGGTGCTGCGCCGGCTGCACGCCGGCCTCGACGGCGACGCTTTCTGGCAGGGCCTGCCGCTGCCCGACCCGTTCGAGCCGCTAGCCGCACCGCTCGCCTGGCCACGCCTGCCCGAACGGATGGCCGAGCTGCTGCCGCCCGGGCTGCGCGAACCGCTCGCCGGCCTGCTCGCCGGCAGCCCGCTCGCCGCCGAGCTCGGCGAGGGCTTCGGCCTGGGCCGCGTCGCAGCGCTGCAAGACGACTGGCTCGCGCTCGGCGGCGACTGGAACGCCTGGCTCGACGCCGAGCGCGGTTACCGCGAACTGCTCGCCGCAGCCGGCGCGCGTGCGCGCGCCGAGCTGCGCACGCACGCCGAGGCCCATCCGCCCACTTCGGTGCGTGCGCTCTACGAGCGCTGGATCGCGCTCAGCGAGCGGCGCTACGACGCGCTGCTGCGCGGCGGCGACTACGCCGAGGCCCACGCGCGCCTCTTGCACGCGGCGCTGCGGCTGCGCCGGCGCTGGCAGCGCATCGCCGGCAGCGTCGCCGGGCTGCTCGGCCAGCCGAACCGCGCGGCGCTCGACACCGCCGAACGGCGGCTGCACGCGACGCGCCAGCGGCTGCGTGCGCTCGAAGACGCGGTGGATGCGCTGCGCGCCCTCGAACCCGCCGCGACGCCGCCGCGCGGCAAGCCGCAGGAGCAACGACGGTGACGCTGGCGCTTGACCCGCAGGCGGTGCTCGACGAACTGGCCGGCTTTGCCGCCCGCCTCGAGCGGGGGGTGGAGCGGATCGCCGCCGCCGGAGCGCCCGTGCTCGGCGCCACGCCGCGCGAGACGGTGCACCGCGAAGACGGGCTGACGCTGTACCGCTACCGCCCGCGGGTCGAGCGGCCGCTGGCCACGCCGCTGCTGCTTGCCTATGCGCTGGTCAACCGCCCGACGATGACCGACCTGCAGCCCGACCGTTCGCTGGTGCGCGGGCTGCTCGAAGCGGGGATCGACGTCTGGCTGATCGACTGGGGCTACCCGACTGACGCCGACCGCTTCCTGACGCTCGAGGACTACGTCTGCGGCTATCTGCACCGCTGCATCGGGCGCCTGCGCAGCGCGTGCGGCGTCGAGGCGGTGAACCTGCTCGGCATCTGCCAGGGCGGGGTGTTGAGTCTGTGCTACGCGGCACTGTACCCCGAGCGGGTACGGAACCTGGTGACCATGGTCACGCCGGTCGACTTCCATACCCCCGACAACGCCCTGACGCACCTGGTGCGACCGCTCGACGTCGACCTCCTGGTCGACACCTGCGGCAATGTGCCGGGCAGCCTGTTGAACGCGAGCTTCCTGGCGCTGAATCCGTACCGGCTGGCGATGCACAAGTACGTGCAGCTCGCCGAGCTGACCGGCGACGCCGCAGCGCTCGACAACTTCCTGCGCATGGAGCACTGGATCTTCGACAGCCCCGACCAGGCCGGCGAAGCCTTCCGCGAGTTCGCCAAGGCTTTCTTCCAGCAGAACCGGCTGGTGACGGGCGGCTTCGCGCTGGCGGGACGGCCGGTCGAGCTGCGGCGGCTGACGATGCCGCTGCTGAATGTCTACGCGACGCAGGATCACCTGGTGCCACCGGCGGCGTCGAAGGCGCTGGCAGGGCTGCACGGCAGCGGCGACTACACCGAGATCGCCTTCGCCGGGGGGCACATCGGCATCTACGTCAGCGGTCGCGCGCAGCGCGAAGTGCCGCCGGCGATCGCGGCGTGGCTGCGGGAACGGCCATGAGAAAACGAACCGGGGGAACGCAGCCTCAGCCCCCATTCCGCATCACGGCTTCCCCATCACCCCGCATCACTGCTTCTCGTTGTCGTCGACCGGCTCGGCGCCGCCGCGGCTGGCGTCGAAGGCCTGGCGGTAGAAGCTCTCGCTCATCTTCTGCCAGATCGACAGGTTCTGCTCGGCGAGCTCGGAAATCATCGACAGCGGGCTCGCGGTCCCGCCCATCATGATGTTGCGCATCTGCTCGCGCATCAGGTGCTGCTGGTCGACGAAGGCCTGCAGGCTGCGCTCGAGGTAGTTGCCCATCATCCCCTGCAGCGAGTCGCCGTAGAAGCGGATGATGTGCGCCAGCACTTCGGTGGTGAAGATCGGCGTACCCTGCTCTTCCTGCTCGCTGATGATCTGCAGCAGGATGCCGCGGGTGATGTCTTCGTTGGTGCGGGCGTCGACGACGCGGAACTCGGCGCGCTCGAGCACCAGGCGCTTGACGTCTTCGAGCGTGATGTAGCTGCTGATCGCCGTGTCGTAGAGTCGGCGATTCGGGTATTTCTTGATGATCCGGGGCTCGCTCATCAATGCTCCGACCGTAGAGGCTGGGACGGCGCGGCCCTCCCTTGCCGCAGCCGCCCCGGGGGATCGAGCGCGGCGGGCCCGCCGTCGTCGCGGACCCGTCACATCGGCGGCTGGAGTCGGATCAGGCGCGCTCGACTGCGAGCGCCACGCCCATGCCGCCGCCGATGCACAGCGTCGCCAGACCCTTCTTGACGTCGCGGCGCGCCATTTCGTACAGCAGGCTGACCAGCACGCGGGCGCCCGAGGCGCCGATCGGGTGGCCGAGCGCGATCGCGCCGCCGTTGACGTTGATCTTCGAGGTATCCCAGCCGAGCTCGCGGTTGACCGAGATCGACTGCGCGGCGAAGGCTTCGTTCGACTCGACCAGTTCGAGGTCGTCGAAGCTCCAGCCCGCCTTCTGCAGGCACTTGCGCACCGCCGGCGCCGGGCCGATACCCATGATCTTCGGATCGACCGCGGCCTTGGCGTAGGCGACGATGCGCGCCATCGGCTTCAGCCCCAGGGCTTCGGCCTTCTTCGCGCTCATCAGCACCACAGCGGCGGCGCCGTCGTTGATGCCCGAGGCGTTGCCGGCAGTGACGGTACCGTCCTTCTTGAACGCCGGCTTGAGCTTGGCCAGGCCCTCGGCGCTGGTCTTGCGGTTCGGGAACTCGTCGGTGTCGAACACCAGCGGGTCGCCCTTGCGCTGCGGGATCGCGACCGGGACGATCTCGTCCTTGAAACGGCCGGATTCGATCGCGGCCACCGCCTTCTGCTGCGAGGCGAGTGCGAAGGCATCCTGGTCTTCGCGGCTGACGCCGTACTTCTCGGCCAGGTTCTCGGCGGTGATGCCCATGTGGTACTGGTTGAACGCGCACACCAAGCCGTCGATCAGCATGGTGTCGGCGAGCTTGGCGTCACCCAGACGCGCGCCGGTGCGCGAGTTCAGCAGCACGTGCGGCGCGAGGCTCATGTTCTCCTGACCGCCGGCGATCACGATCTCGTTGTCGCCGTCGGCGATCGACTGCACGCCGAGGTGCACCGCCTTCAGCCCCGAGCCGCACAGCTTGTTGATGGTCATCGCCGGCACTTCGACCGGCAAGCCGCCGTTGACGGCGGCCTGGCGGGCCGGGTTCTCGCCGCAACCGCCAGTCAGCACATGCCCCATGATGACTTCGTCGATCTGCTCGGGCTTCAGCCCGGTGCGCTCGAGCAGAGCCTTGACGACCGTGGCGCCGAGCTCCGTAGCCGGCGTGTTCGACAGGGCGCCCATGAAACTGCCGATCGCGGTACGCGCAGCAGCAACGATAACGATGTCTTCCATCTCGATGGCCTCCGAGAGCCTGGCTGTCTTCTTTCAAGTGGTGCAGGGCGCATCACGCGCCCTGCGGTCCGCGACGCACGGCCGGCCCGGTAATCCTTGCGCCTCGTCCGTGAAGCCGGTCGGCCGCGGCGGACACCCGCTGGGGCGCCGCGCGCGGAGGGGAAATGCACGGCGGGGTGCGCCACCGAGTCTGCCGACTGGCTCCGCGCATTGTCAACCGCACCCGCCGCCGTCCGGGGTGCGGCCAAACCCGCATCACGTCGGGGCTTTTCGCCATCCGGCGCCCAGCCAAGCCAATTATAATGCGCCGCAACATCCTGCCCAGCGAAAAACGTTCCGACATCCGCAACGGTCAGGGCACGACTTCCCGTTCACGTCTGCGGCAGCAGCGCTTCGAAGACGAGGATGGCGTCGCGCATGTGCGCCGGCACCGGCACCGAGGTCTGGGTGACGAAATCGAACCAGACCATCACACCGCCCGACGTGGCCACCGGCTCGGTTTCGCCGGCGCGGAAGATCGCACAGCGCAGCTCGAGGCTGCGATTGCCGATACGGCTGATGCGCGTGCCGACCGCGATCGTATCCGGGTAGCCGAGCTGGCGGCGGAAGCTGCACTGGATGTCGGCCAGCACCGGCCCGGCGCCGCCGCCCACCACCGGTACGCCGAGCACCGCTTCGACGTAGGCGACGCGCCCGCTCTCGAGGTAGCGCATGAAGGCGACGTTGTTGACGTGGCCGAGCGCGTCCATGTCGCCCCAGCGGATCGGCAGTTCCAGCCAGTGGCGGAAGTCTTCGCGCTGCACGCTCTAAACCCTCCTCAGCTTCGATCGATCATTGCGTGCCTGGCCGCAGCAGGCTCGACGGCTGCGCCCCCGCCCGCGGGCGCGCCGGCGCGGCCACCTCGAGTTCGCGCCATTGGCCCGGCGCGAGCCCCTCGAGCGTCCAGTCGCCGATCGCGTAGCGGATCAGCCGCAGCGTCGGCAAGCCGACCGCGGCGGTCATGCGCCGCACCTGGCGGTTACGCCCCTCGCACAGCGTCAGCTCGATCCACGCCGTCGGGATCGCCGCACGGTAGCGGATCGGCGGCTCGCGCGGCCACAGCCCGACCGGCTCGGCCAGGCGCCGCGCACCGGCGGGCAGGGTCGGGCCGTCGCTCAGCGCCACGCCGCAGCGCAGCCGCTCGAGCGCCTCTTCGCTCGGCGTGCCCTCGACCTGCGCCCAGTACACCTTGGGCAGCTTGTGCCGCGGCTGCGCGATGCGCGCGATCAGCCCGCCGTCGTCGGACAGCGCGAGCAAGCCTTCGCTGTCGCGGTCTAGCCGCCCGGCAGCGTAGACCCCGCGCAGTTCGAGACAGTCGACCAGCGTCGCACGCCCGGCTTCCCGGTCGGTGAACTGCGACAGCACGCCGTAGGGCTTGTTGAGCAGGATCAGCCGTGCCATCGCTTCACAGCACCCGCCGCACGAAGTCCGCCGTCGCCGCGAGCACCGCCTCGCGCGCCTGGAAGTGCGGCACGTGGCCACAGCCGGGAATCAGCAGCGTCTCGGCCGGTCCCGACACCGTGCGCGCGATCGCCTCGACCTGGGCCAGCGTGCCGTACTCGTCGCCTTCGCCCTGGATCACCAGCAGCGGGCAGCGGATGCCGGGCAGCTCGGCTTCGATGTTCCACTCGCGGAAGGCCTCCGACAGCCAGGTGTCGGCCCAGCCGGCGAAGGTGCTCTCGACCTGGGCGCCGTGGTAGCGCGCGAGCCGCCCGCGCAGCCCGGCGCCGTGCCAGGCCTCGACCGCGGCGCGGATGCCAGCGAGCGTCACGTCTTCGACGAACACGTGCGCCGCCTCGGTCACGGCCGCGCGTGGCCCCTCGGGATACGCCGCCGCGTGGATCAGCGCGATCGAGCCGCCGTCGCTGTGGCCGACCAGCACGTAGTCGTCGATGCCGCAGGCGAGCAGCACGTCGGGCAGGCTGCACAGCGCCTCGTCGTGCAGGTAGCGCGAAGTGCGCGGTCCGTCGAGCGGCTCGGAACGGCCGAAGCCCCAGCGCTCGTAGACCAGCCCCGGCAGTCCGAGCTCGGCGCACAGCGCCGCCGGGAAGTCTTTCCACTGCGCGATGCTGCCCAGGCCTTCGTGCAGGAACACCAGCCACGGACCGGCGGCAGCGTTCGCGGGACGCAAGCGTTCCGCCTGCAGCCGGCGGCCGGCGGCCGCCAGTTCGAACTGTTCGCGGTGCAAGCCGTCCACGGTACCCTCCCCTCCCTTCCCCAGGCGGCAGCCGACTCCGGCCGGGTGCCGGAGCCGCCATCAGACCAGCCGCTGCTCCTGCAGCAGCGCGTAGAGCACATCGAGGCGCTGCTGCGGATCGCCGATCTCGAGCAGCGCCAGCTTGGCCGCATCCGGCAGCGGCAGGATCTCGGCCAAGCGGTTGCACAGCCAGCCGGCGTCGCCCCAGTCGAGTTCGAGCAGCGCCGCGTAGGGTCTGACCGCTTCGGCGGCCAGCACGCGCCGCAGCAGCGCCGTCAGCCCGCCGTACTCTTGCGGTACCGGCAGGCGCGGCGGCGACGGCAACCACTCGACTTCGCCGATCACCAGTTGGTCGGGCTGCACGCGGTGGCCGAGCACGCGGAAGCGCCGCTCGCCGCGCGCGGTGATGCCGAGCATCCCGTCGGGGAGCTGATCGAAGTCGACGATGCGCGCGCTGGTACCGAGCGCGTGGAAGCTCGCCGGGCTGCCCGCCTCTTCGCCGCCGGCGATCGCCACCACGCCGAACGGCAAGCCCTCGCGCAGGCAGCGTCCGACCATGCTGACGTAGCGCGGTTCGAAGATGCGCAGCGGCAGCGGCCCGCCCGGGAACAGCACGACGTTCAGCGGGAACAGCGGTATCTCTTCGCTCAAGGAGCCTCCTCCCCCCAGCGCGCCATCAGCGCGTGCGGCACGTGCAGATGGTCGAGCACGCGCGCGACGATGAAGTCGACCAGGTCCTCGACGCTGCGCGGGCGGTGGTAGAAACCGGGGCTGGCCGGCAGGATCACCGCGCCCATGCGCGCGAGCCCGAGCATATTCTCGAGGTGGATCACCGAGAAGGGGGTTTCGCGCACCACCAGGATCAGTTTGCGCCCTTCCTTCAGCGTCACGTCGGCGGCGCGCTCGATCAGCGAATCCGACAGCCCCTGCGCGACCGCGGCCAACGTGCCGGTGGTGCACGGGCAGATCACCATCGCCCGCGCCAAGGCCGAGCCCGAGGCGATCGGCGCAGTCCACTCCTCCTTGCCGTAGACGCGCAACTGCTCGGGTGCACAGCGCAAGCGCTCGATCAGCGCCGCGCGGATCTCGGCCGGGCGGGCCGGCAGCTTCCAGTCGGTCTCCATGCCGATCACGACCTGCGCCGGCTTCGACAGCATCAGGTACACGCGCTCGCCGGCGCCGAGCAGGCACTCGAGCAGCCGCAGCCCGTACTGCGCGCCGGAGGCGCCGGTCAGCGCCAGCGCGATGGGCTTCCGATCCACCTTTATCCTGCCTC
>JBDHRG010000081.1:0-16478 GCA_039807445.1 Candidatus Competibacteraceae bacterium
CATCGCCCTGCAGGAAATCATCAGCCTCGATACCGCTGAACGATAGCGGATCTCGTACCAATGAAGCCGCCCTAGCCTCGGGCGCACGCACGAAATCCCGGATTGCGGGATCGAAGCGGGATCCGCTCTTGTCCACCGTGGCATACGATCCGGCTGCCGAAACACGGATACGGTCGTTTCCCAGGTCAGTGAAGGTGATCCTGGCGAGCGCCTCGGCTTGCGAGGTGAAGGCTCCGAACGTCGGATGCACAATCGTCTTGGCCCTACGCACCGGACCCGCGAACGCAGGATCGTGCAGGATCAGCTCGCCGTTCGGTCCGAAAGTAGCCTTGGGCTCGGTGTCGTAGTTCTTGCCCGCCGGCGGTTTCTGCTCCAGTGCGTAACCGCCGATCACCTTGATGCCTTGGCTCGGCACGCGCGGGTTGATGGGGTTGTAAGCGCGCGGGGCGGACTTGATGGGGAAGAAAGTCCGGAAGAACGGATCCGACTGGTTCGGAAAATGGCGTGCGTCTATCGGAGTTGGTAGCGCGCCCGCGACTTCTACCACCGCGTGCAGATCGAAGCTGCCTCCGCTCCCTCTGCGCGTCACGCCGTTCGGGGACGCTACATTGTTGACTACCGTGGCACCGCCGCCGGAAAAAATGTTAACCGCCGGCGCTTCGCCCGCCCACAGAACTCCTCCGAGCAGCACGACCAGCATCCCAGCGAGCCCTTTGCGCCGCTCTCCTCCGATTCGATAGGTCACAAAATCGCTTGGTGTGTGCACCGCTGTTCCCCCTGTGCTCGATCAATCGACGACGCCCGCGCGCTCCATCCGAAGGTGGTCCAAGGCTAGCGCCTCCGTCGAATGACACGAGCGGAACGCATAAGCTGTCTTATCTGCGGTGGGCTGTTCGAGCGCAACCACATCGAAAGCAGAAATCATGCCACGCCGAGAAACCACAACGAACACAAACAGTTGTGCCGGCGACATCGAAATGATCTCGAGCAAGTGCAAAGAAAGCTGACAGATGGCATATCCGACGGCGAATCGCGCGACGTGTTCGCTCTGCAAGCGGGCAATCCTGAGCTTGCGCGTCGAGGGCTGCCGTCACCTCCGCACTCATTTCGGGCCTTGGCCCGGGCCGCCCGCCAAGAATCGCTCCGAGCACGCTGCACGTGATCTGGTGGCGGGTGGCCGACCGAGCGCACGGCGCTCTTCGCAAGTCTGCCGAGCAGCGCATCGCGCGCCAAGTCGGGCAGGCCGCCGCTCAGCCGCGATCGCGTCCACCTGCGCGCACCAAGTGCTCCTGCGGCATCAGCGGTTTGACCGCCCGCCGGCGGTGCGGGCGACGGCGATCGGCGCGGGGTTTATCGGCGGCTCCGGTCCTGCGAGCCTTCGCCGGGCGGCTCGGCATGGGTGCCGAGGTAGAACCAGCTCAGGCGGTTGTCGTCGTCGGCGACCCAGCCGGCGCTGACCGGGCGCTCGGTCTGCACGACGTGGTACATCGCGTCGAAGTCGCGCATCGGTAGGCGCACGATGACGGCACCCTCCTCGGGATGCTGCGCCCCGAAAGCCATCGGGTCGGGCTCGTAGAAATAGACGACGATCTGCCGGTACGGCAGGTCGTCGGCGCGGACCAGGTCGAGCTGCAGCGTGCGGACGTAGCTGACGCTGGTCTGGCGGCCGACGCTGACACGGTAGGCGGTGACTTCGGCGACGAACCCCCCCATGGCTGCCCCCTCCCCGTTCGCGCCGGCCGGCACACTGCCCGAAAGCTTAGGCGGCCGGCGGCGGATGTGCCGGATATGCAGTGAGACGTGAGACGTGAGGGCCGCGAAGCGTGAACAGGAACACTGGCCAGACCGCCACGCTTCACGCTTCACGCGCGGGTGCCGCCGACGGTCATCACGTCGAGCTTCAGCGTCGGCTGGCCGACGCCGACCGGCACGCTCTGGCCGTCCTTGCCGCAGGTGCCGACGCCGGCGTCGAGCGCGAAGTCGTTGCCGACCATGCTGACGCGGCCCATCGCCTCGGGGCCGTTGCCGATCAGCGTCGCACCCTTGACCGGACGGGTGATGCGGCCGTGTTCGATCAGATAGGCTTCGCTGGCCGAAAACACGAACTTGCCCGAGGTGATGTCGACCTGGCCGCCGCCGAAGTTGACCGCGTACAGCCCGTGCTCGACCGAGGCGATGATTTCCTGCGGGTCGTGCGGGCCCGGCAGCATGTAGGTATTGGTCATGCGCGGCATCGGCAGGTGGGCGTAGGATTCGCGCCGGCCGTTGCCGGTCGGCGCCATGCCCATCAGCCGCGCGTTGAGCTTGTCCTGCATGTAGCCCTTCAGCACCCCGTTCTCGATCAGCACCGTGCGCTCGGTCGGCGTGCCCTCGTCGTCGACGTTCAGCGAGCCGCGCCGCTCGGCCAGCGTGCCGTCGTCGACGATCGTGCACAGGCGGGATGCCACCTGCTCGCCGATGCGCCCGGCGAAGGCCGAGGTGCCCTTGCGGTTGAAGTCGCCCTCGAGGCCGTGGCCGACCGCCTCGTGCAGCAGCACGCCGGGCCAGCCCGGACCGAGCACCACCGGCATGGTGCCGGCCGGCGCCTCCTCGGCCTCGAGGTTGACCAGCGCCTGGCGCACCGCTTCGCGCGCGAAGCCGAGCGCGCGCTCGGCGTCGAGGAACCAGCCGTAGGCGACGCGCCCGCCGCCGCCGGCCGAGCCCTGCTCGCGCCGCCCGCCGTGCTCGACGATCACCGACACGTTGAGCCGCACCAGTGGGCGCACGTCGCCGGCGAGCGTGCCGTCGCTGGCCGCCACCAGCACCGCGTCGTGCACCGCGGCGAGGCTGACCATCACCTGCCTGACGCGCGGGTCCTGGCGGCGCGCCTCGGCGTCGACCGCCTCGAGCAGCCGCACCCTTTCATCGGCGCTCAGCGTCTCGATCGGGTCGAGCGGCGCGTACAGCGCCCCGCCGCTGCGCGCGGGCGCGCGCCACGCGGCCAGCGCACCGTCGCCGCCCGAGCGCGCGATCGCGCGCGCCGCCTTCGAGGCTTCGAGCAGCGCCGGAACCGCGATCTCGTCGGAATAGGCGAAGCCGGTCTTCTCGCCGCTGATCGCGCGCACGCCGACGCCCTGGTCGATGCTGTGGCTGGCGTTCTTGACCGCACCGTCCTCGAGCGACCAGCCCTCGGTGCGCCGCACCTGGAAGTAGAGGTCGGCGGCGTCGATCGCGTGCCCGTGCAGGCAGGCGAGCGCGCGATGCAGATCGGCTTCCTGCAGCCCGGCGGGGCTGAGGACATGGTCGCGGGCCAGGTCGAGGGCGGTGCTCATCGGGGAGGTCTCGGCGAAACGGTACGGTGACGACAGCGTATCGCAGTAGATGGGTGATGGATGATGAGAAATGAGAACCCCGCATCACAGCCGCCGATGCTCCAGGCACGGGAAGCTGCGGCGGAGCTGGCGCTGGCGCTCGCGGTCGAGCGTCGCCAGCACCACGCCTTCGCCCTGGGCGCGGCGCGCGAGCACCTGGCCCCAGGGATCGCAGACCAGGCTGTCGCCGTACGTCTCGCGGCCGTTGGGGTGGTGCCCGGCCTGCGCCGGCGCGAGCACCCAGGCGAGGTTCTCGACCGCACGGGCGCGCAGCAGCGTCTCCCAGTGCGCGCGGCCGGTCACCGCGGTGAACGCCGCCGGCACCGTGAACAGTTCGGCGCCCTGCGCCTGCATCGCACGGAACAGCTCGGGAAAGCGCACGTCGTAGCACACCGACAGCCCCAGCCGACCGAACGGCGTGTCGACCACGACCACCTGCGTGCCCGGCTCGACCGTCGCCGATTCGCGGTACTGCCCCTGGCTGTCGGCAACGACGACGTCGAACAGGTGTATCTTGTCGTAGCGCGCGACGCGCTCGCCGCGGTCGTCGTAGACCACGCAGGCAGCGCGCACGCGCGCCGGGTCGTCGCCCACCAGCGGCAGCGTGCCGCCGACGATCCACACGCCGTGTCTCGAAGCCAGCCCGGCCAGCACATCCTGCAGCGGGCCACGGCCGTCGAGCTCGCGCAAGGCGAGCTTGTCGGTTTCGCTCGAGCCCATCTGGTAGAAGTTCTCGGGCAGCGCCACCAGGCGCGCGCCGCCCTCGGCCGCCTCGCCGATCAGCCGCGCGGCGGCGGCGAGGTTGGCGCTCACGTCCGGCGTGGACGTCATCTGGATCGCGGCGACGATGCTCAACGCACTCTCTCCTCTGGTTCGTGCCGTGGCGGCGGCGAGCTCACGCCGAGGCGCTCGATGCGCGGCGCATTCCACGGACCGGTGATGCGGTACGCGGTCTGGCTGATCTGGTCGATCCCGGGTTTCAGCAGGCGCTCGAGCACCAGCGCCGCGGCGGCGCCGACCGGGCCGCCGGCGATCGCACCAGCAATCGGCAGCGCCGCGCCGAGGCGCGGCGTCACCGTGACCGTCTGATCGTATTCGCGCCGGACCAGGTCGACCTCGCCGCTGACCCGGATCTCGGCCGACGGCGCCTCGAGCTTCAGGTCGCGCGTGTCCGCCTTGCCGCCGGCAAAAGCGAAGCTGCCGCGGATGCGGTCGAAGCCCAGCCCCTGGCCGAACAAATCACTGAAATCGAGCGTCAGCCGCCGCGTCAGGCTGGCGAAGCTGAACAGCCCGAGGAAGCGGCCGACGCCGGGCTCGAGCTCGAGCAGCTGCCCCTCGCCGACGTCGAGCGTCAGCCGGCCTTCGAGCCCCACCACCTCGAGCGCGGGCAGCGGCGCGGCCCAAGCCAGCTCGGCATCGACCGTGGCCGGGCCGCGCCCGAGGCCGGCTTCGTAGCCGAACAGCGCCAGCGTCTGGCCGAGCGCGGCGCTCCTGAGCCCGAAGCGCAGCCGCGAGCGCGGCCCGGCGGCGGTCTGGAGCCAGTCGCCTTCGCCGGCGAAGTCATGGCCGTCGGCGTGCAGCTCGAGCCCCTGGATCGCCAGCCCGTCGGCGGCCGGTGCCGTGGCGAAGGCGAGGCGCCCGAGCGGCCGGCCGTCGAGCCGCAAGTCGTCGACCACCACGCGCAGCGGCGGCAGCGCGCGCGGGTCGAGCGCAGCGCCGGCCCCGCCCTCGGCTTCGCCGTCGTCGCGCTTGAGGTGCAGCCGGTGCAGCTCGAGCCGCACCGTCCGGTCGCTGCCCGTTCGCGCAAGCTGCGCCGCCGGCAGGCGCAGCGTGCCGCGCAGCGCCGGGCCGTCGAGCGTGACGCGCGTGCCGCCCTCGGCGGGCTCGAGCACCGCGCCGACGGGCGCGAAGCGCTGGTCGGCGACGGCGAGCTCGTCGATCTCGAGCTCGGCGCGCGCGAGCCAGGCCGGCAGCGTGCCGCCGGCCGCGTCCGCGCCGAGCGCGAACCGCGGCACGTGCGCGCGCAGCCGCAAGCCCGGCGTGGCCGGCAACTGCGCCTCGCCCTTGCCCAGGCGCAGATCGCCGCGCTCGAGCTTCGGCGCCTCGGGGAAACCGCTCAGCTCCAGCAGCGCGCGCGCATCCATGCCGTAGCTCGCGCTCAGCCGCGCGCGACCGTGCGGATAAGCCTCGAGCGCCAGCCGCAGCATCCGGCGCTCGCGCGCAGCCTTGCCCAGCGGCGGCGGCAGCTCGGCAGCCACGCCTTCGAGCCCGCTGTCGAAGCCGATCCGGTACAGCGGCCCGTCGCGCGAGGCCGCCGGCAGCGCCAGGCTCAGCGTGCCCTCGGCGCGGCCCGACAGCGGCGGCTTGGCGCCGAACAGCTCGGCGGCCCGGGCGCTGCCGAGCAGCGCCTGCGGCGTGAAGCGCCCGTGCAGCTCGAGCTGCGTCGTGCCGCGCGCATCCGCTCCGGCCTCGAGCGTCGCCGAGCTGCCGCCGAACTCGAGCGCGATGCCCTCGGCTTTCAGCCGGCCCTCGCCGTCGAAGGCGAGCTCGCCGCGCAAGTGCTCGAGCGGCGTGCCCCAGCCGCGGATATCGAGCCGCGCATCGTCGAAGCCGACGCTGCCACGCACCCTGACTCGGCGCCCGTCGGTCGGGATCGCCAGATCGAGCGCGACGCGGTGGCTGCCGCCGAATTCGAGCACGTGCGCGAAGCCCTCGAGCACCCCGGCCAGCGGCGTCTCGCGCAACAGGCGGTTGACCGCTGTGCCGTCGGCGCGCACCGCGCCCTGCACCAGAACTTCGGGCTCCTCGAGGTCGGGGAGCCGCACCTCGACCGGTGCCTCGAGCGCGACATCGAGCAGGCGGCCGGGTCCGGCGCTGATCGCCAGGCTGCGGTTGCGGAAATGCAGCTCGGCGGCCAGCCCGGTCAGCGCCGGCCAGCCCGGCGCGAAGTCGAGCACGCCGTCGCGCACGCGCACGCGCACGTCGAACTCGCCCTCGCCCCGATCGAACGGGAAGGCCGACAGCGGCCCCGCCAGCTTCACCACGCCGCCCTCGCCGTGCCCGGCCTTCAGCGCACGGTCGAGCCAGGCCACGCCGTCGGCGCCGATCAGCCCGACCGGCAGGTATTTCGGCGCCGCGCCCACGGCCAGCCGCGGGACTTCGGCGCCGAGGTCCACGCGCGGCTCGCCGCCGGCCGGCAGCTCGACGCGGCCGTGGATGCGCGCCTCGAGATCGGCGTTGGCGAGTTCGAGCGCGCCGAGCTCGACCGCGAGCCCCGCCTCGCCGCGGCGCCAGCGCGCCTCGCCGCGCGCGGCGCCGAAGGCGAGCGCGTCGCGGAACAGCCCCGGCAGCGTCAGGCGCAGCCCCGGCGCGTCCAGCGCCAGCTCACCACCGTCGGCGCGAAGCTTCAGGCTGCCGGCGAGGTGGCCGATACCCGGTATCCCCTGCCAGGGCCGCCAGCCGGCGGCGTCGAGCCGCGCCTCGAGCGCGAAGCCCTCGGGGCGCGCAGAGTCGAGCTCGAGTCGCCCCTCGGCGAGCAGCCCGTGCGGCGCCAGCCCGGCCAGCGGCGCCCGCGCCACCTCGGGCACCCAGGGGCCGGCCAGCGCCAGCAGATCCTCGATCCGCGCACCGACGAGCTCAAGGCTCAGCGGCTCGCCGGCGCGCAGCGCCTCGACCTGCCATGCCAGCCCCTCGGGCGAGGTCAGCTCGGCAGCTGCGGACCAGCCGGCGGCATCGCGCTTCCAGTCGAACACGAGCTCGAGCTGCGGGTGGGCGGCGAACCAGGCCACGGGTAGCGGCGCCGCGGGAACGAAGCCGGCGAGCTGCGCGTTGCCGCTCAACGCGCTCAGGCGCCACCCCTGCCAGTCGCCGGACAGCTCGGCGTCGAGCGTGCCGGCCGAGGGCGCGCCCTCGAGCGGCAGGCGCGCCAGCTCGACACCTTCGGCGCGCAGCCGGAACTGGCCGCGCCAGCCGGCCGGATCGGGGTCGAAGCGATCGAGCTCGATCTCGGCGCGCAGCCGCGGCCCGAGCGCCAGCGCCAGGCGCCGCCCGGCCCAGCCGCTCGGGCGCAGTTCCAGGCTCAGGCCGGGGAAGGCGGTTTCGCTGCCGTCGGGCTCGCGGATGCGCACCGCGCCGTCGCCGAGCGTCAGCACGCGCAAGCCGCCGAGCCAGACCAGCACGTGTTCGAGCGGCACCGGCGCGCCGCCCGGGGGCAGCAGCCGCAGCTGCCCCGCGGCATCGCGCTCGAAGCGCAGCTCGGCGCCATCGAGCGCGATCTCGGCGAACACCGGCCGCCACGCGAGCAGCGAAGCCGGCAGGTCGAGCACGGCGCGCGCGTGGCGGAAGCCGGCCACCGCGTGTCCGTCGGCCGGATCGCTCAGCGCCAGCCCGTCGATCGCGACGCTCGGATCGAAGCCGTCCCAGGCGCCTTCGAACCGTCCGATGCGGACCGCGAGACCGAGCTCACGCGCGAGCAGCGCTTCCACCGCGCCGTGGTACTCGGGCAGCCGCGGCAGCCACCACTGCAGCGCCAGCGCAGCCACGGCGAGCAGCGCCCCCGCCGCCAGCGCGACGCCGAGACACCACTTCCAGCCGTGGCGCAGCGCGGAACGCACCATCGCGGCTTACATCAGCACCACGTCGTACTGCTCGCGCGGATACTCGGTTTCGGCCTGGAAGCGGATCGGCGTGCCGATGAAGCCTTCGAGCTCGGCGACCGAGGTCGACTCCTCGTCGAGCATCAGGTCGACCACCTCGGCGGCGGCCAGCACCAGGAACTGGCGCGCGGCGTCGTACTGGCGCGCGTTGCGCAGGATCTCGCGGAAGATTTCGTAGCACACGGTCTCGGCGGTCTTCACCGAGCCACGCCCCTGGCACAGCGGGCAGGGCTCGCACAGCACGTGTTCGAGACTCTCGCGGGTGCGCTTGCGCGTCATCTCGACCAGGCCGAGCGCCGAGACTTCGCAGATGTTGTTCTTGGCGTGATCGCGCTCGAGCGCGCGCTCGAGCGCCTTGAACACCGCGAGCTTGTGCTCCTCGGCCTGCATGTCGATGAAGTCGATGATGATGATGCCACCGAGGTTGCGCAGCCGCAGCTGGCGCGCGATCGCCTGCGCCGCCTCGAGGTTGGTCTTGTAGATCGTCTCCTCGAGCGTGCGGTGGCCGACGTAGCCGCCGGTGTTGACGTCGATCGTCGTCATCGCCTCGGTCTGGTCGATGATCAGGTAGCCGCCCGACTTCAGCGTCACCTTCTTGTCGAGCGCGCGCAGGATCTCGTCCTCGATGCCGTAGAGGTCGAAGATCGGGCGCTCGCCCGGGTAGTGCTCGATGCGCGGCGTCATCTCGGGCACGAAACGCTCGGCGAAGCGCACCAGGCGCTCGAAGGTCTCGCGCGAATCGACGCGCACCTTCTCGACGTTGCTGCCGACGAAGTCGCGCAGCACGCGCAGCACCAGCGGCAGGTCCTCGTGGATCGGCTGCCCCGCGCGCGCCTCGCGCGCGCGCTCCTGGATCGAAGCCCACAGCTTCTGCAGGAAGGCCATGTCGGCGCGCAGCGCCAGCGCCTCGGCGCCCTCGCCGGCGGTGCGCACGATGTAGCCGCCGCCGAACTCGGCGCGATACTCGCCGACGATCGCCTTGAGGCGCACGCGCTCGGCCTCGTCCTCGATCTTGACCGAGACGCCGACCGTGTCCGAGCTCGGCAGGTAGACCAGGTAGCGGCTGGGAATGGTGACGTGCGTGGTCAGCCGCGCGCCCTTGGTGCCGATCGGGTCCTTGACCACTTGCACCATCAGCTCCTGACCTTCGCGCACCAGCTCGGTGATCGATGCGTTGCGCTCGAGCGGCCGCGGCACTTCCTCGGCGGCGACGCTGGCCTGGATGTCGGAGACGTGCAGGAAGGCGGCGCGCTCGAGGCCCACGTCGACGAACGCCGCCTCCATGCCCGGCAGCACGCGCACCACGCGCCCCTTGTAGATGTTGCCGACCAGGCCGCGCTTGCGCGTGCGCTCGATGTAGATTTCCTGCAGCACGCCGTTCTCGACCACCGCGACGCGGGTCTCGCGCGGCGTGACGTTCATCAGGATCTCTTCGCTCATGCGCGGATGGTGCAGCTCGTGAACGTGTTCGTCGGCAAGCGTCGGGACCGGCAGGCGGTGGGGTTCGATCGTCGGTTCGCTCACAGAACCTCCCGACCGAATTCGCGCAGCAGCTCGCAGGTCTCGAACAGCGGCAGCCCCATCACCCCCGAGTAACTGCCGTCCAGGTGTTCGATGAAGGCCGCTGCCTTGCCCTGTATCGCATAGGCTCCGGCCTTGTCGGCGGGCTCTCCGCTGGCCCAGTAGGCTTCACACTCGACAGCGGTGAGCGCGCGCAAACGCACGCGGCTCGCCTGCACGCGCACCTCGGCCCGCTCGCCGTCGACCAGCGCCACCGCCGACAGCACGCGGTGGTCGCGCCCCGACAGGCGCTCGAGCATCGCCAGCGCGTCGGCGCGATCGCGCGGCTTGCCGAGGATCGCCTCGTCGACGATCACCGCAGTGTCGGCGCCGAGCACCAGGCGCGCGCCATAGCTCGCCTCGAAGCCGGCCCAGGCCTTGGCCAGGGCCAGCCGGGCGACGTAATCATGCGCCGCTTCGCCCGGCTGCGGGGTCTCGTCGACCGCGGCATGGATCACGTCGAAGCGTACGCCGATCTGCTCGAGCAACTCGCGCCGACGGGGGGACGCGGAGGCGAGGTAGATCCGGTGCGGGCCGGGAGCGGCGGATGGATGCTCGAAGGTCGTGGTCATGGTCGCGGACTCGGATAAGTTGCGAGGCACGAGGAGCGAGGTGCGAGACCCGAGGAGCGAGTGTTCTTTTCATACTCGTGCCTCGTGCCTGGTGCCTCGCACCTTGCACTGCGTACCTCACCCTCGATGATACGGATGATTGTTCAGGATGCTCCAGGCGCGATACAGCTGTTCAGCGACGATCACGCGCACCAGCGGGTGCGGGAAGGTCAGCGGCGACAGCGACCAGGTTTCTTCGGCTGCCGCCGAGCACGCCGGGTCCAGGCCCTCGGGGCCGCCGACCAAGAGCGCCACGTCGCGGCCGTCACGCTGCCAGGCGGCGAGCCGCTCGGCGAGCCGCTCGGTCGAGTGCGCGCGACCGCGCACCTCGAGCGCGACGATGCGCGCGCCCTTCGGCACCGCAGCGAGCGCACGCTCGCTCTCGTCGCGCAAGATGCGCGCCAGGTCGGCGTTCTTGCCGCGCTTGCCTGCGGCGAGCTCGACCAGCTTCAGCTCGCACTCGTGCGGCAGGCGCCCGGCGTACTCGGCATAACCGGCCTCGACCCAGTCCGGCATCTTCTGGCCGACGACGATCAGGTGGATGCGCATGGCGTTCGGACAGGCGCGAGGAGCGAGGCACGAGGAAAGGAGTCACCATCACTCCCCTCGCACCTCGCACCTCGTGCCTCGTTCACGCCCCCCACAGCTTCTCGAGGTTGTAGAATTCGCGCATCGCCGGGCTCATCACGTGCACGACCACGTCGACATAGTCGATCAGCACCCACTGGCCGTCGCGCTCGCCCTCGACGCCGAGCGGCTTCTCGCCGGCCTCGCGCGCTTTTTCCTGCACCTTGCCGGCCAGCGACTTGACGTGGCGGTCGGAGGTGCCGCTGGCGATCACCATCAGATCGGTGAACGAGGCCTTGCCGCGCACGTCGAGGATCCTGATGTCGACGCCCTTCAAGTCTTCGAGCGCGGCAACGACGAGGTTCTTCAGGTCTTCGGTATTCATTCGGGTTTCGCTTGATGATCGGCAGGAGCCCGATACAGCCCCTGCGCACGGATATAGTCGAGCACCGCGTCGGGCAGCCAGTAGCGCGCCGAGCGCCCGCCGGCCAGCGCATCGCGGATCGCGGTGGCGGAAATCTCGAGCCGACTCGCCGGCTGGAAGCAGATGCCGCCGGCCGGGCGCTCGCGCACCACCGCGGCTCCGGCGCGGTGCCCGGCCAGGAAGGCTTCGAGCGCGGGATCGTCGGGCAGCTTTGCCCCCGGACGGCTCAGCACGCACAGGTGCGCGCGCTCGGTCAGCTCGCGCCAGCGCTGCCAGCGCGGCAGCCCGGCCAGCGCGTCGATACCCAGCACCCACACCAGCGAGCGCTCGGGGCCGAGCTCGGCGCGCAGCTCGATCAGCGTGTCGATGGTGTAGCTGGGCCCCGGCCGCGCCAGCTCGCGGCCGTCGATGACCAGTCCCGGCTCGCCGGCGGTCGCGAGCCGCAGCATCTCCAGCCGCTGCGCCGGACTCGCCCCGGGCGCGCCGCGCAGCGCCGGCACGTGGCACGGAATCAGCCGCAGCTCGGCCAGCTCGAGCCGCTCGCGCAGCTCCACCGCCAGGCGCAGATGGCCGTGGTGCACCGGGTCGAAGGTGCCGCCGAACAGCCCGATCGGTGCTTGCATGCACCCTGCGCTCAGTGCAGCGTGGGCGCGCCTGCGCCGCAGCACTTCTTGTACTTCTTGCCGCTGCCGCAGGGGCAGGGGTCGTTGCGGCCGACGCGCTCCCCGCGGCGCCTCGATGCATGCGAACGCGCCTGCCAGAAACGGTGGATGCGGTAAGCCGAAGCCGGCAACGCCTGGCTCAGCGCCTCGCGGTCCGCCGGCGCATCGTCGCGCCCGAGCAGCACGATCGGCGCCAGCCATTGCGCCTTCGCCTCGTCTTCGAGCAGCGCCGCCCAAGCGTCTTCCCCCGCCAGGCCCATGCCAGCGGCGAAGCCGCGCGCCCAGCGCTGCCCCTGCTGCGGCGCGTCCTCGCCTTCGCGGTCGAGTACCAGCGGCAGGTAGAAACTGTCTTCGTTCAGGGCTTCGCGCGGCAGCTGCAGGCGCGAGGCGACATCGTTCCAGTGTCGGCGCAAGAGCTCGATGATGCGCTCGGCGTCGCGCGCCGGGGCGTGCGCTTCGCCGAACAGCAGCGGCAGCCAGCGCACCGCGGCGACCGGGGTCGGGCCAGCGATCAGCGCGCAGAACAGGCCGTCGACGAACTCGACATCGTGTGTCGCATCGACCGCGCCGAGCGCGGCGCCGAGTTCGATGAGCTCGGTATCGTCGAGCGGCCGGCTGTCGCCGTCGGGATCCATGCGCACCTCAGCCACGGCAGGAACCGTCGCCGAGCACGACGTACTTCTGCGTGGTCAGGCCCTCGACGCCGACCGGGCCGCGCACGTGCAGCTTGTCGGTCGAGATGCCGATCTCGGCACCGAGCCCGTACTCGCCGCCGTCGGCGAACTGGGTCGAGGCGTTGACCATCACCGAGGCCGAGTCGACCTCGCGCAGGAAGCGCCGCGCGCGCGAAAAGTCTTCGGTGACGATGCTGTCGGTGTGGTGCGAACCGTAAGTCTCGATGTGCTCGATCGCGGCGTCCATGTCGGGCACGACGCGGATCGCCAGCACCGGGCCGAGGTATTCGGTCGACCAGTCGTCCTCGCTCGCCGCGTCGACGCCCTGCACCAGCTGGCGGGTGCGCCCGCAGCCCCTGAGCTCGACGCCGGCGGCACGGTACAGCTCGGCGAGCTGCGGCAGCACGTGGGGCGCCACCGCCTCGTGCACCAGCAGCGTCTCCATCGCGCCGCAGATGCCGTAGCGGCGGCACTTGGCGTTGAACGCGACCTTGATCGCCTTGCCGGGATCGGCGCGGTCGTCGATGTAGACGTGGCAGATGCCGTCGAGATGCTTGATCACCGGCACACGCGCCTCGTCGGCGATGCGCGCGATCAGCGATTTGCCGCCGCGCGGCACGATCACGTCGACGCAGTCCTTCATCCGGATCAGCTCGCCGACCGCGGCGCGGTCGGTGGTCTCGACCACTTGCACCACTTCGACCGGCAGCCCGGCGGCTTCGAGCCCCGCGCGAAGGCACGCGCTGATGGCGCGGTTCGAGTGGATCGCCTCGGAGCCGCCACGCAGGATCGCGGCGTTGCCGGCCTTCAGGCACAGCGCGGCGGCATCGGCGGTCACGTTCGGACGCGACTCGTAGATGATGCCGATCACGCCCAGCGGCACGCGCATCTTGCCGACCTGGATGCCCGAGGGACGGTATTCGAGGTCGGTGATGGCGCCGACGGGGTCTTTCTGCGCGGCGATCTCGCGCAAACCCTGCGCCATCGCGCGCACGCCCTTGTCGCCGAGCGCGAGGCGGTCGAGCAGCGTCGCGTCGAGGCCACCGGCCCGGCCGGCGGCGAGATCGCGCTCGTTGGCCTCGAGCAGCCCGGCCATGCCGGCCTCGAGCCGCTCGGCGATCGCGAGCAGCGCCCGGTTCTTGACGGCGGTGTCGGCGCGGCCGATCACCCGCGCCGCGGCGCGCGCGCGCCGGCCGAGCTCGCGCATGTAGGCGATGGCATCGTCGTGCTGCACCGAAACGTGTGCATTCATGTGCTGCGGACCTCTCGAAAAATGCCGTGCAAACCCTGGGGCAGCGTGCTCGGCGCATTGTTCCACGGTAACGGCGGCGGCGGTAGGCGATCCGATCCGCCGAATGGGTGGCGAACGGATGGCGGATCACGCCGCGCTGATCCGCCCTGTACCGCGGCTTCGTCCCACGCCCGCGCCTACGTCAGCTCACGGCCCAGCCGCAAATCCCTGCCGGCGAGACGCACCGCGATGTCGAGCAGCGCATCCCAGGCATCGCCGTCCTCGGCGCCCTTGTTGATGCGGTCGGCGCGCGCGCACGCCTGCAACAGGCGCCGGCACTCGTCCCGCGACAGGCGCCCGAGCGCCCTGCGGATCAGCGGCTTGCGCCTTTCCCAGACCTTGGCGCGGGTCAGGACGCCATCGACCGGGATGCCGCGCTCGAGCTCGGCGGCGAGCAGCGCGAGGCTGCGGATCTCGCGCGTCAGCGCCCAGCACGCCAGCACCGGTTCGGTGCCTTCGGCGCGCAGCCCGGCGATGATGCGCGCCGCGCGGTCGGGCCGCCCCTCGAGCCCGGCGTCGGCGAGGTCGTAGACGCTGTAGCGCGCGCTGTCGCCGACCACCGCGAGCAGGCGCTCGGCGTCGACCGGCTCGGACCCGTACAGCAGGTAGAGCTTGCCGAGCTCCTGCGCGCAGGCGAGCAGATTGCCTTCGACGCGCGAGGCGAGCAGCGCCCCCGCCTCGAGGCCCAGGCGCATGCCGCGTGCGCTCGCGCGGGCCTCGATCCAGCCCGGCAGCGCACGCGCCTCGACCGGCCAGCACTGCACCGCGACCCCGGCCTGGTCGATCGCGCCGAACCAGGCGCTCTTCAACTGCTGCGCGTCGAGCTTGCCGGCCAGCACCAGCAGCACCGCGTCTTCGGGCGGGCGGGCGCAGTAGGCGCGCAGCGCCCTGGCGCCGGCATCACCGGGCCTGACGTTGCCGAGGCGCAGCTCGATCAGCCGGCGGCTGCCGAACAGCGACAGGCTGTTGCCGGCGCTGGCCAGTGCCGACCAGTCGAAGCCGGGCTCGACCGCCAGGCATTCGCGCTCGTCGCAGCCGGCTTCCCGCGCGCGCGCGCGCACCGCGTCGGCGGCCTCCTGCGCCAGCAGCGGCTCGTCGCCGTGCACCAGGTAGACCGGCGCCAGCCCGCGGCCGAGGTGGGCCGCGAGCTGGTCGGGGCGCAGCCTCACCGGCGCGCGACCGCCTGCAGGCGGCGCAGGATCGCCCACACCGCGTCGCGGTTCATGTCGCGCACCGCCAGCGACTCGCCGCTCTCGCGGCCGAGCACCGCACCTTCTTCGTAGAGCAGGTCGCGCGACAGCTCGATGCGGTCGATCGGAACCAGCGACTTGCCCTCGAGCGTGGCGACCGCATACGAAACGTTGAAGTACAGCTCGTACTCGAGCGCGGTACCCTGGTCGCCCTTGACGATGGTCCGCTTGCGCGTCGATTCGTTCGACAGCGACAGCACCGCGGTCGCCTGCTTGCGCTCGGCGACCACGGTGGCGCCGTTCGCCGCCAGCGCGCGCGTCAGGCCCTCGATCATGCCGCCGCCGGCACCGCCGACGCGCTCGATGTACGTCTTCGCCATCTCGGGCGGCAGATCGGCGGCGCCGCGCAGCTGGAAACCGCAGCCAGCGAGCAGCGTGACCCAGGCGAGCAGCGCGAATCGGACGATACGGCCCATCGGATGTGCCTCCCGTTCAGACGACCACGTTGACCAGCTTGCCGGGGACGACGACCACCTTCTTCGCCGGCCTGCCTGCCATGAAGCGCTGCACGTTCGGTTCGGCCAGCGCCGCGGCTTCGACCGCTTCGCGCGGGCTGTCCGCCGCGACCTCGATCTGGCCGCGCAGCTTGCCGTTGACCTGCACCACGTAGGCGACGCGCGCGCGCACGAGCGCGGATTCGTCCACCGCCGGCATCGGCGCGTCGATGATCGCCTCACCCCAGCCGAGCGCGCGCCACAGCACCTGCGTCGCGTGCGGCACGACCGGCGCCAGCACGCGCAGCAGCACCGACAGCCCCTCGGCGCGGACCGCATCGGCACCGGCGCCCTCGCCCAGGCGGCCGAGCGCGTTCAGCATCTTCATGCCGGCCGAGACCACGGTGTTGTACTGCTGGCGCTCGTAGTCGTAGCGCGCCTGCGCCAGCGCCTCGTGGATCTCGCGGCGCACCGCCTGGTCCTCGGCCGAAAGCCGTGCGGCGTCGACCGGGCCGGCGGCACGGACCGCCGTCGCGTGCTGGTGCGCGAGCGCCCACACCCGCTTCAGGAAGCGGTGCGCACCTTCGACGCCGGCGTCGGACCACTCGAGCGACAACTCGGGGGGCGCGGCGAACATCATGAACAGGCGCGCGGTGTCGGCGCCGTAGCGCTCGATCAGCGCCTGCGGGTCGATGCCGTTGTTCTTCGACTTCGACATCTTTTCGATGCCGCCGAACACGACCGGCCGGCCGTCGGCCTCGAGCGTCGCCGCGAGGATCCTGCCCTTGGCGTCGCGCTCGACGCTGACCTCGGCCGGGTTGAACCAGGTCCTGTGGCCGGCGCCCTCGTCGCGGAAATAGGTCTCGGCGACCACCATGCCCTGGGTCAGGAGCCGCGTGAACGGCTCGGCGCCCGCGAGCAGGCCCTCGTCGCGCATCAGCTTGTGGAAGAAGCGCGCGTACAGCAGGTGCAGGATCGCGTGCTCGATGCCGCCGACGTA
>JBDHRG010000332.1:0-2547 GCA_039807445.1 Candidatus Competibacteraceae bacterium
TGCCTGCGCTGGCCGCTATGGCAGACACCGCTCGGCCTCGACAGCGTCCGCAGCCTGCTGGCCAGCGCCGCGCTGGTCGGCGACGGCGACCGACTGACCGAACTGCACGCCCGCGGCGTCGCCGTGGTGTTCGAGTCGCTGCGGCACGAGTTCGGGCAGGGCTACGGCATCTTCCGGCCGGCGGTGCCGGTGATGGGGTGATGATGCAGACGAAGACGTTTCGGTTGGGCCACTAGCCGGTGCAGGTATCCAGAACCTGCGCCGATTGAGAGTCCTCATTCCGACAGCCGCAACGATGGCGGCAGAAGGAGGCTGACGATGGACGCAGGTTCGGATGTGCCGCTGCTGCCGGCACGCATGGTCAACGAATACGTCTACTGCCCGCGGCTGGCGTACCTGATGTGGGTGCAGGGCGAATGGCGCGACTCGGCCGACACGGTCGACGGGCGCTACACGCATCGGCGCGTCGACAAGCCGGGCGGCGCGCTGCCTGCGGCGCCGGATGGCGAGGAGCGCATCCACGCGCGCTCGGTGACGCTGGCCTCGGACGCGCTCGGCGTGGTCGCCAGGCTCGACCTGATCGAAGGCGAGGGCGAGCGGGTGATGCCGGTCGATTACAAGCGCGGCAAGCGCCCGCACGTCGCCTGCGGCGTCTACGACCCCGAGCGCGTGCAGTTGTGCCTGCAGGGGCTGTTGCTGCGCGAGCGCGGCTACGCCTGCGACAGCGGCGTGGTCTATTACGCCGGCAGCCGCGAGCGGGTGCCGGTCGCGTTCGACGACGAGCTGGTCGTCGCGGCACGCGCGGCGCTCGACGGCTTGCGCGGCATCGCCGCGCGCGGCGAGCTGCCGCCGCCGCTGGTCGACAGCCCCAAGTGCCCGCGCTGCGCGCTGGTCGGCATCTGCCTGCCGGACGAGACCAACTGGCTGCGCGGCGCCCAGCAGGCCGAGCCGCGGCCGCTGGCGGTGGCGCGCGATACGGCGCTGCCGCTGTACGTGCAGGCGCCCTACGCCAAGGTCGGCAAGAGCGGCGAGGTGCTCGAGGTTCAGCTCGACGACGACACCCGCCAGAGCGCGCGCCTGATCGACGTGTCGCAGCTGGTGCTGATGGGCAACGCCTACGTCAGCACCCCGGCGCTGCACGAGCTGATGCGGCGCGAGATCCCGGTGACCTGGCACAGCTACGGTGGCTGGTTCATCGGCCACAGCGTCGGCACCGGGCACAGGAACGTCGAGCTGCGCACAGCGCAGTTCAAGGCCAGCTTCGACGCCGAGCACTGCCTGCGCCTGGCGCGCGGCTGGGTGGCGGCCAAGATCGCCAACGGCCGCACCTTTCTGCGCCGCAACTGGAAGGACGACGCGGCGCCGGAGGCGCTGCTCGACGCGCTGAAGGGCGACATCGACCGCGCCCGGCGTGCCGGCAGCCTCGAGGCGCTGCTCGGCATCGAGGGCATGGCGGCGGCTCGCTACTTCGGTGCCTTCGGCAAGCTGTTGCGGCCACCGATGAGGCAGGACGCGCCGGCGGCTGCGTTCGACTTCGACTTCGACAGCCGCAACCGCCGGCCACCGACCGATCCGGTCAACGCGCTGCTGTCGTACGCCTACTCGCTGCTGACGCGCACCTGGACCGTCACGTTGTCGGCGGTGGGCTTCGATCCCTATCGCGGCTTCTACCATCAGCCGCGCTACGGTCGGCCGGCGCTGGCGCTGGACATGATGGAACCGTTCCGGCCGCTGATCGCCGATTCGATCGTGATCCAGGCGATCAACAACGGCGAGGTCCAGGCCGACGACTTCGTGCGCTCGGGGGCCGGCGTGGCGCTCAAGGACGAGGGACGCAAGCGCTTCATCGCCGCCTTCGAGCGCCGCATGAGCCACGAGGTCACCCACCCGCTGTTCGGCTACCGCGTCAGCTATCGCCGCCTGCTCGAGCTGCAGGCACGCCTGCTCGGCCGGCACCTGTCGGGGGAACTGGTCGACTATCCCAACTTCACGACGCGCTGACGGCCATGGACGAGCATCTCTACATCGTCGTGTACGACATCGGCGATCCGAAGCGCTGGCGGCGGGTGTTCAAGCTGATGAAGGGGTATGGCGACTGGGTGCAGCTCTCGGTATTCCAGTGCCGCCTGAGCCGGTTGCGCCACACCGAGCTGGTCGCACGGCTGGACGACGCGATCCTGCACGGCACGGATCATGTCGTGCTGATCGACGTCGGTCTGGCCGACAAGGTGGAGCCGCGGATCGTCAGCCTCGGCAAGCCATATGATTCGCCGGCACGCGAAACGCTGATCGTATGATTGCCGCCGGCGCCGCGAGCGCTGCGGTGATACGCGCTTCCCGGGGAAGCGCTCGCACGGCAGGCCGCTCTTTGAAAACATGGAGTTGTGCAAGCTCGCCAGTGGCTGGCGACACGGGCACCTGCACTGGGCGCCACTTGCCTGCCAGCGCTCGCAACGGTAGCCTGCAAACCGGCGTTGGTGCATGAATCAAACGTGGGCCGAGTTTCCCCTACCCCAGACGGATTTCACCCGTGCACGGCGTAGCTGA
>JBDHRG010000333.1:0-2536 GCA_039807445.1 Candidatus Competibacteraceae bacterium
GTTGACGCCCAGGCTGGCGAGCATGGTCGCGATCTCGTTCAGCGGCAGCCCGGCGCGCTCGACGATCTTGTTGGTGATGCCGCCGTAGATGCTGATCGGCGAGAAGCCGCCGCCCTGCGCGCCGTGGACCACCAGCAGCCCCATCATCAGCGGGTTGATGCCGTACTTGGCGGCGAAGCCGAGGGCGATCGGTGCGATGATCGCGACCGCGGCGGGGCTGACGGCGCCGACCGCGGTCAGTCCGGCGGCGATGAAGAACATGATCCACGGGATCGCGGCGATCCGCCCGCGCACCGCGCGCACGGCGAGTTGCACCAGCCAGTCGATGGTGCCGTTGTTCTGCGCGAGCGCGAACAGGTAGGTGATGCCGACCAGGGTCAGGAACAGATCGCCGGGGAAGAACGCGATGATGGCCTTGGTCGACAGTCCGGCGACCAGCGTGCCGACCAGAAAGGCGCCGACGAACGCGATCACCCCCATGTTGACCGGCAGCACGGTGGCGAGCACGAACATCGCCACCAGCACGTAGATGGAAATCAGCTCGGGCGACATGGCGGCTAGTTCCCCGACGAAGGATTGTGCGCGCATGACGCGACCGCGTTCGCATCGATGCGATATCCGGCCCCGCGAAGCGCGAGCAGGCGCGGGGTCGATGCGGCGCGTGCGAAGGCACGAAGGGGTGCGGCGGGGGAACGCGGGCAGCACCCGATCCTCCCCGACTGTAGGGGCTTCGTGATCATCGTGGGTCTCCTCCTCGGGAGGGCGTCTTCGGCCGGCTACCTGGGCCGGCCGTTCAACGCCCGATGTCTGCTGTCGACGGGCTCAGGCGGTGGAATTCCGGGCGGTCTCTCCTGCGCTCGGCAAGGGAGCGGGCACATACAGGCTGCCGCCGCTTTCGATGTACCTCGCCAGCGCGGTGCGCTGGTGCGCGATGTGCTCGCTCATGATCCGCTCGGCGCCCTCGGCGTCGCCGCGGCGGAAGCAGTCGATCAAGGCGCGGTGCTCGGCCAGCGACTGCTCGGCGCGGCCCGGGCTCAGCAGCTGGCGGCCGCGGTGCATCTTCAGGATGCGGCGCAGGTCGTTGGTGACGCGGATCAGCCAGGGGTTGCCGCACATCTCCTGCACCGCGAGGTGGAACGAGTAGTTGTGCCGGTAGTAGGTCGCCAGGTCGCCGGCGGCGGCGGCGGTTTCGAGCTGCGCGTGGATGCCCTCGAGTGTCGCCAGGCCCGCGTCGCTCAGCTTGCGCGCGGTTTCAAACGCGCAGCGCCCCTCGAGCATCGCCATCACCGGGAACAGTTCGTTCAGGTCCTCGAGCGTGAGCTTGATGACGTGGCAGCCGCGGCCGGGGTCGATCTGCACCAGCCCCTCGGCGGCGAGCAGCTTCAGGCTCTCGCGCAGCGGCGTGCGGCTGATGCCGAACTCCTCGGCCAGCGCCGGTTCGTCGATCCACTCGCCGGGCTGGAGTTCGTAGTCGTAGATCTTCTGCCGCAGGCGCTCGGCCACGTTCTGGTAGAGCGCGGCGCGGCGGGGCGGCTTTCGGGTGCCGGTTGCCGACTTCATGGCAGATCCTCCTTCCGAGACTGCCAGTGATGATAGCGTCATCACGTCATAATTATGGCGTGATAATAAAATGATTGCAGCTCTTGTCAAGAGGCTGTGAAGGGTTCGGCAGGGTGATCGTTTGGCGGGAGGAGGGACTTCCCGTGGGGCGCGCGGCGGGGATTCGCCGCTCAGGGCCTCGCCGCCATCGCATGCACGCGCAGCCACGCCAGTGCGCCACGCACCGCCGCCGCCGCGAAGCCGTGCCGGGCGGCATAGGCGACGGCGAAGGCGGCCGGGTTTTCCGCGCCTTCGGCCGCGCGCCACAACGCCGCGACCGGCACGCCGGCGACCTGCCACACGCCGCGCGGCTGCTCGGGGGTGACGACCACCTCGTCTTCGACGATGAAGCCGTCGACCGAAACCGGCCGGCGCTCGAGCCGCGCCGGGCCGGCGGGGGCGTGCGCGGGCTCGTCGTCCGGCCAGGCGCGGCGGGCGGCCCAGAACGGGGCGTCCGGCCAGCGGCGCTCGAGGCGGTAGAAGTCGCGGCCGATGCGCGCCTTGCGCACGAAGTCGCCCTCGACGCGCGCGCGCCAGAAGGCCTCGGCCAGTAGCGCGTCCCGCGGGCGCTGGAGCAGGGTGTTGACCACCGCGACCGCCGCCAGCCCCATGCCGACGGCCTCGAACACCCCGTGCCCCGACAGCGGGTCGATCGCGAAGGCGGCGTCGCCGAGGCGCAGCCGATCGGGGGTGACCAGCTCGCCGTTCAGCAGCGTCTGCGCGTAGCGGGCGTGCGCCTCGCCGAGCGGCTCGGCACCGTCGAGGCGGGTCGCGAGCGCCGGCACACGCGCGAGCAGGCCGGCGTAGTGCGTCGCCAGCGCCGAGCGCCCCGGCAGGCCGCCGGCGGAGTCGACGAAGACTTGCAGCACCGCCTCGGCGCCGTCGCTGGCGAACCACGCCCAGCCGGCGTCGAAGGTGTCGATCGCGCTCGCCGCCG
>JBDHRG010000082.1:0-16287 GCA_039807445.1 Candidatus Competibacteraceae bacterium
ACCTTAGCGGCCCAGAGGGTCAGTTTTACTTCGGCGAGCTGAATCCAAAAGGGGTCACTTTTCAGTCGGCGTTGACAGCGAGATCCCGTCCTTCGACCCGTAGCGGCCGATCGTGAGCGTTTCACGCCGGCCGTTGAGCCGGTAGTCGAGACGAAAGGTGATCGTGCCCCTGGGTGAGACGGTCACGTACATCCCGTCCCGGTCGGCGATCTTGTAGGTGGTGGCCTGGGGCTTGATGCCCCTGAGCGTGCCATCGGACAGCATCGGCGGTCCCTCCTCTCGGGAGAATTTTACCGTCACGCAGAAACGGTGGCTACGATGTCTATAAGTTGTTGGTCTGATTGTGTTTTCGTCGTATTTTTTTACCGTCATGACTCGCCATAGCGTGACGGTAAAGTCTTTCCTGGCTATTGGTCGCAGATTTCTACCGTCAGATTTACCGTCAACTTGAAAGGCATCTCTGCGATAGATATCGATAAATCTCGACAGATATTTTCTATGTATGGCAACAGCTTAGGCGAACTTTTCGACAGTCCTCGGTAGACCGCGAAAGACGCCGAATCATTCCCACTCGATCGTCGCCGGCGGCTTGCCGGAGACGTCGTAGACCACGCGCGAGATGCCCGGCACCTCGTTGATGATCCGCCGCGACACTCGATCGAGGAAGTCGTAGGGCAGATGCGCCCAGCGCGCGGTCATGAAGTCGACGGTCTCGACTGCGCGCAGCGCGACGACGTAATCGTAGCGGCGGCCGTCACCCATCACGCCGACCGACTTGACCGGCAGGAACACCGCGAAGGCCTGGCTGGTCTGGTCGTACAGCCCGGCCTCGTGCAGCTCTTCGATGAAGATGTGGTCGGCCCTGCGCAGCAGGTCGGCGTATGCCTTCTTCACTTCGCCGAGGATGCGCACCCCCAGCCCCGGCCCCGGGAAGGGGTGGCGGTAGACCATCTCGTAGGGCAGACCGAGTTCGACGCCGAGCTTGCGGACCTCGTCCTTGAACAGTTCGCGCAGCGGCTCGAGCAGCTTCAGCCGCATGTGCACCGGCAGACCGCCGACGTTGTGGTGTGACTTGATCACGTGCGCCTTGCCGGTCTTGGAGCCGGCCGACTCGATCACGTCGGGGTAGATCGTGCCCTGTGCCAGCCAGCGCGCCCCGGTCAGCCGGTTCGATTCTTCCTCGAAGATGTCGACGAACAGCTTGCCGATGATCTTGCGCTTGGCCTCGGGGTCGCTGACGCCGGCGAGCCCGGCGAGGAAGCGCGCTTCGGCGTCGACGCGGATCACGCGCACCCCCATGTGTCGGGCGAAGGTCGCCATCACCTGATCGCCCTCGTGCAGGCGCAGCAGGCCGGTGTCGACGAACACGCAGGTCAGCTGCTCGCCGATCGCGCGGTGCAGCAGCGCCGCGACCACCGAGGAATCGACGCCGCCCGACAGCCCGAGGATGACCTCCTCGTCGCCGACCTGGTCGCGGATCGCACTGATGCTGTCGTCGATGATGTTACCGGTGGTCCACAGCGCCTCGGCGCCGCAGATCTCGAGCACGAAGCGCTTGAGGATGCGCTCGCCCTGGCGCGTGTGCGTGACCTCGGGATGGAACTGCACGCCGTAGAAGTCGCGGCTCTCGTCGGCCATGCCGGCGAGTGGCGCGCTGGCAGTGCTGGCGATGCGAGCGAAGCCCGGTGGCAGCTCGACGACGCGGTCGCCGTGGCTCATCCAGACGTCGAGCAGGCCCCAGCCTTCGGCCGTGGTGTGGTCTTCGATATCCTTGAGCAGTTTCGAGTGCGCGTGCGCGCGCACCTGCGCATAGCCGAACTCGCGGTGATCGGCCGGCTCGACGCGTCCGCCGAGCTGCGCCGCCATGGTCTGCATGCCGTAGCAGACGCCGAGCACCGGCACGCCGAGTTCGAACACCGCCTGCGGCGCGCGCGGGCTGGCTTCGCCGCCGGTCACCGACTCGGGGCCGCCCGACAGCACGATGCCGCTCGGCAGGAAGGCGCGGACATCGGCGTCGCTCACGTCCCAGGGATGGATCTCGCAGTAGACGCCGATCTCGCGGATGCGGCGGGCGATCAGCTGGGTGTACTGCGAGCCGAAGTCGAGGATCAGGATCCGGCTGGAGTGGATGTCGCGGGTGCTCATTGATTTATTTATCCCGGTGAGGCGTGAGACGTGGAGGCGTGAGGGGAAAGGCGCCGGAGCAGTCCACCTCACCCTGCCTCCCTTACCGCGCGGCCAAGGACCGCGCCGTCAGTCGACCCGGTAGTTCGGCGCTTCCTTGGTGATCTGCACGTCGTGCACGTGGCTCTCGCGCATGCCGGCGCCGGTGATGCGCACGAACTGCGGCTTGCTGCGCATCTCCTCGAGGTTGGCGCAGCCGACGTAGCCCATCGACGAGCGCAGTCCGCCCATCAGCTGGTGGACGATCGCCGCCATCGCGCCCTTGTACGGCACGCGCCCCTCGATGCCCTCGGGCACCAGCTTCTCGGCTGCGTTCGACTCCTGGAAGTAGCGGTCGGAAGAGCCGTTCTGGCCGGACATCGCGCCGAGCGAGCCCATGCCGCGGTACGACTTGTACGAACGCCCCTGATAAAGCTCGACCTCGCCCGGCGACTCTTCGGTGCCGGCGAGCAGGCCGCCGATCATGATCGAATACGCACCGGCGGCGATCGCCTTCGAGATGTCGCCCGAGAAGCGGATGCCGCCATCGGCGATCAGCGGGATACCGACCTCCTTCAGCGCCGCGGCGACGTTGGCCACTGCGCTGATCTGCGGCACGCCGACGCCGGCGACGATGCGCGTGGTGCAGATCGAGCCGGGGCCGATGCCGACCTTGACCGCGTCGGCGCCGGCCTCGGCCAGCGCGAGGGCCGCGTCGGCGGTGGCGATGTTGCCGCCGATCACCTGCACGTGCGGGAAATTCTGCTTGACCCAGCGCACGCGCTCGATCACGCCCTGCGAGTGGCCGTGCGCGGTATCGACCACGATCACGTCGACGCCGGCGGCGGCCAGCGCCTCGATGCGCTCTTCGGTGCCGGCGCCGGTGCCGACCGCGGCGCCGACGCGCAGGCGGCCGTGGTCGTCCTTGCACGCGTTCGGGTAATCGCTCGACTTCTGGATGTCCTTCACGGTGATCATGCCGCGCAGCTGACCGCGATCGTTGACCACCAGCACGCGTTCGATGCGGTGCTTGCGTAGCATCGCGATGGCCTCCTCCCGGCTCGCGCCTTCACGCACCGTCACCAGGCGGGCTGCGGGCGTCATGATGCTGGCGACCGGGTCGTCGAGGTCGGTTTCGAAGCGCAGGTCGCGGCTGGTGACGATGCCGACCAGTTCACCGCCGTCGACCACCGGCATGCCCGAGATGCCGTGCGCGCGCGTCAGCGCGATCACTTCGCGGATCGACAGCCGCGGCGACACCGTGATCGGATCGTTGATCACGCCGCTCTCGAACTTCTTGACGCGGCGCACCTCGGCGGCCTGACGCTCGGCGTTCATGTTCTTGTGGATGATGCCGATGCCGCCCTCCTGCGCCATCGCGATCGCCAGCCGCGAGTCGGTGACGGTATCCATCGCCGCCGAAACCAGCGGGATGTTCAGCGTGATCTCGCGGGTCAGACGTGTGACGAGGCTGACGTCCCTGGGCAGGATGCGCGAATGCGCGGGGATCAGCAGAACATCGTCGAAGGTGAGCGCTTCCTGGACGATACGGAGCATGGAGAACACCCGGGCCGTGCGAAAAGAAGCACTTAATGATACAGGTCGGGCGGTGCCAGCGGCAAACCGCCCGAGCGCATTTTCAGCGGCTTTCGGCGTTCCCGCCGTCCAGGAAACGTGCCAGCGCGGCGGCGTCGAACGGCCAGCCGAGTTCGGCGCCGGTGTCGAGCCGCTTCAGTACCGGGATGCGCACGCCGTAGCGCGCGTACAGATCTTCGTCGTCGACCACGTCGAGCTCGGGCGCGACGCACCCGAGACGCTCCCAGACCAGGCGCTGCGCCTGTTCGCACAGGTGGCAGCCGACCGTCGAATAGAGCAGCAGCCCCCGCGCGAGCTCGATCACCGCAGCCCTTCCTGCTGGATGCCGGCGACGTACCAGTGCGCGCCCGGCTCGCGCGTGCTGCGCTGCACGTGCCAGAGCTCGCTGAAGGCCTGCGGCTGCGCGCCCGGCGCCTCGCGGATCAGCCCGCTGTAGCGCACCGAAGCGAGCACGTGCTCGGTTCGGGTCTCGAAGCCCGCCAGCTCGGCGTGCAGGCTCACCACCTCGGTGTGCTGCGATCCGTGGAGCTGGGCGCGCTCGTGCACCAGTTCGGCGTGCAGCGCCGGGGTGACGTACTCGCGGATGCGCTCGAGATCGTTGGCATCCCACGCCGCCTGCAGCGTGGTGAAGTGCCCCTTGGCCCCCTCGAGGAACCGCGTCTTGTCGAACCACGCCGGCAGCGTGCCCACAGCGGTGGCGTGCGCGCCGAGCCCGGAGCCGATCTGGGGCGCCTGGAAGCGCACCGGACCCGCGGTCGCCGCAGCCGCGGGGGCATACCCCACTGCGGTGGCTGCGGCGCGCTTGCGGCGCAGGAAGGCGAACACCGCGAAGGCGATCGCCGCGATCAACAGGATGTCGAGCAGGGCGAAACCGTCGAAGCCGTCGCCGAACAGCATCGCGCCGAGCAGACCGCCGGCGGCCAGCCCCGCTAGCGGGCCGAGCCAGCGGCTGGCGCCCGCGGGGCGCGCCGCCTGCGCCACCGCGGGAGCAGCCGGCTGAGGTGTGGCGGCCGGTGCGCTCGGCGCAGCGTCACGCGTCATCGACGGCCGCTGCTGCCCCAGGCTCTTGCCGCTGCCCATGCGTGCCGCCTCGGCTTCGCCGATCGCGAAGCCGAGACCGGCGAAGCCGAACATCAGGGCCATCAGGAATGGTTTCATCGATCCTCCGTCGTGTTTGGTCGTGTCATGCCGGATTCGCGTCCGGGCGACAGGCATTGACCCCCGCGGGCGCACGTGGTTCAGGGCGCGGTTTGCCAGCCATGGGGGCGTGTGTCACTATACCGCGCAACTGCATGCCGACGCGCGCAAGGACAGGCAGGCTACCGTGCCGGCACGCGGTCCACGATTACGGAACAACAAGGAGCGACAGCACTGGTCAAAAGCGGCCCGATAACCAGACCGCGACCTCGAAACCGCGGCGGTTCGCCCGCAGGGTTTGCCCGAATCGTGGCGTTCGTCGGCTTGCTTCTTCAGGCCGTCCCTAGAGGCAGCGATCGATGACAGCGACCGCGTTATCCATGCTGCATTTCGAGCCCAGCCGTGCGGCCTCGATGCAGCGCCGATCCATCGCCCAGATCTTCAGCCGCCAGTTCTACGCCGCCCGTGCTGACAGCCCCGAGCTCCAGACCCGCTCGCAGCGGCTGCGCTACGACGTGTATTGCCGCGAGTTCGGCTACGAACGCGAAGAAGACTGCCCCGGCCAGCTGGAGCGCGACGAGTACGATGCCCAGGCGCTGCATTGCCTGGTGATGCACCGCCCCAGCGGACTGACGGCCGGCTGCGTGCGCCTGGTCCGCACCAACCCGCACGACCGCGAAGCGCCGTTGCCGTTCGAGCGGTATTGCGCCCAAGCCCTGCGCGGCGAGCTGTTCGACCTGCGCTCGGTGCGCCGCGAGATGCTGTGCGAAGTCTCGCGCCTGGCGGTGCCGGCCGGCTTCCGCCGCCGCAATGGCACACCGTCCGCTCAACCGTGCGGGCTGGACCTCGAGTCGGCCGAGCTCGGACAGGACGGCTTTCCGCTGGTGCCGGTCAGCCTGATGTTCGCCGCCGCGGCGGTGTTCATGGCCAGCGGCTGCCACTACACGGTGGCGATGATGGAGCCCAAGCTCGCGCGCCTGATACGCCGCTTCGGTTTGCCGATGGTGCAGATCGGCGACGTCCTCGATTACCACGGCCCGCGCGCGCCCTATCTGTGGCGGCGCGAAGGGCTGTTCGCGACGGTCAATCCCGATCTCTACGAACTGCTGCTGCTGATCGACAAGCAACTGTCGAGCAACGCGCACGACAGCTAGCCCCGCGCGCGACTGTTACATCTTGCCGCCGGGCTGCCGCCGCGGCGGCGGCTCTGCGAGAATACGCCGCCATTGCAGGCAGCCGAAGCGGAACGCGCGATGCACGGAACTTTGCACGAACTCATCCTTTCCCAGGCCGGGCAGCGCCCCGCGGCGGTCGCGATCCGTCACCGCCGCGACGGCGAACTGGATTACGCCCGGCTCGCCGAAGCGGTCGAGCACGCCGGCCGCGGCCTGCTCGGCTGCGGACTGGCCGCGGGCGAGCGCGTCGCGGTGTACCTGCCCAAGCGCCCCGAAACCGTGGTGACGATGTTCGGCGCAAGCTTCGCCGGCGGTGCCTTCGTGCCGGTCAACCCGCTGCTGAAGCCCGAGCAGGTCGGCTACATCTTGCGCGACTGCAACGTCCGCGTGCTGGTCACCGAGCGCGCGCGCGCCGAGCCGCTCGCAGCGACCTTGGCCGAATGCCCCGACTTGCACACGCTGGTGCTGGTCGACGGCGACGGCGAGGGCCTGCCGCACTGGCCGCACCTGCAGGTGCTGCCGTGGGATGTCCTGTCCGCGCTGGCCGCGCCGCGCGCGCCGCACCGGCGCATCGACGTCGACATGGCGGCGATCCTGTACACCTCGGGCAGCACCGGCCGTCCCAAGGGCGTGGTGCTGTCGTACCGCAACCTGCTGACCGGCGCCGCCTCGGTGGCCGGCTACCTCGGCAACACCGCCGACGACCACCTGCTGGCGGTGCTGCCGTTCAGCTTCGACTACGGCCTGTCGCAGCTCACCACCGCGTTCAGCGTCGGCGCACGCGTGACGCTGATCGATTACCTGTTGCCGCGCGACGTGGTCAGCGCCGTCGCGCGCGAGGGCATCACCGGGCTGGCCGCGGTGCCGCCGCTGTGGGTGCAGCTCGCGCCGCTGGACTGGCCGCAGGCGGCGGTCGACTCCTTGCGCTACATCACCAACTCCGGCGGCAAGATGCCGCGCGCGACGCTCGAGGCGCTGCGCGCCAAGCTGCCGAAGACCACGCCGTTCCTGATGTACGGCTTGACCGAGGCGTTCCGCTCGACCTACCTGCCGCCCGAAGAGATCGACCGCCGGCCGGACTCGATCGGCAAGGCGATCCCGCACGCCGAGATCCTGGTGGTGCGCGAAGACGGCAGCCCCTGCGCCCCGGGCGAGCCGGGCGAGCTGGTGCACCGCGGCTCGCTGGTCGCGCTCGGCTACTGGAACGACCCCGACAAGACCCGCGAGCGCTACAGGCCCGCGCCCGGCCAGCCGGCCGGACTTCCCCATCCCGAGCTGGCGGTGTGGTCGGGCGACACGGTGAAGATCGACGAAGACGGCTTCCTGTACTTCGTCGGCCGCAAGGACGACATGATCAAGACCTCGGGCTACCGCGTCAGCCCGACCGAAATCGAGGAAGTGGTCTATGCCTCGGGGCTGGCGCTCGAGGCCGCGGCGATCGGCGTGCCGCACCTCGCGCTCGGCCAGGCGGTGGTCGCGGTGCTGAAGCCGACCGAGGGTTTTTCCGAAGATGCGCTGCTCGCGCACTGCAAGCGCGCGCTGCCGAACTTCATGGTGCCGCTGGCGGTGGTGCGGCGCGACGAGCTGCCGCGCAACCCCAACGGCAAGATCGACCGCAAGGCGCTCGCCGCCGAACTCGACAGGCTGTTCGAGGACCCGCATCCATGAGCGCCCCTGCCCGCCCGCAGCACGCGACGATGGACCAGTTCCCGGTGATCGACGGCGAGCTGGCCGTCGGCGGCCTCAGGCTGAGCGAGCTCGCCGCGCGCGTCGGCCGCACGCCCTTCTACGCCTACGACCGCACGCTGATCGCGCGCCACGTCGCCGAGCTGCGCGCCGCGCTGCCGCAGGCCATCGAGCTGCACTACGCGGTCAAGGCCAACCCGATGCCGGCGGTGGTGCAGCTGCTCGCCGCACTGGTCGACGGGCTCGACGTGGCCTCGGCCGGCGAGCTACGCATCGCGCTCGACGCCGGCATGGACCCGGCCGAAATCAGCTTTGCCGGCCCCGGCAAGACCGTCGCCGAGCTGCGCGCAGCGATCGCCGCCGGCATCGTGCTCAACCTCGAATCCGAAACCGAGCTCGAGCGCACCGCGGCGATCGCCGCCGAGCTCGGCCGCGAAGCGCGCGTCGCGGTGCGCGTCAACCCCGACTTCGAGCTGAAGACCTCGGGCATGAAGATGGGCGGCGGCCCCAAGCCCTTCGGCGTCGACGCCGAGCGCGTGCCGGACATGCTGGCGCGGATCGGGGCGCTCGGGCTCGCCTTCCAGGGCTTCCACATCTTCAGCGGCTCGCAGAACCTGCGCGCCGAGGCGCTGATCGAGGCGCACGACCGTACCTTCGATCTCGGCGAGCGCCTGGCCGAACACGCGCCGGAACCGCTGCGGCTGTTCAACATCGGCGGCGGCTTCGGCATCCCCTACTTCCCCGGCGAGGCGCGGCTGGCGCTGGCGCCGATCGCGGCGAACCTCGAGCGCCATCTCGCGCGCTTCGCGCGCCGTCACCCGCAGGCCAGGGTCGTGCTCGAGCTCGGCCGCTACCTGGTCGGCGAGGCCGGCGTCTACGTTTGCGAAGTGCTCGACCGCAAGATTTCGCGCGGCCAGGTGTTCCTGGTCACCAACGGCGGCTTGCACCACCACCTCGCCGCTTCGGGCAACTTCGGCCAGGTGGTGCGCAAGAACTACCCGGTCGCGGTCGGCAACCGCATGGCCAGTTCCGAGCGCGAGATCGCCAGCGTGGTCGGTCCGCTGTGCACCCCGCTCGACCTGCTCGCCGAGCGCCTGGAGCTCGCGCGCGCCGCGCCCGGCGACCTGATCGTGGTGTTCCAGTCGGGCGCCTACGGCCTGACGGCCAGCCCCGCGGGCTTCCTGAGCCACCCGCCGGCGGCCGAGGTGCTGGTGTAATACGGATCCCGAGAAATAATCGCCGTCTTGCGGAGCGCCGGATGGCGGGGCGAGGGGGATGTCGCTGCGCTCATTCTCGGCGTACCTCCGTGTACGCCTCCGAGGTACGGCGCCGCTCCGCGCTGGTCCAGGGCAGCCGCAAGCCGGCTGCCCGCTCGCCGGGGCGAGAGCCCACCGGGCTCTCGCTGTTTCCCGGACTCGCCCCTGCGCCCGCGGCGCAAGTGCTGCTCCGCGACATCCCCCTCGCCCCGCCGCGATACGCATGGAACTCATCGTGATCCGTGTAGCCGCCGGCTACCAGCGCAGCACGGCTTCGCCGGCGGGCACGCCGGCAAGGTCCAGACGGCCGATCCCCTGCGCATCGACGCGCACGCGCCGCGGCGCCCCGCCGCCCGCCGCCAGTTCGAACTCGGCGTACTCGGGCAGGCCGAACACATACAGCGCCTGCCGACCTTCGGGCAGGCGCAGCCGCGCTGCGCGCCCCCCGCCGCGCTGGACGAAGGCGCTGACCGAGACCGGCGTCACCACACCGCTCAGCATCGATGAGTCCGATGCCAGCACCTCGGCGTCGTCGCGCACGGCGCCGCCGAGCGCCGGGCTCAGGACCACGAGGAACTCGTCGTCGCGCCGCGGCGCGCCCGGCTGGATTTCGATGCGCCAGTCGTCGGCATCGAACCAGGGCGCCGGCCGCGCCCCCTCGGCGTAATCGACGCCGTCGAGCGCGGTTTCGTCGCCGTCGCGCTCGACGTAGTAGCGATGGCTCGGCCCTCCGACCAGCCGCAGGCGCGCATCGCGCGGCAGCAGGCGGCGCAGCGCCAGCGCGCCGTTGCCGTTGTCGATGCGCGCGAAGCCCGCCTCGCTCTCGAGGATGCCGTCGCCGAGCCCGCCGCGCAGCACGCGCAGACCCGCCACCTGCGGGCGCGTGGGCACGTGCAGTAGCCACTTCTTGACGTAGGCCGCGTCGGTGCTGCGCACGCGGTCGTGCACGATCAGCCGGTCCTCGGCGCGCAGGTAGACCAGCTCGCGCTCGACCCGCTCGACCTTGCCCCCCTGTCCGCCCTCGTCGTGGCGCGGCGTGTTGTAGGCCTCGGTGAGGTCGGTGGCGGCGTAGGCCAGCTCGGTGCGCGAAGCGTACTGGCGCAGGCGGGCGCCGCGCAGATGGGGGCCGTGGTCCAGCGCTTCGCGCCACTGCTCGACGCTGGCGATCGCGCTGCCGGTCGGCAGCGTCAGGCGCTGGCCGCCGTCGGCGACGTTCTGCGCCTGCGCGATCGGCAGGCTCACGCGTTCGCCGGGGCGCAGCACCAGCAGCGTGTTCTTGGCGACGCTGCGGATCGCGTAGTTCAGCCGGTGCGGCGCGCCGAACTCGCCGTAGGTGGCACCATCGACCGCCAGCGGCGCGCCCTTGAACAGCGTGAAGTGCCCGGCGTCGTAATGGCCGTGGTGCGTGAAGCTGTCGCCGGCGCGGAAGCTGATCGAGGTCGCTCCGCTCGACCAGCCCGAACGCCAGTAGCCCAGGTTCATCGCCCCGCGGCCGAACAGGGCATCCGGCGGCAGCAGCCCGGCGAGCACCTGCGGGTAGGGACCGGCGAGCACCGCCAGCGCGGGCTCGCGCAGCAAGGCCACCGCCCAGCGGTTGTCGGCGGTGTACGCCTCGGTGCCGAACCGGCGGCCGAGCTCGGCGGAATACGTGGCGAGCGCGCTGTCGCCGCTCAGCTGCGCCAGCAGGTCGATCACCGCCCGGGTATGGTGGCGCAGGTCGACGCGCGAACCCTCGTCGCCGAAGCCCTGGATGCGTCCGTCGGGGCGCGTCGCGTACACGTGCCAGCGGCCGATGCGGGCCAGCAGCGCGCGCACCGCGGCCGCATCCTCGGCGCCATCGATGCCGTTGAGATAGGCCGCCGCCGCCAGCGCGATCGGCAGCGCGCGGTTCTGGATCCAATAATTGTACCCCTCGGGCCAGGCTTCGGTCAGCGCCAGCGCTTCGAGCAAGCCGCGGAAGTGACGCGCGGCGCGCGCCAGCCGCTGCCGGCCGGCGGCGCTGTCGTCGGGTCCGAGCGCCGCGGCGCACAGCCAGGCGTGCGCCGCGAGCGTCGCACGCCCGTGCCACAGCGAAGCGCCGTCGCCGTCGCCGTCGAGCACTTCGAGCAACTGGTCGAGCGCCAGTCCGAGCACCTGGCGCATCTGCGCCCGTGCGGCGGCGTCGAAATCCGGCGAACGGCCGAACAGGTCGTAGGCCAGCGCCAGCGCCCAGGCGTTGCCATATTCCCCCGCCGCGGCGGCCGGGACCGGTACGAACCGCCGCATCGCATCCGCTACCCGCGTCGCCGATTCGGCATCCCCCTGCAACAGCCAGCAGGCGGTCGCATCGAGCAGTGCCGGCGAGCCACAGACCGCCAGTGCCTCGGGCGTTGCCCGCGCCGCCATCGCCGGGGCACGGCCGCGGCCGCTCCAGCCGGCCAGTTCGGGAAGCAGGATGCGCGGCGACTCGGCCCGCCAGCGCGGCAGCGCCGACTCGGTGCGCGCAGTGCCGAAGAGCCGATCCCGCGGGTCCGGCAGCGCGGCGGCCAGCAGCGCCACGACCCCCCCGACGGCCGCCACCATCGCCAGGCGCCACGGCAGGGCCGTCGCGCGCAGCCGCGATGGCGCCGCGGACGGGGCGGCGGCGGATACGGACGCGGCCTGGCTGCATGCCGGCAGCGGGGCCCGCACACGCCATCCGGCCGATGCCAGCCGTTCGCCGAGCCTCAGCCCGAGCGCGAGCGCGAGCATCAGCGCCCCCTGCAGCGCGAAGCCGCGCAGCATCAGCGTGCGCGCGTCGAGCAAGTGCTCGCGGTCGGGGCCGAGCAGGAACTGCTGTGCAGGAAAGACGAAGCCGTATTTTTCGACGTGCTGCTCCAGCCCGTGCGCCAGCAGCCACCAGCCCAGCGGCAGCGCGAGCAGCGGCAGCGCGATGCCCGCCAGCGGCCGCCGCGCGGCGCCGGCGAGCGCGCACGCCCCGGCGCTGAGCAGAAACGGGACCAGGCTCAGGTAGTAGCCACCGTGGATGCCGTGGGCATCGGGGCCGGCGATCAGCTCGGTCAGGTTGTCGGTGCTCGCCCAGTCGTACACCACGCGGCTGCACAGCCACAGCCAGGGCAGCCCCACCGCGGCGAGCACCGCCAGCCAGCGCCCGCACGGCAGGCCGGCGCGCCAGCGCCGCTGCCCGGCGAGCATCAGCGCCGGCGCGAGGAACCAGGGGATCACCAGCGCCGGGAAACGCAGCGCGCGCTCGATCCCGCCGATGAAGTCCGTCGGCAGGTGCTGGAACACGCTGCTCCACGCCGCCCCCCAGGCCTGCCCGGCGACGACCTGGCGGTAGATGTCAGGCGAGCCGATGATGTCGTCGAGGCTCTCGGTGTTGACCCCGGCCAGCAACAGCAGCAGCTCGACCTCGGCGACCGCGAGGCTCGCCAGCGGCAGACGCCACCCCAGCGTCGCGGTGCGCTCGAGCGCACGTGCGAGCCAGGTCGCGCCGACGCCGAGCCACAGCAGCGCCAGCGCGAAGGCGAACAGCGCCGGCAAAGCCCCGTCGGCGCGGAACAGCTCGAGCACGTTGTACGGCATGCCGGGCAGGCGCAGCCCCCCCCGCAGCGCGAGCGCGATCGCCAGCGCCGCGAGCAGCGCGACGGCGGCCGGCCGCCACGCGCCGCGCGCCGCCTGCGCCAGCGCCGCGGCCGGGACAGGCGGCGGCGGAACCGCCCCGGTTTCGGCCAGCGCCCCGATCCGCGCCAGCGCCCAGCCGGCGAGCGCCACCCAGACGGCTTCGCTGAGGTCGCCGGAGCGCCCCTGCAGCCACAGCTGCGCCGTCTCGACCGCCACCACGCATGCCATCAATGCCAGCGCCGCCGGCCGCACCGGCGTGCCGCGGCGCGCGAGCAGCCACAGCACGCCGGCATAGACGGTGATCCGCAGCGCGAGCTGGCGGCTGTTGTTCAGCATGTCGCCCGCGAGCAGCGCCTCGAAGGGCAGCCAGGTCGGCGCCGCGGGATGCACGCGCAGCGCGAACGGCATCAGCCCTTCGGTCAGATAAGCCAGCAGCAGCAGCGCGAGCAGCGCATCGTCGCCGCGCCGCTGCACCGCGCTCGCGATCAGCGCACCGCCGAGCAGGCCCAGTCCGCGCTCGAGGCTCAGATGTCCGTCGATCAGCACGGGCTGCACCGCCAGCATGGCGGCGGCGAGCAGCACGCCGAGGCGCGCCGCGCGGGCGTCGCCGGCGCACGCGGCGAGCAGGCGCACGCCCAGCCAGCCGAGCGCGCCGTTCATCAGCAGCGCCGGCAGCTCGAGCCGCGCGGGCGCCAGCAGCGGGCGCAGCACCGAGGCGGCGAGCGCACGGTCGAGCGAGGGCACCAGCGGCAGCAGGAAAATCGCGCTCCAGAGCAGCAGCAAGCCCAGGGCCGTCTGGCGTGCCGGACTCCAGCCGTACGCCTGTCGGGCGCCGAAGACGGGCGCCAGCCCCAGGCCGAGGATCAGCCCGACACCGTTCCAGAACACGTCCGCCAGCGCCGCCGAGCGCATCGGCAGCGCCAGCTGCCCGAGCTGGAGCAGCAGCGCATACCCGAGTCCGCCGCCGAGCAGCCACGCGACCCGGCGCACCGGGGCGCCGCGCAGCGCGTGCCAGCCGAACAGACCATAGGGCAGGAACAGCACGACGTTGCCGAGCACGTCGCCGCGCGAAGTCCACAGCCGCAGGTCGCCGAAGAAGGCGTCCCAGGCCCCCGGGGCCGGCCGCTCGAAGGCGAACGGGAACAGCGAGCCGTAGCCGATCAGCAGCGCGAGGGCGAACCAGGCGCGTACCACGACCCGTGCCTCAGCCGCACACCGCGTCGAACAGCCGCGCCAGCTCGGCGCTGCGGCCGCGGCGCGAATGCCGGGCGGCGGCCTCGGTCGACACGCGCGGCGCGGTGCCTGCCTCGATCGCACCGAGGAAGCGCTCGAACCCGGTGGCGATCTCGCCGGCGTCGTCGAGCCGCACGATGCCGTCGAGGCCGTTGGCGCGCAGCGTCGCGGCGGTGTCGCCGGCGGGGTCGGTCAGCGCGAAGATCGGCCGACCGGCGCGCAGGTATTCGTACAGCTTGGCCGGGATCTGGTGGTTGCAGTTCGCCGCCTGTAACAGCAGCAAGCCGTCGGCGGCGAGCATCTCGGCGAGCGCGCGCTCGTAGGCGATCGAGGGTGCCAGCTCGACCAGGTCGGCGATGCCGGCGGCCTCGATGTGGCTGCGGTGCAGCGCGTCGTGCCCGCTGGCGCGCAACACCACGCGCAGGCGGCCGGCATCGACCACGCCGCGGCGCTTGAGCGCGGCGAGCGCAGCGAAGAACGGCCGCGGATCGCGCTCCGAGGGGTAGAGGATGCCGCTGTGCACCAGCGTCAAGGGTCGGCTGCCGGGCGCCGGCGGCACGCCCGCGCCGGCGCGGGCGAAGTTCTCCTCGTCGTAGCCGTTCTCGATCACCGCCCAGCGCGAGTCCGGCACCTCGGGATAACGCTCGGCGTACATGCGCCGCGCACCCGGCGTCGTGAACACCACGCGCGCGGCGCGCATCGCCGCGCGCCGCTCGATCGCGAGGTAGGCACGGCGCTTGGCCGGATCGGCCGGGTAGCCGGGTTCGGTCATCGAGTCGCGCATGTCGGCCACCCACGGCAGGCCCGTCAGCCTCGCTAGCGTCGCGCCGATCGCGTGCGCAGTCGCGATCGGGTAGGTCGACCAGATCAGCTCGGGCCTGAAACGGCGCACCAGCGCCAGCCCCTGCGCCACGCCGCCGAGCCACCAGCTCGCCCAGGGGTCGGGCAGCGCCGTCGCGCGCGCGTAGCGCCCGGCGAGCGCCAGGTGGCGCGTGCTGTCGAGCGCGAAGGCGCGAACCAGCGGCATGCCGGACGGGATCTCGCCGAGCTGCTCGGCGCCGACGCTGGCATAGGCGCGCGGATGCGCCGTCAGCACCGCCGGTTCCCAGCCGAACTCGGGCAGATACCGCGAGAACTTCAGCGTGCGCTGGATGCCGCTGCTTTCGCGCAGCGGCGGGTAGTGGAAGGCGATCAGCAGCACGCGTCTCATAGCGGGACTCGATCAAGGGTTCTCGCCATCGGCTTCACCACGCGCGCAGCCATTCGAGCGTGCGCCCGGCGACGGCGTCGCGCCAGGCGCGCGAAGAAAAAGTGTGGTTGGCTTCGGCCAGCTCGAAGCGCGACACGCGCGGCGCATCGACCAGGCCGGCCCAGGCCGGGTGGCCGGCGGCGGTCCGGCGGAACTCGGCGGCGGTCAGATCGTCGCCGCTGAGGATCAACAGGATCGGCCCTTCGAAGCGCCGCCAGCCCTCGGCCATGCGCTCGGGCAGCGGGCGCGGCCCCTCCCCGGCCGTCGCCGCCGGCGCCAGCGCACGGCGCGCGAAGCCGGCCAGCGAGCGCAGCGATCCACCGAGATCGAATTCGCCGCGCGCGAGCTTGCGCCACGGTTCGGCGCTGAACAGCCGCGCGCGGTAGTAGGTGCTCAGGTAAGCCTTCGCTTCGCCCGCCTCGGTGCGCACCCAGGGGTTGGCCAGCGCCAGCCCCTTGATGCGCGGGTCGCGGTGGGCGTAGAACAGCGCCGCCGAGGCGGCGTCGCACAGCCCCCAGACCGCGACTTCGGCGAGCCCCGGGCTGCGCGCGGCGAAGGCGTCGAGCGCCGCGGCGAGATCGTCGCCGATGCCTTCGAAGCCGCGGAACTCGCCTTCGGCATCGCCCATGCCGCGGTAATCGAAGCGCAGCACCGGGATGCCGGCGCCCGCCAGCGCCCGCGCCAGCAGCACGAACTGGCGGTGACTGCCGACGCGGGTCTGCGGTCCGCCGACGACGATCAGCACGCCACGGCGTGCCTCCGGGCTGCCGGCATGCAGGATCGCCGGCAGCCGCGCGCCGGCGCACGCGAACGTGAACGCGGTTTCCGGCGCCATCATGCCGCCTCCAGCGCTTCGAGGCTCGCGGCGATCAAGGCCGGCGCCTCGACGATCTCCTGTGCCGTCCAGAACGCATCGCCGGCCACCGTCCCGGCACGCACCGCAACCCCCCCGGTGCGCCAGACTTCGACCGCCTTCGCACTCGCCGGCAGCAGGCCGCGCCCCGGCTCGGGCACCAGTTCGAGCCAGTCGACCCGGGTGCCGGGCGCCGGCGGCTCGAGCCTCGCACCGGCCAGCGCCGCGGCCAGCGCTGGCGCCAGCGCGTAGCCGGCCACCTCGAGCGCCTCGCCCGCCTCGAGCCGCGCGCGCAGCGCGCCCGTGGTTTCCTTGCCGCCGGCGGCCAGCGAAGCG
>JBDHRG010000083.1:0-16243 GCA_039807445.1 Candidatus Competibacteraceae bacterium
GCCTTCTGCGAAGACCTCCAGCCACTCCCGCACCGCCACGCGCGTCGCCGCATGCACCGCAGCTCCGAGCGCCTGCCCCGCGGCGGTGTGCAGGCCGGCGTAGCGGCTGCCCTCCCCTAATGGTGTGGCGATGGCGATGCAGTCGGTGCCCGTGCCGGTGATCGGGGCGCGGCCGTCGGGGCCGTGCCAGGGGTCGGCGAGCAGCGCGGCGGTGCGGGCTTCGGTGGCGAGGCTCAGCGCCTCGAGCAGCGCCGGTTCGGCCAGCGGCACCGACACGCGGGCGAGGAGGTTGATGGTGCCGGGCGTCCACGGGCGGGCGCCGCGCGGGTCGGCGACGCGGCAGGCGTTCGACAGGCCGACGGTGACGACGGCGTCGGCCCGCACGCCGTCGACCTCGGCGGCGCGCCAGTGGTGGGCGCCGACTTCGCGCGAAGTCATCAGCCCGACGGCGTGATCCAGCCCGCGCGCGGCGAGGCGCTCGGCGAGCAGGCGTTCGGGGTCGGTGTCGAGGCCGAGCTCGGCGTCGTGGACCTGCAGCCAGGCGACGGTGTCGGTCTCGACCAGGCCGGGGTGGTGCACCGCCCAGCTCAGCACGCGGTGCGGGCTGCCGAGATGGGCGATCAGCCAGGGGGTGGCCAGTTCCAGGGTGAGCGGCGCGCCGCCCATCGCGACTCCTTGTCGGGTGTGTCTTTCATTCCCTATCGGCCGCGCGGTGCGGGACTCGAGCGCTTCGCGGATCTCCGAGCTCGTTTCGCATGCTACGGAAGTCGAGCGATGGCGGCCAAGCTGGATGGCGGAGCGAACTGTGACATGAGGTTTCGTCCCGACTTATCCTGAGCCTCAGGATCCGCCATGACGGAACCCCGCATGCCCGCCTCCATACGCGAGAAATTCTCTTCCCAAGCGGCCCCCGAGGTCCTGGAGGCCCTGCGCCGGATCGCCGAATCCGAAGGCCGGCCGTTCCAGGCCGTCCTCGACGAGGCGCTACGCGAGTACATCGAGCGCAAGGAGAAAGGGCGGCCGCGCCGCCACGTGATGGAGGCGTTCGCCCAGAGCATGGGCGAGTTCGACAGCCTGTACTGCGAGCTCACGAAGTGACATCACGAGGAGTGCGCGGTCCTTCGCTACTCTGTACGTGGAGGTACGTTCGATGCCCATCGCCTTCGACACCAACGAGCACGTCCGCCAGCTCGAAGCCGCACACGCCACGCGCGAACTGGCCGAGGCCATCGTCCATGTGGTCGTGGCCGCCCAGACCGGTGCCGATTTCGCGACCAAGGCTGACATCGCCGAGATGCGCACCGAGTTCCAGGTGCTGCGCGCCGAGCTGCGCGAGCTCGAGCTGCGCCTGACCATCAAGCTCGGCGCCATGATCGCCGGCGCGGTTGCCATCACTGCGGCGTTGGTGAAGCTGCTCTAGAGCCTACATGGACCGCTCTCGGGGCTCGACTGCAAGGTCCGGGCTGCTCTAGTAGCGCCGCCAAACGCATTTCCTTGCGCCCCTTTCCCTGGAGTGGCCAGGTCGAGGGAACCGTAGTGAAGCCGCGCGGTCCTCTCTGCCGCGCCCGCCGAACGCGTAGAATCGCCCCCCATGCCCCTGCGACCCGAGGATCCGCGATGCGCCGCTTCACCGGCACCGAGACCTACGTCACCACGCCTGAGCTCGAGCTCGCCGTCAACGCCGCGATCACGCTCGGCCGGCCGCTGCTGATCAAGGGCGAACCCGGCACCGGCAAGACGCGGCTGGCCGAGGAAGTCGCCGCCAGCCTCGGCGCGCCGCTGATCCAGTGGCACATCAAGTCGACCACCAAGGCACGCCAGGGGCTGTACGAGTACGACGCGGTCGCGCGGCTGCGCGACTCGCAGCTCGGCGACCCGCGCGTGCACGACATCGGCCACTACATCGTCAAGGGCAAGCTGTGGGAGGCGTTCGAGTCGCCGGCGCGGCCGGTGCTGCTGATCGACGAAATCGACAAGGCCGACATCGAGTTCCCGAACGACCTGCTGCTCGAGCTCGACCGCATGGAGTTCTTCGTCTACGAGACCGGCGAGACGGTCTGCGCACGCGCGCGCCCGATCATCGTCATCACCAGCAACAACGAGAAGGAGCTTCCCGACGCCTTCCTGCGTCGCTGCTTCTTCCACTACATCCGCTTCCCCGACCGCGAGACGATGCAGGCGATCGTCGACGCGCACTACCCGGGGCTGAAGCGCGAGCTGCTGGCCGAGTCGCTGAACGCCTTCTTCGAGATCCGCGAGCTGCCCGGGCTGAAGAAGCGCCCCTCGACCTCGGAACTGCTCGACTGGCTCAAGCTGCTGCTGGCCGAAGACATCCCGCCCGAGGCGCTGCGCGCCGACGACATGCGCCGCGCGATCCCGCCGCTGGCCGGGGCGCTGCTCAAGCACGAGCAGGACGTGCACCTGTTCGAGCGCCTGGTCTTCCTGCACCGGCGGCAGGGGCGGTGAAAGCCATGGACCTGGTCTGGTTCCTGCTGATCGGCGGCCTCGCCGGCTTCCTGGCGGCGCAGCGCGAGAAGACCGGGCTGGCCGCGGTCGGCGGGCTGGTGCTCGGCGTCTCCGGCGCGCTCGCCGGCGGCTACGTGCTCGGGGCGCTCGGCGCCCCGGTCGGCGGGCTGCTGTTCGCCTTCGCCGGCGTCGCCATCGGTGTCTGGGGCGTGCCGGCGCTGCGCGCCTGGCAGCGGCGCTCGAAACCCTGAGCGTCGAACGAAGACCAAGTACGGGAGGCCTTCGGGACTTGAACGAGGACACCGCATGATCACCGCTCGACGCACCGCCGCCGCGCTCGCCTGCGCGCTGCTCGCCGCCGCGGCGCACGCCGCCGAAGGCAAGCGCAGCAGCGGCGCCTGGCAATCCTCGGTCGAACGCATCCAGGGCGAGACGCTGTACCGCGCCGCGACCGCCGATCGCGAGTCGGGCACGCGCCTGCTCGTCGACCTGCGCGGTCCGGCCTGCGATGCGCCGGGATTCACCATCGTCGACACGCTGAGCAAGCCACGCAAGGACGACGAGCTGCTGCCGACCTCCGCCCGCGCGCGCGTCGACGAGGCGCCGCTGCACCCGATCGACGCCATGGTGGCGTTCCGCAAGGGTTCGCGCGAGGTGCTGATCGAGCTCAAGCCCGAGGACCCGCAGCGCCTGCTCGACGAACTCGGCCGCGGCGACACGCTGCGCTTCGAGCTGCTGAACCCGAGCCGCGGCGAGCCGATCTACCTGCGCTACGGCTTGCGCGGTTCCGGCGACGCGCTCGGGCGCGCCCGCACGCTGTGCCTGGACGCCGCCGGCCACGCGGCGCCCGAGCCGCGCGGCCGGCGCGAGCAGCGCCACCCCGACGCGCGCTACTTCGACGAAGCGCCGCCGACGCCGGCCGGCAGGGAGCGTTTCCTCTGAGCTCAGAGGCTGTAAATCATTCGTCTGAGAGCGGGACGAGGGGGATGTCGCTGCGCTCATTCTCGGCAGACTTCCCTGTCTGCCTCCGAGGTACGGCGCCGCTCCGCGCTGTCCTGCGCACGCGGCGCGCGTAATCCGCTCCGCGACATCCCCCTCGCCCCGCTTGCCCACCTCGGCGCTGATTCATTTACAAACGCTCAGTGCCGCCCGGCGCGGCGCACCGCGGCGAACAGCCCCGACAGCCCCAGGCCGAACAGCAGCGCGGTGGCCGGTTCGTGCACCGCGCTGCCGAGGATCTTCTTCTGCTCCATCGCTCCCCCCTTCGCCCGTTCGGGCGCCCGGCACTCGCTGGATGCGCATCCTGACAGGCAAAATCCGTGCTCAGCCGTACAAGGGCTTTCCGTTCAAGCGCTTGTCGCCGACGATGCGCCGACCGCCCCGGCGACTGCAAAGAATCCCGACAGGGCGAAAGGCTGGCCAAGGCCGCCGGCGCATGGTTCGATGGCACGGTCCCGTTCGGCCGGAGTTTCCCGCGATGCTCGTCGATTTCTTCCTCAGGCTGCGCGCCCACGACGTTCCGGTCTCGCCGACCGAGTTCCTGACGCTGCTCGAAGCGCTCGAGGCGCGCCTCGCCGGCTGCTCGGTCGAGGACTTCTACGCGCTGGCGCGGCTCGCGCTGGTCAAGGACGAGCGCCACTACGACCGCTTCGACCGCGCCTTCGCCGAGTACGCGCGCGGCCTCGAGGGCCTGCGCCTGCCCACCGGCGAGATCCCGGCCGAGTGGCTGCGCGCCGGGCTACGCCGCCTGCTCGACCCCGAGACGCGCGCCGCGCTCGAGGCGCTGGGCTGGGAGCGGCTGATGGACGAGCTGGCGAAGCGCCTGGCCGAACAGACCGAAGCGCACCACGGCGGCTCGAAGTGGATCGGCACCGGCGGCACCTCGCCCTTCGGCCACGGCGGCGTTCACCCCGAGGGGGTGCGCATCGGCGGCGCTTCGCGCGAGCGGCGCGCGGTCAAGGTCTGGGAGCGGCGCGAGTTCCGCAACCTCGACGACCAGCTCGAGCTCGGCACGCGCAACTTCCAGCTGGCGCTGCGCAAGCTGCGCACCTTCGCGCGCGAGGGCGCGCCCGAAGAGCTCGACCTCGACGGCACCATCGCCGCGACCGCGCGCCAGGGCGGGCTGCTCGACCTCAGGCTGCAGCCCGAGCGCCACAACGCCGCCAGGCTGCTGCTGTTCCTCGACGCCGGCGGTTCGATGGACGATCACGTGCACCTGTGCGAGACGCTGTTCTCGGCGGCGCGCGCCGAGTTCAAGCACCTCGAGCACTTCTACTTCCACAACTGCGTGTACGAATCGGTGTGGCGCGACAACCGCCGCCGCTTCGACCAGCGCGTCCCGCTCGGGCAGGTGCTCAACACCTATGGCCACGAGTACCGGCTGGTGCTGGTCGGCGACGCGACGATGAGCCCCTACGAGATCAGCCACCCCGGCGGCAGCGTCGAGCACCTGAACGAGGAGCCGGGTGCGGCGTGGCTGGCACGCCTGCTCGAGGCCTATCCGCGCGCGGTGTGGCTGAACCCGCAGCCCGAGCACGTCTGGGAGCGCATCGCCTCGATCCGGCTGATCGACCAGGCGATGCGGGGGCGCATGTTCCCGCTGACCCCCGACGGCCTCGAGCGCGCCACCGCCTGCCTGCGCCGCGGTGCGGCAGTGCAGGCCTGATGCGCCCCACCCCGCAGCCTGGAGCCATGTGGAAGACGAGGCTCCAGAAGGCCCTCGTTAAGCATTCGTTAAGCAGAAAGGTCTAGCGTGCTCCGTGTTGCCCCGATCGGCGGCAATGCCCGGGCGTCCCCCGAAGACTGCCCTGCAAGGAGGTCACAATGGCCACCAAGACACCCGCGGACACCCCGTCCGCCTTCGCTCCCCGCGGCCTGGGCTGGATCCCGGACCTGCCCGACTACCGCGACTTCCCCTACGCCAAGATCGCCCGCGCGCCGCTGGCGCTGCCGGCCGCCGTCGACCTGCGCGCGCAGTGCTCGCCGGTCGAGGATCAGGGCCAGCTGGGCAGCTGCACCGCCAACGCCCTGGTCGGGGCGCTGGAGCTCCTCGAGAAGAAGGACGGCGCGGCCTTCACCGACCTGAGCCGCCTGTTCGTCTACTACAACGAGCGCGCGCGCGAGCACCACACTCACGTCGACAGCGGCGCCTATCTGCGCGACGGCATCAAGACGCTGGCCAGGCAGGGAGTCTGCCCCGAGTCGCTGTGGCCCTACGACATCGCCGCCTTCGCCCGCAGACCGCCCAAGGTGTGCTACGCGACCGCGCGGGACCACCAGATCCTGGCCTACTACCGGATCGACGGCGTCGACCAGTGCCGCCAGTGTCTGGCCGAAGGCTTCCCGTTCGTGTTCGGCTTCACCGTCTACTCCGCCTTCATGTCGACCGAGATGGCGCGGACCGGCATCCTCGACATGCCGGGGCCGGACGAGTCGGTGCAGGGCGGGCACGCGGTGATGGCCTGCGGCTACGACGACGCGCAGCGCCGCGTCCTCGTGCGCAACTCCTGGGGCGCGGCCTGGGGCATCGACGGCTACTTCACGATGCCCTACGACTACATTGCCAGCCGCAACCTGTCGGACGACTTCTGGGCCGTCCGCCGGCTCGAGGAGTGATGCTGGCGCTCAGGCCGCACGAAAGCGTGCCCGCACGCGCAAGCCCCCTGCCCTGTGCCCCGTCGCCGGGCTCGGGCACGACGCGGGCCGACCCGGCCGGCCGCCGACGAACACCTCCAGCACCGTCAGCACCGTCAGCAGCAGGCGGCGGCGGATCGACAGCATCGCGATGGCCGTGATGATCAGGGCTCGCGCGGGACGGTGTAGCCGACGCCGCGCACGGTACGCACCAGCTCGGCGCCGAGCTTGCGGCGCAGGTAGTGCACATGGACCTCGATCGCGTTGCTCTCGACCTCGCCGTCCCAGCCGTACAGCGTCTCCTCCAGACGCTCGCGCGACAGCACGCGCCCGCGGTTCTCGAGCAGCGCGTGCAGCAACGCGAACTCGCGCGGGGCGAGTTCGACCGGCGTGCCGGCGAGGCTGACGGTGTGCGCGGCCGGGTCGAGCGCAAGCGCCCCGTGGACGAGCTGCGGCGAGGCGCGCCCGTGGCGGCGGCGCGATAGCGCGCGCAGCCGCGCGCCCAGCTCGTCGGGGTCGAAGGGCTTGACCAGGTAGTCGTCGGCGCCGCTGTCGAGCCCGGCGACGCGGTCGCCGACGGTGTCGCGCGCGGTCAGCACCAGCACCGGCAGATCGTCGCCGCGTGCGCGTAGCGCGCGCAGCACCTCGAGCCCCGACTTGCGCGGCAGGCCGAGGTCGAGCACCGCGAGCTCGAACTCGGCGTCGCGCAGCGCCCGATCGGCAGCATCGCCGTCCTGCACCCAGTCGACGGTGTAGCCCTCGAGCCGCAGCCCGGTACGGATGCCGTCACCGAGCAGCACGTCGTCCTCGACCAGCAGCAGCCTCATGCCGATCCCTCCCGCGCAGCCACGGCGCACGCTCGACGACCTCCAGTGTCATCCGTCGAAGTTTAAGGCGTCATTAAGGCGGGGCGCTCCCAGCGGCGAACGCGCGGCGCTTGCGGATCGCGGCAGCCTTGCCTACACCGAGGAAGCCGATCACCAGGGTGGCGGGGCTTTTCGCAGACATCGCTGCACGAACGCCTCGCCGCCATCGTCGCGGTTTCGTCGCGGCGTTCTCCAGGGGAGTTCACGATGCACCAGATCACGCGGCGGCTCGCCGCAGTCCTGCTCGCCTGCGCCCCGGCGGCGCACGCCGCCTGTCCGCTCGACGCCGAGGTCGACGCGCTGCTCGAAGCCTGGCGCACCCACGCGCCGGCCGAGGGCTACGGCGACGAGCTGAGCCCCGACGACGCGCGCTGCGCACAGGACAAGCTGGTGGCGCGGCTGCGGCCGCTGCTCGGCGAGTCGGTCGGCTACAAGGTGGGGCTGTCGAACCCGGCGGTGCAGAGACAGTTCAGCGCCGAGGCGCCGGTGTACGGCGTGCTACTGAAAGACATGCTCTTGCCCGCGGGCGCCAAGGTGCCGGCGGCCTTCGGCGCGCGGCCGCTGTTCGAAGCCGACCTGCTGGTGCGGATCGGCGAGCTCGCGATCAATACGGCGAGCACCCCGCTCGAGGCGGCGGCGGCGATCGATGCGCTGATTCCCTTCATCGAGCTGCCCGACCTGGTCGTCAGCCCGGGCACCAAGCTCGACGCCAACCAGATCACCGCGATCAACGTCGGCGCGCGCCTCGGCGTGACCGGCAAGCCCATCCCGATGCGCGCCGACCCCGCCTTCGTCGATGCGCTGGCGGCGATGCGCGTGGTGCTCGAAGACGACTCGGGCGAGATCAGCCGCGCCGAGGGCCGCGTGGTGCTCGACCACCCGCTGAACGCGGTGCTGTGGCTGGCGCGCGAGCTCGGCCGCCGCGGCGAGCGCCTCGAGCCGGGGCAGCTGGTGAGCCTGGGTTCGTTCTCGAAGCTGTTCCCGGCCAAGCCGGGGCCGGTGAAGCTGCGCTACGAGGGGCTGCCGGGGGTCGGCACACCGGAGGTGGGGCTGGTGCTCGAGTAATACGGATCACGACAAGTTTCGTGCGTATTGCGGCGGAGCGAGGGGGATGTCGCTGCGCTCTTTCCCGGACTCGCCCCTGCGCCCGCGGCGCAAGTGTCGCTCCGCAACATCCCCCTCGCTCCGCCGTTCGGGCGTCCAGCAAAACGGCGATATTTCTTGGGACCCGTATAAAGCGTGCTGCGTGGGAGCGTCGCACTCGGCACGCTCCCCTCACTCCGCCGGCCTTCGCGCGACCAGCACCTTGTCGATGCGCCGGCCGTCCATGTCGACCACCTCGAAGCGCCAGCCGCCCCAGTCGGCGTGCTCGCCGGCGCACGGCAGGTGGCCCATGCGGTCGAGCACCAGTCCGGCGAGGGTGTTGAACTCGCCCTCGTCGGGCAAGCTCTTCAGGCCGAGCAGTTCGGAGACTTCGTCGATCGGCGTGCCGCCGTCGATCAGCCACGAGCCGTCGTCGCGCTGCACGATCGCCGGCTCGGGCTCGGCGCCGGTCTCGGCGAGCTCGCCGACGATGCTGGCGAGGATGTCGACGGCAGTCACCAGCCCGCGCAGGCTGCCGTACTCGTCGACCACCAGCGCCATCGGCACCGGCGAGCGCTTGAGCTCCTCGAGCACCACCAGCGCGCTGGCACCGTCGTGCACCACCGGCACTTCGCGCACCGCCCGGGTGATGTCGAGCGGCTGGCCTTCGAGCGCGGCATCGAGCAGATCCTTGGCCTGGACGATGCCGATGAACTCGTCGGGGTCGCCCCTGCACACCGGCAGGCGCGAATAGCTGGCTTCGCGCAACTGCTGGCGCAGCGCCGCCGCGTCGTCCTCGAGGTCGAGCCAGACGATGTCGGGGCGCGGCGTCATCAGCGCGCTGACCGGGCGGTCGGCGAGGCGCATCACCCCCACCAGCATCGCCTGTTCGGCCTGGCCGACCACGCCGGCGTGCGTCGCCTCGGCGATCAGCATGCGGATCTCCTCGTCGCTGACGCGACGCTCGTCTTCGACCTGCTTGCCGCACAGCCTCAGGCCGAGTTTGGCCGAGGCGTCGAGCAGCACCACCAGCGGCGTGGCGATCAGCGCCAACGCGCGCATCGGTCGCGCCACCCGCACCGCGATCCGCTCGGGGTCGCGCAGCGCGAGCTGCTTGGGCACCAGCTCGCCGACGATCAGCGACAGGTAGGTGATCGCGGCGACCACCAGCCCGAAGGCCAGCGTCTGCGCGAACGGGGCGAGCAGCGGGATGGCGACGAGGGCTTCGGTGAGCGCGACCGAGAGCGTGGCGCCGCCGTAGGCGCCGGCGAAGATGCCGATCAGCGTGATGCCGATCTGCACCGCCGACAGGAAACGCCCCGGCGCCGCTGCCAGCCGCAGCGCCACTTCCGCCCCGCGGCTGCCCTCCTCGGCCAGCGCCTTCAGCTTCGCCGGCCGCGCCGAGACGATCGCCAGCTCCGACATCGCGAAGAAACCGTTCAGCACGGTCAAGCACAGGATGATCAGGGCCTCGCCGGCGATCACCGTGCACCTCCCGGCGTGCGGCGCCGGCCGAGCGGGAAGCGGGATCGTCGGCTGGGGGATGGGTCGGTGCCCGAAGGCATGGAGTTCTCGCGCGTGGCAAAACCGACCCCGAACGCTAGCACAACGCGCCTTGCGACCACCAGCACGCTTGAACCGGGGCAGGAGCGGCCCCATCCAAGGGGGCAATGCCCCGCGAGCCGAGCACGAACATGAGTGACATCGACAACGACACCATCGACGCCGAGATCGTCGCCGACGAATCCCCGGCCGCCACCGGCGAACTGGCGGTCGCCGCCGATCTGCTGCCCGCCGGCATCCCGCTGCTGCCGCTGTGGGAGCGGCCGTTCTTCCCGGCGCAGACGCTGCCGCTGCTGCTGAACGACGACCCCTGGCAGCCGACCATCGAGGCGGCGCTGGAGACGCCCGCGCGCGTGATCGGCCTGGTGCTGGTCAAGCCGGAGAACCCCGGCGACGCCGCACCCGACGACTTCCACGCCGTCGGCACCGCGGTGCGCATCCACCAGCCGATGCACCAGAACGGCAAGATCCAGTTCATCGCCCAGGGACTGAAGCGCTTCCGCATCAAGCACTGGGTCTCGCCGACGCCGCCGTACAAGGCGCAGGTCGAATACCTCGACGACGCCGAGCCCAACACCGACGAGCTGCGCGCCTACTCGGTGGCGCTGATCAACACCATCAAGGAGCTGCTGCCGCACAACCCGCTGTACGCCGAAGAGCTGAAGTTCTTCCTGAACCGCTTCAACACCCACGAGCCCTCGCCGCTCGCCGACTTCGCCGCGGCGATGACCACCGCGACCCGCGACGAGCTGCAGGACGTGCTCGCCACCGCGCCGGTGCTCGAGCGGATGAAGAAAGTCCTGGTGCTGATGAAGAAGGAGGTCGAGGTCGCCAAACTGCAGAGCCAGATCCGCGAGCAGGTCGAGGAGAAGATCAGCAGACAGCAGCACGAGTTCTTCCTGCGCGAGCAACTGAAGGCGATTCAGAAGGAACTCGGTATCTCCAAGGACGACCGCACCGCCGAGACCGAGCGCTTCCGCGCCCGGCTCGAGGGTAAGGTCCTGCCGGACAAGGCGCGCAGCCGCATCGAAGAGGAATTCGACAAGCTCTCGGTGCTCGAGTCGGGATCGCCCGAGTACGCGGTCACGCGCAACTACCTCGACGTGATCACCGACCTGCCCTGGGGCGTGCACTCGAGCGACCAGCTCGACCTGGCGCACGCGCGCGCGATCCTCGACCGCGACCATGACGGCCTGGCCGACGTCAAGGACCGCATCCTCGAGTTCCTCGCCGTCGGCGCGCTGAAGGGCTCGGTCGGCGGCTCGATCGTGCTGCTGGTCGGCCCGCCCGGCGTCGGCAAGACCTCGATCGGGCGCTCGATCGCCGAGGCGCTGGGGCGCAAGTTCTACCGGCTGTCGGTCGGCGGCATGCAGGACGAAGCCGAGATCAAGGGCCACCGCCGCACCTACATCGGCAGCATGCCGGGCAAGTTCGTGCAGGCGATCCGCGAGGTCGGCACCGCCAACCCGGTGATCATGCTCGACGAGATCGACAAGATCGGCGCCAGCTACCGCGGCGACCCGGCCTCGGCGCTGCTCGAAGTGCTCGACCCGGCGCAGAACGTCGACTTCCTCGACCACTACCTCGACGTGCGCTTCGACCTGTCGAAGGTGCTGTTCGTCTGCACCGCCAACCAGCTCGACACCATCCCGGCGCCGCTGCTCGACCGCATGGAGGTGATCCGTCTGTCGGGCTACATCGCCGCCGAAAAGCTCGCGATCGCCAGGCACCACCTGTGGCCACGGCTGCTCGAGCGCTCGGGCGTGGCGAAGCAGCAGCTCAGGGTCAGCGACGCGGCGATCGAGAAGATCATCGAGGGCTACGCCCGCGAGGCCGGCGTGCGCAACCTCGAGAAGCAGCTCGAGCGCATCGTGCGCAAGGCCGCGGTGAAGATCGTCAACGGCGAACAGGGCCCGATCAAGGTCGGTGCCAAGAAGCTCGACGACTGGCTGGGCAAGCCGGTGTTCGCGCGCGACGCGGCGATCCGCGGCACCGGCGTCGTCACCGGCCTGGCGTGGACCGCGCTCGGCGGCGCGACGCTGCCGGTGGAGGCGACGCGCGTGCACGGCAAGGGCCGCGGCTTCAAGCTGACCGGACGCCTGGGCGAAGTGATGCAGGAATCGGCGGCGATCGCGTATTCGTACCTGACCGCGCACGCCGTCGAGCTCGGCGTGCCCGAAGGCTTCTTCGACGACGCCTTCGTCCACCTGCACGTGCCCGAGGGCGCCACGCCCAAGGACGGCCCCTCGGCCGGCGTGACGATGGCCTCGGCCTTGCTATCGCTCGCGCGCCACCAGCCGCCGCGCAGGCTGGCGATGACCGGCGAGCTGACGCTGACCGGGCACGTGCTCGCGGTCGGCGGCATCCGCGAGAAGGTGATCGCCGCGCGCCGCCTCGGCCTCAGCGAGCTGATCCTGCCCGACGCCAACCGCGGCGACTTCGACGAGCTGCCCGAGCACATCCGCGAAGGCTTCACCGTCCACTTCGTCAGCCGCTTCCGCGACGTCGCGGCACATCTGTTCGCCGACAAGGCGGCATGAGGACAGCAGAGCGACGAGGGGGGCGGCGGGCAACGCGCTACCCGCCCTGTGGCTTGCACCGAATGCGGTTAGACTGCCGGAACCCCGAGCGACAACAACGACAAATGCCCGCCCCGCTGCGCCCGCTGATCATGCTGCTCGCCGCCCTGGCTGGCGGTCCTGCCCACGCCGCCTGCGACGACCCGCCGGCGCGGCGCGTCAACTGGTACGGCTGCGCCAAGCCCGGCGCCGAGCTCGCCGGCGCCGAGCTGCGCGAGGCGGTGCTCGAAGGCGTCGACCTCAAGGGCGCGAAGCTCGCCGGCGCCAACCTCGAGGGCGCCGACCTCGGCCGCGCCAGGCTCGGCGGCGCCGACCTCAGCGGCGCTAAGCTGGCCCGCGCGCGCCTGGTCGCGAGCGATGCCGCCGCGGCGCGCTTCGACGGCGCGACGATGGCGCAGGCGCGGCTCGAGCGCATCCAGGCTGCCGGCGCCTCGTTCACCGGCAGCCAGCTGGCCGAGGCGCAGTTCTACCAGGCCGGGCTCCAGGATGCCGACTTCACCGGTGCCGAGCTCGCCGGCGCCAGGTTCGACCAGGCGCGGCTCGAGCGCGCCAAGCTCGACGGCGCGCGCCTGCCGCGCGCCAGCCTGCAGCGCGCGCGCCTCGAAGGCGCGAGCCTGCGCGGTGCCGACCTGAGCGGCGCGCGCCTCGACGGCGCCGAGCTCGAAGGCGCCGACCTGCGCGAAACCGACCTCAGCAACGCCAGCCTGGTCGGCGCGCGCCTCGACGGCGCCCGGCTCGACGGCGCCAAGCTCGGCGGCGCTACCTGGCCCGACCGCCGCCGCTGCCGGCCGGATTCGATCGGCGAGTGCCGCTGAGCCTTCCACACGAACCGTGATCCGTTACGGCAGCTCGCCGTGGATGCGACAGGCATCGCGCAGTGCATTTCGGCCGCATGATGATGATTCCCGCCGTCACCACGGCCGAAAGTTCGGGATACATGCATAGCTCCTGCAAGAGTGTATGTACGAAAAGCTTGTTCGATCCTTTTTTCGTACATACACTGGCGACATGATCACTTGGGACGAAGCCAAGCGCCGCGTCAATCTGGCCAAACACTACATCGATCTGGCCGACTGCGAAGTGATCTTCGATGCGCCGATGCTGACCGTCGAGGATACCCGTGAGGCGTACGGCGAGCAGCGCTTGCAGAGCCTGGGGCTGTTCTACGGAATCGTGGTATTCATGGTGTGGGTGGATCGTCCCGCCGGCCCGCACCTCGTTTCTGTACGCAAGGCGGTGAAGCATGAAGAACGTCGCTACTGGGAAGCCGTTGGGCACTGACCTGGAGAAACTCGCGGCGCTGCCCGACGCCGACATCGACGTCGGCGACACGCCGTACGATCCGCACGACCCCGCCGCCGTGGACGCCTTCTGGCGCGAAGCCAAGCTGACGCTGCCGCGGCGTCCGGGGCAGCGCGGGCCGCAGCGGGCCCCTACCAAGGTGCCGACCACCCTGCGACTGGACCCTGAAGTGCTGGCCGCTTTCAAGGCCACCGGCCGCGGCTGGCAGACACGGATCAACGACGCCCTCAAGGAGTGGATCGCGACCCATCGCTGAGCGAGCGGGGCTGAAATGTGGGTCGAACAGGGGCGCGAGCTCGACGCGGCGCACTTCGCTCCTGCCAAGGGTTGAACCGCCCCGACACCCCTGGGCTTCGGGGCGGTTCAGTCCGGTGCCGGACGCGGTCACGAGCGGGGTGCCTGCGGAAGATCGACGTCGCCCGCGGCGGCAAAGCGTCGCGCCACCCGCGTGCCGAGTCCCTCGCCCTGAGCGGGCCGCGCGAGCGCCTGCTGCAGGATCTGCCGCGCCTCCTCTTCCATCGACCGGCCGTGCAGGGCGGCTTGCAGGCGCAACCTGGCCTCGGGGGTTTCGTCGAGCTTGCGGATGGTCAGGCTGGCCATGAGGCCTCCTCTGCAATCAAGGATTGCATTGCAGGCAAGGACGAAGCTATCGCTCTTTCGCCTCGTCGAAGGCATCGGGCACGTTCGGCACTTCGGCCAGCGCCTGCTCGAAGGCGGCGCGGTTGGTCCGACTCGCCCGTACGATCAGGTAATCCTCGGCCGCGAGTGCGGCGAGCTTTTCGGCCGCCGCACTGCTGATGAACTGATTGATCGAAATGCCCTCCTTTTGCGCCCACTCCCGGACGTTCCGGTGCAGCGAGTCGGGCAGCCTCACGCTCAAAATGCTCATGGCCTCTCCTCCTGAACCGCGACGGTTACGCTGCGTCGACGCTCAGGCCGCACGAACCGGTCAGTGCTCAACGCGGCTTCGCATCGTCATCGCCCGATGCCGCCTCGGCGCGCCAGGGATCGACAACCGCCAGCCCGTCGATCCCGGTGAAATCCTCGAGGTTGCGCGTGGCCAGGCTCAGCTGGTTCACCCGCGCGATCGCGGCGATCTGGGCATCCTCGACGCCGATCGGCCGGCCCAGCCGAGTGCGACGGGCGACGATATCGGCGTAGTGATCGGCGGCCTCTTCATCGAAGGGCAAACAACGGCCGCTGAAGTCCTCGCGGAACATCTGCTCGGCAGCCTCGGCGAGTGCTGTCTTGCGCTTGCCGTCGGGCAGCAGCGCCAAGCCCAAGGCGATCTCGGCCCGGGTGATGGCGCTGACCCATACCTCGACTTCCGCCTGCCGGTCGAGCCACACGAGCACCCGAGCCGCCGGGCTCGGACGCATCAACTCCGACAGGACGTTGGTATCGAGCAGAATCATTCCCGCTCGCCGAAGTCCGGTGCCGGACGCGGTCGCGAGCGGGGCGCCTGCGGAAGATCGACACCGCCCGCAGCGGCAAAGCGTCGCGCCACTCGCGTGCCGAGTCCCTCGCCCTGAGCGGGCCGCGCGAGCGCCTGCTGCAGGATCTGCCGCGCCTCCTCTTCCATCGATCGGTCGTGCAGGGCGGCTTGCAGGCGCAACCTGGCCTTGAGGGTTTCGTCGAGCTTACGGATGGTCAGGTTGGCCATAAGATTTTCCTACTGCAATCAAGGATTGCATTGTAGGCAAATCGGGCAGGAAGAACGCACCGATGCGCCTGGCCCTCTACGGTGTCCGATCCGCCCATGATGACATGTCGGCTGGAGGGAGAAGCTTGGTATAAGTTCGTTGCCTTCGTGGAGGTCTGAGCCATGCGCGACCTGAGTCAGTACCCGTTCGAGATCCGCCCGCTAGCGCCCGATGAAGGCGGTGGCTACCTGATCAGCTACTCGGACTTCAACGAGTGCATCTCCGACGGCGAGACGCCGGAAGAGGGATCGTCAACGGTCGAGAGGCCTTGGCTGCGGTGATCGCGACGCTGGAAGAGCTGGGGCACCCGGTGCCCAAGCCCAGCAGCAGTGGTGCTTCGGGCAAATTCGTGGCGCGGCTGCCGAAGACGCTGCACGCACGGCTCGCTGCCCGCGCACGGCAGGAGGGCGTCAGCATGAACACCTTGGTCGCGACCTTCCTCGCCGAGGGGATGGGGCGGCGCGAGGGCGATGCCGGGCGCGGCTCGACCTGAGCTCGTGATCAACATCACCTTCACGCCGCACGCTTCACATCTCCGAGCATCCCGCGCAACCCCTCGGCCAGCGCCACCCGCGGCGCCCAGCCGAGCTCGGCCTGGAGCCGCGCCGGCGAGTAGCAGGCCCAGCCGAGCAGCTTGTCGAGCGCCTCGGAATCGAACGGGAAGCGCCCGCCGCGCAGCCGGCCGAGGCCATCGCCGAGGCGCACCGCCGTCGCCGCCAGGAACCCATCGGCCTCTTCAGGGCTCCAGGTACCGGCCAAGTGGTCCAGATCGTGATGGAGGGGCCGCCGCGGCCCCTCCGCCCGCAAGCCCACGCCTTTTCGGACCAGCTGCAGGATCAAGGCATTCATGCCGACCCTCCGGTGATCGGCTTCTTCCTTCAGCCGCATGACGGTCTCCTCGTCGGGACCGCGCAAGCTGACGTTTGCCATGGCCGCACCTTGATGCCATCAGATGATTCGAAATGATGTCACGCTTCGCCTTGCTGCGCGGACCGAGGCGATCCGGTTCGGCGTGAGGGCCGCGATCGGATAGCCGAGGGCGACGATC